>CANRQE010000022.1 GCA_947632705.1 uncultured Coprococcus sp. | reverse complement strand
CCCTTTTTTCAGCAAATGATATGAAAATAGTTCAAAAATAATTTTAATTTATGCTTGACATATCACCGCTGGACTTTGCTCTGTTGCCTTTTTTATATCGTTGTCATATTCATCAAAACAGTAAAAGAAAAATCTATTATAACATGTGTTTTTAGTTATGTAAATCAGTAAATGTATTTTTTTTGTTATGTTTTTCAGCTGGGTTTCTTATGGCGGGATGTATCTTCCGGCCGGGCGGAGAAAGAAAAGATTTCTGCCGGGATTGTACCGCTTTACTTGACAATCGGAACAAAACGGGCATATAATTTTGGTACTTATTTCAAGTGTCGCAGGCATTTCATTTGTGCCTGTAGTTTTTATAAGGAGGGTTTTGCAAATGGCAAAAAAACCGTATTACATTACAACAGCCATTGCATATGCGTCAGGCAAGCCTCATATAGGCAACACTTACGAGATCGTGTTGGCTGACAGCATTGCAAGGTACAAACGATTCGCAGGGTATGACGTGAGGTTCCAGACCGGAACAGATGAGCATGGACAGAAGATTGAGAACAAATCCTTTGAGCATATGCAGACGCCGAAGGAATTTGTGGATGAGGTATCCGGCGAGATTAAGGGAATCTGGAGCCTGATGAATACGTCCTTTGACAAATTCATCCGTACGACAGACAAGGATCACGAGGAACAGGTACAGAAAATCTTTAAAAAACTGTATGACAAAGGAGACATTTACAAGGGTGAGTATGTAGGTATGTATTGTACCCCATGTGAGTCGTTTTTTACGGAATCTCAGTTAATTGACGGCAAATGTCCTGATTGTGGCCGGCCGGTAGAGGAAGCGAAGGAGGAAGCATATTTCTTCCGCCTCAGTAAATATCAGGACAGACTGATGAAACATATAGAACAGAATCCTGACTTTATTCAGCCGGAATCCAGAAAGAATGAGATGATCAACAATTTCCTGAAGCCGGGGCTGCAGGATCTGTGTGTATCCAGAACCTCATTCAAATGGGGAATTCCTGTTGATTTTGATAAAAAGCATGTCATTTATGTCTGGATTGATGCTTTATCCAACTATATTACCGGTCTGGGATATGATGCAGACGGGAAGCACAGCGAATTATATAAGAAATACTGGCCTGCGGATCTGCATCTGATCGGTAAGGATATCTTAAGATTCCATACAATCTATTGGCCGATCATGCTGATGGCGTTGGACATCCCGCTTCCAAAGCAGATATTCGGGCATCCGTGGCTGATTCAGAGTGACGGTAAGATGAGTAAGTCCAAAGGAAATGTTATGTATGCGGATGATATGGTCAGGCTGTTTGGCGTGGATGCTGTCCGGTTTTTTGTGCTGCATGAGATGCCGTTTGACAATGACGGCGTGATTTCCTGGGAGCTGGTAGTAGAGCGGATTAATTCTGAGCTGGCCAATACGCTGGGAAATCTGATCAACCGGACGATTTCTATGTCCAATAAATATTTTGACGGAATCGTAACAAACGACAAGGTGACAGATGCCGTTGATGAAGACCTGAAAAAGATCGTGCTGGACTGCCGGTATAAGGTTGCGGAATGTATGGACAAATTACGGGTTGCAGATGCGATCACGGAGATATTTGCCCTGTTTAAGAGATGTAATAAATATATTGATGAAACGATGCCATGGGCGCTGGCAAAGGAGGATGACCAGCGCGGCAGATTAAATACCGTACTGTATAATCTGGTTGAGAGTATCGTGATCGGCGCTTCCTTACTGGAGCCGTTTATGCCGGATACCTCCATTAAGATTTTGAACCAGATGAATTCAACCAAGAGGAAGGTAACGGAGCTTGGACGGTTCGGATTGTATCCTTCAGGCAATAAGGTGGTAGAAAAACCGGAGATTCTCTTTGCAAGGCTGGATATCAATGAGGTCATGGAGGAGGTGCATAAATTTGCACCGGTTGAGGAAGAGACCATCTATGAAAAGGCAAAGAAGCAAAAGGAAGAAGATTCCGAGGAACATAGAAGGCTGCGCGCTGCAGAAGAAAAGGTTGCGGCACTCAGAAGTGATCCGTCTGTGCTGGACAAACAGCAGATCACACTGGAGGAGTTTCAGAAAATGCAGCTGATGGTTGGTGAAGTCATAGAATGTGATGAGGTTCAGAATTCCAGAAAGCTGATATGCTCCAAGGTAAAATTCGGAGAAAATCACATTAAACAGATTGTTTCCGGGATCAAGGGCTTTTATTCCCCGGAGGAAATGGTCGGCAAGCGGGTAGTTGCAATCGTCAATTTGAAGCCTTGCAAGCTGGCAGGGGTATTGTCAGAGGGTATGCTGTTATGTGCGGAGGATTCAGAGGGAAATCTGTCCCTGCTCACAACGGAAAAGAACCTGCCCGGAGGTTCGTTTATCAGCTGAAGATGAACTAAAAAGTGTAAAAAAGGGTGTTTTTCAACTGCGGACCGTATTGGTCTGTAACTTGAAAAGCACCTTTTTTGGTCTCCGGAAAATCTTAAATTTTTCTATACATGCTTTTTTTCCAGTAATGAAGCATTGACTTTTGCGTTTAAAGCTTCTAGTATTGAATTTGTGTTTGGAATTATTTTTGAAATGAGTGGCAGTGAGGATGATCATAAAAATTTTAGGAGGAATGATCAGATGAATAATAAAAAGAAGATTTGTTTGCTTGTATGGGGCATTGCCATGGTTTTTGCTCTGCTTATATTGCCGTTTGGGCTATCCGTTCTTCCATCAGATGCAGCCGGCAGCGTGCAGGAGGAGACCTCTGATGCTGCAGGAGAGGATGCGGCCGGTGCGGAGGTCCGGGAACTGGTTGCATGCGGGCAGTTTGATAAGGACAATCTGACGGACAGCCAGATTGATTATATTATGGATACCTATCAGGATGATCCGATGGCAATGCAGGAATTGCAGCGCCAGTCAGACGGAAATAAACCGGCAATGATTTCTTTATATACGGATGAGAAACAGATACATAATTCACGGTTCAGCCATGGATACCGGATTCTCAACGGAATTGATATTTCCTCCTGGCAGGCGGATATAAACTGGAATAAGGTAAAGAACGACGGAATCGAATTTGCGTTTATCAGGGTTGCGTACCGCGGGTATGGAACCGGAGCGTTAATGCCGGATGAGACCGCGATCAAAAATCTGGAAGCGGCAAGAAAGGCGGGAATCGATGTAGGCGTATATGTTTATTCCCAGGCAATTACGACGGCAGAAGCGGTTGAGGAAGCGAATTATGCCGTGAAGTTCATTCAGAAATACAGTCTGGAATTACCGGTGGTTATGGATTATGAATATGCACCCGGCGGAAGGCTGGAGAAAGCAAAGCTGACCGATACGCAGAGAACGGCAATCTGTAATACATTCTGTTCTACGGTTGAAAGCCATAATTATACCGGTATGGTCTATGCCAATAAATCTATGCTGCAGGATGAACTGCACGCATCCGATATTGCAAACCACTATCCGATCTGGCTGGCACATTATACGGATGAAACAAATTATACGGGAACATATACCTTCTGGCAGTATTCTGCGTCCGGTCATGTGGATGGGATTGACGGTCAGGTGGACATGGATTTCTGGTATCTGAAGAATCCGGACACCACGGTCGGTTTAAAAAAATCAGATGCGACTGCCAATACCATTACATTAAGCTGGAAAAAAGTTCCGGGTGTATACGGCTATCAGATTGTAAGATATGACCAGTCGCAGGGGGCATATGTGTATATCGGCAGTGTCAGGGGTGCGGCCAATACCACCTATACAGACAAAAATCTGGACGTTAATATTGCCTATAAATATAAGGTGCGTGCAGTCTATAAAAGAAATAACGGAAATTTCTGCGGACCATACTCCTCCGAGATTATGGCCACGCCGCTTACAAAACAGATTAAAAACGTGAAGCTGTCTGATGCTACCGACACATCCGTGACCATAAAGTGGGAACCCCGTGAAGATGTATCCGGTTATAATATCAGCAGATATGATTCGGCTTCCGGAAAATGGACCAGAGTGAAAACAATTGCCGGAACCTCTGCTTCCTCTTATACGGATACTTCCGTGGAACCGGGCATGAAATACACATACAGGGTAAGGGCGTATTATGAGGAAGACGGAGCCAGAGATTACTATAAGTATTCCGATGACGTCAGCATTTATACGCTGCCGGGTAAGATATCGGGACTGACTGCCGTTGCGGTAAACAGCAATGCGATTGCATTAGAATGGAATTATCAGGAGAATGTAGACGGATATCGTCTGTATATCAGAGATACAAAAAATTCTAAATGGACGCCGATTGCAAATCTGAGCGGAGCGCATAACAATACCTACAAGCATAGCGGCCTGAAACCGAATACTACATATACATATTGTGTCCGGGCGTGTTACAAATCCAAAGGGGAGCTGGTGCTTGCACCGATTTCCGATTCCCTGATCACCTATACCGGTCCCAAGGCTGTGTCAGGACTGAATGTAACCGGCTGTTCCGACAGCTCCATCACGCTTTCATGGAGTAAAAGCAGCGGAGCTTCCGGCTATGAGCTGTACCGGTATGACAGTAAAAAGGGCGGTTATGTGCTTGTGAGCAGAGTTGAAAACGGAACTACCTATACGGTATCAGGGCTGAAAGCCGTGACGGCATATCAGTTTTATATCAAGTCATATGCAGAACATAACGGAACTAGGTATTACGGAACGGGAGTTACTTATTATGCATCAACCAGTCCTGCTAAGGTGGCGACAGTTTTAACTTATACCATAGGGAATAAGACAATGCTGAAATGGACGACGGTTTCCTATGCGGACGGGTACAGTATCTATCGGTACGATAAGAATAAAAAGACCTATACCTGGCTGGCGGATGTCAGTGGAATCAATAACCGTTATTATCTGACGGATACCGTTTCCTCTTCCTATTCCTATCATGTATTGTCATATAAGACATATAACGGAAGAAAATATAAAAGTAAGGTTTCGGCGGCGGCAAGAGAGGGGTCCGGCCCATTGTATGCAAAGGTTATTACGACAGCCGTAAATATGAGAACCGGTGCCGGTACCAATTACAGCAGGATCCTGTATCTGTCAACGGGACAGACGGTAAAGATTACCGGAGCCGTTGGATCGGGTACCAATCTGTGGTATAAGATTACCCGGATTGTCGGAGGAAAAACCTATAACGGATATGTCCGGTCCGATTATTTAAAATTGCAGTAAATATAATATAAAAGGCATTCTCAGAGCCCTGATTGGGCAGAGCGGATGCCTTTTTTATTTTCCTATATTCATTGATTTCCAGTTTATTCTATGCTAAAATTTGATTGTCTGTATATAGGAGGAATACAGGTTTGGAAAGATTTAGAAATCTTAGCGCCATGTGCCCTGTGCAGAACCGGTTTGCCAGTCGGAGTATGGATGAAACGGGTTTGAAAGGAGACGTACAGGGATAACGAGGATGAAGGTTATCGAAAATTCGGCGGATGCCTTCACGCAGCATTCGGATGCGCACGCAATTGCAAAATATGAGGGTAACTTCAAAACAAAGCATTGTGACCGGATACATACAGACTGCAGATATTTCATAGATATTTGTAGATGGAATAACCCGGAAATCCGGGTCAGCCGAAAGGAGAATTGAATATATGTGTGGAATCATAGGCTATACGGGCAGACAACCGGCCAAGGATATTTTGATCGATGGTCTGGCAAGGCTTGAGTACAGAGGTTATGACAGTGCGGGAATTGCCCTGTTGAATGATGACGATACCCTGACCATACGAAAGAAAGCGGGAAGAGTAGATGATCTGAGGAAACTGTGCCAGGATCAGGAATATACATCCACCTGTGGAATCGGACATACCAGATGGGCAACCCATGGCGGCGTAACGGATATCAATGCCCATCCCCACAAATGCGGGAATGTTGCATTGATCCATAATGGAATTATCGAAAATTACTATGATATCATCAGAGAGTACGGGCTGGAAGAAAAGCTGGTATCGGAGACGGATACGGAAGTCGTTGCGGCGTTGTTAGATAAATTGTATGAAGGGGACCCCATCAGAACCATTCGTAATGCAGTAAAGCTGATTGCCGGTTCCTTTGCTCTTTGTATCATGTTTGCGGACCATCCGGGTATTATATATGCGGTACGAAATGTTAGCCCTATGGTCGCTGCCTGTGGGGAGCAGGGATCGATCATTGCTTCGGATTTGACGGCGGTCATTTCTTTTTCCAGGGAATATTTCGTAGTGCCGGAATATCATATCCTGACTCTGAGCAGAGACGGCATCCAGGTTGAAGATCTGAAGGGAAATGTAGTCGTTCCGAAGAATCTGGAGATTACCTGGGATATTGAAGCGGCGCAGAAGGGAGGATTTCCTCATTTTATGCTGAAGGAAATCTATGAGCAGCCGGATGCCCTGAGGAATACCATTACGCCCCGGATCGTGAATTCCCTTCCGGATTTTACGGAGGATGGAATTGATGATGCGGTATTTGCAAACTGTGAAAATGTTACGGTAGTAGCCTGCGGCACTGCCATGCATGCAGGAATTGTAGGCAAGGCAATGATTGAGTCTGAACTGAAGATTCCGGTCAATGTGGAGATTGCATCGGAATTTCGTTATAAGAAACCATTGATCAATGAGAAAACACTGGTAATTGTAACCTCCCAGTCGGGCGAAACAATAGATACCTTAGAGGCGCTTCGTCTGGCAAAAAGCTGCGGTTCCAAAGTGCTTTCCATTGTGAATGTCAAAGGCTCTACGATTGCGAGAGAAAGTGATTATGTGCTTTATACGCATGCGGGCCCGGAGATTGCCGTTGCCAGTACAAAGGCGTATTCCGTGCAGATGGCGGCAATGTATCTGATCGGATGCCGGATGGCTCTTGTGAAAGGGATCTATACAGAGGAGCAGGCAAAGGAGTTTGTTGTAAAGCTTCAGCAGGCGATACCCGTCATAGAGCAGACGTTGAAGCAGGCCGACCAGATTAAGGAGGTCGCCAATTATATCAAGCTTGCGCCGGATGCATTTTTTATCGGCAGGGGTATGGATTATACACTTTCTCTGGAGGGTGCATTGAAGCTGAAGGAGATTTCCTATGTCCATGCGGAGGCTTATGCTGCCGGTGAATTGAAGCATGGAACGATTGCTCTGATCACAGAAAATGTTCCTGTGATTGCGCTTGCGACACAAAAAAATATATACGGAAAGATGATTTCCAATATCAGGGAGGTAAAAGCAAGAGGGGCGTATGTCATACTGATCAGTATGGATGAAGCGGTGAACGATTCTACAATCTGTAATAAGCATATCAGGATTCCTGAACAGGAGGATCTGTTTACCGTATTTGCAACAGCGGTGATATTGCAGTTGATCGCATATTATACGTCTGATGCAAAAGGACTTGACGTAGATAAACCACGGAATCTGGCAAAATCGGTTACTGTGGAGTAAGCTTTTTCTACGGCGGGATAATGTTTCGGAGGGTATTTTATGAGTGCAGAGAAGATTTATTTGTGCGATGAGTACAAATTATATTTCAAAATTGAAGAAGATGTAAAGGTATTGCAGGAAGAGGTTGAACTGTACAATACATCCTTTGTAGGGAATAACTGTTTTTGCCACGAAGAATATATAGACGGACAAAGAACACTGACGTATTCCATTCCCGCAATGATTACAATGGACCAGTTTATAACGAAAAAGATACACAGGGATGAGCTGCTTGATATTATGTTCAGTATCACGGATCAGATGATGTATCTGAAGGCGAATGAGCTGTCGCTTGGTAAAATCATCCTGAGTACGGGATATATGTATCTGAATATGGAAAATATGAGTGTGCAGCTGATCTTTCTTCCGATTGATAAACCGATGGATAAATGTAATATGGGAAATTTTGCCAGAGAGTTTATAAACCGGCTGAATTTTGCGAATAAAAAGGCTTCGGACTGTGGATATGAAATTATTAAATATTTTGATGAAAATCCGATATTTTATCTTTCCGAGTTCTATAAATTCATTGTAGAACAGAAGAAGGCAAGTATTGATAAGGCAGAAGCGGAACATGGCGGAGCGAAAAAGTCGCAGGGTATTGATCCGGTGCTTGTAGCCACAACACAGACTGCAGCCTCCTTTAAGCTTGCCAAAGAGCTGAAGGATTATTCAGGCATGGATATCGGATTTGATGATGACGATGAATCGGATATTACTTCCACGACCGTGCTTACAAGCATGAATAAGACGAAGACAGGTCCAAGTATTGTCCGGACCCGGACGGGGGAGAAGATCCATATTGATAAACCTATTTTCTGTATCGGAAAGTCAGCCAACGGAGTAGATTATCAGGTGACGGATAATAATTCCATCAGTCGCCGGCACGCCTATATTGTCAAGGTCAATGGTCTTTATTATCTGCGGGATAATAAATCCACCAATCATACATATATCGATGGAAAGATGATTAAGAGCGGTACGGATACGCCGCTTCTGGACGGAAATATATTTAAACTGGCAGATGAAGAATTTACGTTTATGCTTAAATAAAACAGGGAGAGCAGACCGCCAATTTCCGTGAAAGGAAGTTGGCGGTTTTGATATCGGAACATAGGAAGAGACAAAAAGCGAAACAGAAAGGCGGAAAGGAGCAGTATGACACATATTCTTTTGGTAGAGGACGATAAAAGTATCGTTACGGCATTGACTGAATTTCTGGAAAAGGAAGGATTCCGGGTGTCATCTGTAGCAGGGCAAAAGGAGGCGCTTGCGCTGCTTTCAGAAAATGGCAGCAACTTCGACCTTCTGCTTCTTGATATATCCCTGTCGGATGGAAACGGATTTACCGTGTGTGCTGCAGCCAAGGCCACTACGAAGCTTCCGGTCATTTTTCTGACAGCCTCGGGAGACGAATTCAGTGTTGTGACGGGACTGGATATGGGCGCTGACGACTACATTGCAAAGCCGTTTCGGCCGCGGGAGCTGGTTTCAAGGATCAACAGTGTGCTAAGGAGATATGGACAGACAGGTACTGTGCTGGAGTATCAGGGATTGATGATAGACCCGGCAAAGGGACATGTGATAAAAAACGGAAAGGAACTCATGCTTTCTGCGCTGGAGTATAAGCTGCTGCTGTTGTTTTTTCAAAATCAGGGAATTATGCTGTCCCGTTCGCGGATTCTGGAGGAGCTGTGGGATATTGCAGGGGAATTTGTAAATGATAATACTCTGACGGTATATATCAAAAGACTTAGGGAGAAGATTGAGGATGATCCTTCTGTGCCCCGGTATATCAGAACCATACGGGGAATGGGATATAAAATGGGAGAATAGAAACGATGGGAGAGTTTTTCCGAAATCCTGAAATAAAAAGAGGTATCTTCGCAGGGCTGGTTTTGACAGCCCTGTTTGCTGTGCCGGGTTTTATGATAGGAATACAGACCGGGATTCTGACGGTCGGTGTCTGTCTGTGCTGGCTGCTTTTTTATCTGTGCTTTACGCATAACCGTTATAAGAGAATTCAGAAGCTCAGTACGGAGTTAGACAATATGCTGCATTTTCAGACTCCGATTCCGTTTGAGGATTATACAGAGGGTGAATTGTCCATCCTGCAAAATGAATTGTCCAAAATGACGGCGAGGCTGGTGGAACAGGCAGACAGCTTAAAACAGGATAAGAAGTATCTGTCTGATACGATGGCGGATATTTCCCATCAGTTACGTTCTCCGCTTACAGCCATGCAGCTTAGTCTGTCCCTGATCAAGGATCCACAGACGACTGAGGAACGAAAGAGGGAATTGTATCGTGAAATATCAAAGCTGTTGGAAAGAGTTGGATGGCTGGTGGAGTCTTTACTTAAAATGTCAAAGATGGATGCAGGAACGGCATATATGGTCAGCGAACCGGTGATGGCGGAGAAACTGGTAAGAGCGGCTGCCGAGCCTCTTCTGGTACCGATGGAGCTGCGGGAGCAGACTCTGGAGATTTATACGCAGACAGGGGCGGAGCAATTGACCGGAGATTTTGCATGGACAACGGAGGCCGTGCAGAATATTTTGAAAAACTGTATGGAACACACGCCTGCCGGAGGGACGGTTTCTGTCTCCATACAGGAAACGGCCCTGTATACGGAGCTGCTGATTGAAGATAACGGGCCGGGCTTTGACCAGGAGGATCTGCCGCATATATTTGAGCGGTTCTATAAAGGGAAGGATGCAGAAAGTGAAAGCGTCGGTATCGGACTTGCGCTTGCCCGTATGATCTTTGCAGAGCAGAATGCAACGGTAAAAGCAAAGAACAGGGATTTGGGCGGTGCATGTTTTGAAATCCGCTTCTATAAGAAGTGAGGGCAGGAGTCTTACGGCATATATTACAAAACTGTCACTTGAAAGTCATCTGTCTGTCATATGACCTCTATATACTGAGAGTATAAAATTCCAAAGAAAGGATGAAACAAATGGAAATCTTAAAGGTGGAAAATATTACGAAGGTATATGGAGAGGGTGAAAATAAGGTGGTGGCTCTCGACAATGTTTCTTTTTCTGTCAGAAAGGGACAATTTGTGGCCATTATCGGACCGTCCGGATCCGGTAAATCTACGCTGATGCATATATTGGGCGGGGTAGATGTGCCTACCCATGGAAAAGTATATGTGGACGGAGAAGACGTCTATGAAAAAAATCAGACGCAGCTTGCAATCTTTCGGAGAAGGCAGGTCGGTCTGATCTATCAATTCTATAATCTGATTCCGGTGTTAAATGTTACGGAGAACATCACGCTTCCGGTTTTGATGGATGGCAGAAAAGTCAACCAGGAACGGCTTGACGAGCTGCTGGAGGTACTGTCTTTAAAAGGGCGGGAGAAGCATCTGCCAAACCAGCTGTCCGGAGGACAGCAGCAGAGAGTGTCCATCGGTCGTGCCCTGATGAATTCGCCTGCGATTGTGCTGGCGGATGAACCTACCGGAAATCTGGATTCCAAAAACAGTCAGGAAATCATCAATCTGTTAAAGTATTCCAACCAGAAATATAACCAGACACTGATCATGATCACACATGATGAAAATATTGCCCTGCAGGCCGACAGGATTATTTCTGTTGATGACGGGAGGATTACCAGAGATGAGGTGATTCGGTCATGAATATTTTCAGCAGAATCACTTTGCGTAACCTGAAGAAAAACAGGACAAGGACATTGGTTACGATTATCGGAATCGCACTCTCTGCCGCCATGTTTTCGGCAGTTACATTTACATTATCCTCTTTACAGCATTTTTTGGTTGAACGGGAAATTCATGTTTCCGGAGGCTGGCATGCGCAGGGAATTACGGACCAATATACTGCAATTACGGAGCTGGAGAAGGAACGGGAGGTCTCGGAGGTGGCATATCTGCAGCTGCTCGGTTTCGCCGAATTATCAGGCGGACAGAATGCATATAAGCCGTATCTGTGTGTGCAGCAGATGTCAGACGGCTTTACCGATATGATGCCGGTTCATCTGACAGAGGGACGGTTACCTCAGAATGCGTCTGAGATTCTTCTGCCGGAGCATCTGGATTCAAATGGCGGAATCACACATACCTTAAACGAGACGCTTACACTTTCTCTGGGGGACAGAATGAGTGGAGAAGAACGGCTGGACAATCTGACCGCCTTTACGCCGGTAGATGAGGGCGGTGATAAGGAGACTCTGAAAAATCTTCATACAGTAACTTATACGGTTGTGGGTTTTTATGAAAGACCGGATTTTGAAGATTACAGTGCACCCGGATATACGGCATTAACGGTTATGCCGGAAGATATAGAAACGGGAGCCTCCGGTTCTGAGGGATGCTATCAGGTATTTTTTACCCTGAAGAATATTAAGCATACGGCGGAGTTTATGTATAAGCAGCAGGAATTGCCCACATGGACGATACATTATGAACTGCTCCGTCTGACGGCAAGCTCCGGGGAAAACAACTATAATGAAGTATTCTATGGATTGGGCGGTGCTCTGGTTCTGATCATTATGTTTGGGACGATTTCTCTGATCTATAATGCATTTTCCATTTCTGTCAGTGAACGGACAAAGCAGTTTGGAATTCTGACCTCTGTCGGAGCGACAAAAAAGCAGTTGAAAAAAAGCGTTCTGACGGAAGCCTGTTTTTTATCTGCCGTGGGAATTCCGATCGGAATTTTGATCGGACTGGCGGGAATGGGCACTACCTTTTATTTCCTTGGGGATATGTTGGGCGGATTGCTGGAGGAAGGAGCTATGCATATCGGTTTTCATCCGTCCCTGCCGGCTTTTTTCATTGCGGTTGCAATATCTCTGTTGACGATACTGATGTCAGCATATATGCCGGCTGTGCGCGCTTCAAAAAAATCAGCCATTGACGCCATCAGGCAGAGTCAGGATATCAGGATAAAGGCAAGAAAGCTCAGGACATCTCCGGTTACAGGAAAGCTGTTTGGATTTGAAGGGACCATTGCGGCAAAGAATTTCAAACGAAACAGAAAAAAATACCGGGCAACTGTATGCTCCCTGTTTGTCAGTATTGTTTTGTTTATTTCGGCAAGCAGCTTCGGCGCTTATCTGGAAAAAAGTGCAGGATATGCCTATGCAGATTTTGACTATAATCTGGGGATATACTGGTATGGCAAAAACGCCGGCAACAACATGCAGAATGTGGAAGCCGAAATCCGGTCTCTGGAGGATGTAAAAAGCATTGCATATTTTGAGGCTGTTAACAGCATTACAATCGGGGTAAACAGGGATTCCCTGAATCAACAGTATCTGGATAATATACTGGAGGATTATAGATATGATTATGCGTATGATTACTATGATTATTGGTACAGCCGCACGGATGATTCCGTGCCGGAGGAGGTGCTGGTTTACGCAAATATCTTCTTTTTGGATGACGAAACATTTCGGAACTACTTAACCGAACTGAAGCTGGACGAGGAGGAATATTTTGATCCGGAACATCCGAAGGCTGTTATCTGGGATGAGGTGTCCAACTATTGTCCGGAAAAGGAGAAATACGAGATATATCATGTATTTGATGATATTGAAAAAGCAGATCTGATGCTTCGTCCGATACGGCAATATGAGGGCTATGCAGTCCGGAATATTGAAGTGACAGAGGACGGAGAATATAAATATATTTATACGACCGATGCCTTTGTCGATGCATATAATGAAGTCATAGCTGATGAAAAGGCTGCAGAGGCCTGCTACCGGGAGGGACTTGAAAACGGCAGCGCCTTGGAGTTTTCCATAGATGAGGCGACGGCGGCAGTTCCGTTAGCCTGTGATGTTGTTACCGAAAAGAAACCTGCAATAGAGGAATTTATGGATAAAACAATCCTGTCTCTTTGTTATCCTTACAGCCAGCTGGAAAATGTATTCCGTTTTTATATCGAGGAGGCAAATGAGAAGAAAATTACGGCAAATTCTGATGCAGAGGATTTCTATCTGTATTATGATATGCCGAAGCTCTTACCACTGTCTGATCAGGAGCCTGTTTTTGTGGTCAGATGTGACAATCATGATGAAACGGCAAAGGAATTGAGAAACTGGATTTCCAAAAACGGGGATATAGGCGGATTTGTCAATGACTATACGGCGGAAATGGAACAGATAAAAACCGTATTGCTTGTATTAAGGGTATTCGCTTATGGTTTCATTATTTTGATCTCCCTGATTGCGGTTGCAAATGTGTTTAATACAATATTTACAAATGTCAATCTGCGCCGGAGGGAATTTGCCATGCTCAAATCTGTGGGGCTGGCGCCGAAAGGCTTCCGCAAAATGATGATATATGAATGCCTGCTGTATGGTATCAAGGGCCTGCTGTATGGACTTCCTGTATCTGTCGGAGTGACATGGCTGATCTATCATGCAGTTTCCGATGGGATAGGGATGACCTTCTTTATTCCATGGAGCAGCGTTGCCATTGCCGTAGGCAGCGTTTTCCTGGTAGTTTCCATATCCATGATTTATGCGGTTGCCACAATCAGAAATAAAAATACCATTGACGAACTGAAAAATGAAAATTTATAGGAATCATAAAAGCACCCTGCCTGCCAGAACGCTATCCGGCAGGCGGGGTGCTTATTCTGTTCTGTTTTTTTATTCCTCTGCGGTTTCTTCATCAGACGGCACGGTATCTGTATTTTCTTCTCCGGATGTATCTCCGTGGGTTTCAACCGCGATCATCTGGCTGTCGATCCGGATCAGATCTTCCGGCGAGATACTATAATATTCACCATCATCCATAATGGAAACCGTTACGGTGACAGGAGCCAGATATTCTATGGCGTTTGCGTGTTCTGCCAGAATATCGGCAAGTCCCCCTGCAAATGTTTCTTCATACTGCTGCATGGTATAGTTATTATAAACGCCGGCGTCCACATCGGAATTGAACTGTTCAATGTAGGCAATCACTTCTTCATATGCCTGATTCAATATATTCACAGGATAAACGGTAACATCAACGAAGTATTCGCCATTTTCCTGATAGCTTTCAGAAACGGAATATTTTGTATGGCTGTAAATGGTTTCTGCAATCTCGAAAAAACGTTCTTTTATCTGAACGGACTGGGCGTTGTCCAGAGAATAGTGGGTGATCAGCTGTTCTGCAAGCTGGTTAATGCAATCCTGATGCATGTTTTTGGCATCGGATTCTTCGCCGCCGTTTTCTTTTATGTAGTCTGTATAGATACCTTTGTAGTTTACATCTAACAGATTCTGTATGTATGATTGATAGACTGTTTTTTTCTTGCCTCCGCAGCTGCATAGAGAACAGAGTGTCAATAAGGATATCAGACATAAAGCAATCATTCTTTTGAATATCTTCATAGTGCAACCCCCGTTTCTTTTATGACTTTTCTATAGTATAACAAATATTTTCTGTTTGTCAGCTGCAATTATCATACAATATATCATAAATTTCAGGCTTTGTAACTAAAAAACAATAAAAATATCTGTGCAAATTTCGACATCTGTGATATAATAGTCAAGCGAGCAAAGGATACTGTAAATACAAAGGGGATTGTTGTGCTTTCAGAAAAAATAATTTGGAGGGATTAGTTGTGGCAAAGGATAGCAAGAATTTAGATGATATGGATATGTTTAAGACAGTAAAGTTTGGCGGATATGATAAGAGTTCAGTTGACTACTATATAGAGGACTTAAAATCGCAGCATGAGAAAGAGGTAAGCGAGTTAAAAGCCAATGTGAATAAACTGAGTGAAGCTGTACTCAGTCTGAAGACCATGCGCGAAGTAAATATGAATGAATCCAACAAGACGATAGAAGAGCTTAAGAATTCAAATGCAGAGTACGAGAGCGAGATTGAATCCTTAAAGGAGCAGATTAATGCATATAAACAGAGAGAATATGAATCTGCCGGTAGATACGAATCCATTTCCAGAACTTTGCTTGAGGCAAGAGAAAGTGCGGATCTGCTGATTGCCCAGACGAATAAAAAGTGTGAAGAGCAGGAAGCTGAGGTTACGGCCAGATGTGAAGAGATGGAGAATGAGACTACGGCAAGATGCAATGCACTGGATAGTGAAACCAAGCAGAAATGCCAGGAGATGTTCGATCAGACAGAAACAGCCTGCAATAGTATGAAAGAACAGGCTTATAATGAAAGTGAACGGCTGAGAACGAAAGCGCATGAGGCTGCAGAAGCTGTCAGGGCGCAGACGGAATATGAATGCAGAACACAGAAAGAAGAGGCGCAGAAAGAGGCTGAGAGCATTGTCAATCAGGCAACCAGTGAAGCCTATATGCTGCGTAAGAATGTTAAGCGGGAATGCGAGAGCGTAAGCAGATATATGTCGGATCTGCTTGCTTCCCTGGACGGAGTTGTGAATGCCTGCAGTGTGACGAAGGATGTTGCGGATAAGGCCTTCACAGGATTGAAAAGCGATACAACCGATGCAGTGGCAGAGGATGCCGCAGATGCAGCAGAACCGGAGGCTGCTGCTGCAGAGGAACAGTAAATGATATGATATGCTTACTACATAAAACTTTTCTGTGTGTGATACGCGGAAAAGTTTTATGTGTCTATAGGGGGAGACAGTACAAAGCGTATATATAGTACGGATAAGAAAGAGGGAAATACGTGGAAATCAGTAAAATAAGCAGTTATACAGATTTTTTAAGTCATATTGAGTATCCTGCCGTTATTTTTTGCGAAGATGGAGAGATTTTAAGCATCAACAATGTTGCTGTGAAAATCATCGGGAATCAGATCACATCCATATCAATGGAGCCTGATAAATTTATGTCCAGTGATGAATTCTGGCCGACGCTTGAGAGCAGAAAATCCATAATCTGGCACAGACTGCTGCTGACTGTTGATAAAAAGGATAAATACGTCGTCAGCGGATTTGTCAATCAGTTTGAATATAACAATAAAAAGGCATATATTGTTTTGTTTGAGCTCAGGTCAGATGTATCGATCGGAAGCGTCAGTCTGGAACGCATGATCAACCATATCGGAGTAGTGGCTCTCTATCTGTACAGACCGGACGGAAGCTGGCGTACCCGGTATGTTTCGAAAAATATAACGGAATACGGGTATACGGAAGGCGGATTTTATAAGGGGGATATCAGACTGAATGATCTTCTGGTTAAAAGTGATTATGATATTCTGGTCGGACATTTATATAAGGCAAAGGATACTGGCAGCGAGGATTTTGAGATGCAGGCAAGGCTGGTTGCCGCCAATAACTCTATCAGTCCGATGACCTTAAAATGTCATATGGTAAGGACCGCGCAGGGAGAGGTAGACGGGGTGGAATTTCTGTTTATCAGAAACCGGCAGCCTTCTGCGGATGAAGAACAGCATTCATACATCATGTCCGTTATGAATAAGATTAAAAGTTTTGTGGTCGTACTTCAGATTGAAAACGGCAAAGCCCATTATAAATATATCACACCGAATGCGAAAACCATGGGAATCAACGTGGAGGCCTTGCGGGCCGGAAATAAGCTGATTGAGGATTATATTCATCCACAGGACAGAAACCGCGTGCTGATGAGTACAAGAAGCGCGATCCGTTCCGGAAAATCGGATTTTGAGGAGGAATACCGGATTGTAGACGACAGCGGCAAGATCCGGTGGGTAAAGGCACAAAGCAGCATTGCTCAGGTGGTGGACGCTTCTTATACGGTAGAATTCATGGTGACGGATATTACCGATCAGAAGAATCTGGAGCACAGTGTTGTTGAAGCAAGAAGAAAATATGAGGATAAGATTTCCTATATTATGAATAACAATGTGGAGCGGGATGACGAAAAGGCCGAGTATGTCGATTATGATAAATGGGCGACACTGGTAAAGGGATTTGCCGAAATGTGTCAGTTGTATTCTGCCCTGATTACTCCGGACGGAAAACAGCTGGTCGAACCGTCAGGTCCGCCGCAGCATATCGGCGCGTTCTACGATCTGTTCGAAAAGCCGCAGTATAAGGATATCTTTGTTAAATTGAATGAAGTGATTCTTCAAAATAATGTGCCGATTGTTATGGAGATGGATGACGGTATATCGGAAAGCAGAATTTCCGGGGCCCCTGTCGTAATTGGCGGCAAGCATATTGCAACCTGGATTTTATGCGCATATGACAAAGAGGATGAAAAGAGACTGAGGAGTATTTATAAGACCCAGTGGAAGATGTGTACATTTTTATCCGAGTACAGTTATAACTCCAAGATTCTTGCCAAAGAGGCAAGCAGGAGCAAATCCGTGGAGATGCTTCTCGAAGAAAAGATCAGACGGCAGAAGATTCTGACAGATGCGTTAAATGCAATGGATGATGACAGTAACTCCGGTATTACTGCGATTATGAAGCAGACCGGTGAATATCTTGGAATTGACGTTATGGCCGTCTATTCCAAAAAGGAAGGGCGGCATTATGAGTGCAGCTATATCTGGTCGGCCGGACAGTCCATGTCTGCTGAAGAATATATTGTAGAGTGGCAGATTGGAAATACGCGTATACCGTATGAATATGTGAAGGATGTAGAATATATACTGGTAGATGACAGGCATCCGAATAAAGCCTTTCAGCAGATTGTGAATGACAGCCCGGTACAGAGCTTTTTTGCAAGCCCGATTAAGGTTAATGATCTGATCAGCGGTTATGTGGTAATGGCAAGTACAGTCAATAACAAAATATGGTCGGAGGACGATCTGGAATTTTCCATAGATATCCGGAATGTTTTACAGGGCAGTCTGGCCAGACTTGAGGGTGACGGAAATATCCGTACGATCAACAAGCTGCTCATCGATACATATAATTATGTAAAAGTGGGTATATTTATAAGAGATGCCGAAACTGGAGAAGTTTTGTTTTCAAACCAGCCGTTAAATACTATGCTGGGATATGATTTTACGGGAAAGGACAGTAAGACGCTGATCCGGGATCTGAATGACAGGTTCAAGGGAATCGGAGTTGTGCAGAATCCTTTTTTACCGGAGAGAAAAGAAGTGACATGGAGAAGCTACATCAGACAGTTTGATAAAATTATGGATTTGTCAGAAGTAAGCATGAAATGGCTTGACGGAAGGAATGCTTCTTTAGTAATATTAAGAGATGTACAGGAATAGCAGCATGGAAGGGAGACGAACATGGCAAGCTCGGATATTGGTATAGATTTAGGGACCGCCAGTATACTGGTGTATGTAAAGGGAAAGGGCGTAGTACTGAAGGAACCGTCTGTAGTTGCATATGACAGAGATACGAATAAGATTGTAGCGATCGGTGAGGAAGCCAGACTGATGCTGGGGAGAACCCCCGGGAACATTGTGGCAATCCGTCCGCTTCGGCAGGGGGTCATTTCTGATTATACGATAACAGAAAAGATGTTAAAGTATTTTATCCAGAAGGCGGTTGGAAGAAGTTATTTTGGAAGACGTCCCCGTATCAGTGTATGTGTGCCTTCTCAGGTTACGGAGGTAGAAAAGAAAGCGGTTGAGGATGCGACCTATACGGCAGGTGCCAGAGACGTTTCCATTATAGAAGAGCCGGTGGCAGCCGCAATCGGCGCAGGAATCGATATATACAGACCGTGTGGAAATATGATTGTGGATATCGGCGGCGGTACGGCGGATATTGCGGTTATTTCGCTGGGCGGTCCGGTAGTCAGCGCTTCCATTAAGGTGGCAGGCGATGATTTTGACGAGGCCATCGTCAGGTTCATGAGGAAGAAGCATAATCTCCTGATCGGAGAGCGGACAGCTGAAGAAATCAAGATTAAGATAGGAACCTGTTATCGGAGACCGGAGAATATTACATTGGATATCAGAGGAAGAAATCTTGTAACGGGTCTTCCGAAGACGGTTACGGTTACATCTGATGAGACAGAGGAAGCCTTGAGAGAACCGGCATCCCAGATTTGTGAAGCGGTACATTCTGTTCTGGAGCGGACGCCTCCTGAGCTGGCGGCCGATATTGCAGACCGGGGAATTGTACTGACGGGCGGCGGTTCGCTGCTTCACGGTTTGGAGGAGCTTCTGGAGGAAAAAACAGGCATTACGACAATGACGGCGGAGGATCCGCTTCGTGCAGTTGCAATCGGAACCGGAAAATATATTGAATTACTTAGTACAAGAAAAGAATAATTTCCAGTCAGGAGAAAGCATGTGGTAAAAGAAGGCTGCATCGAAAAAGTAATCTTTAAAAATGAAGAAAATGGATACGCCGTTTTTACTGTAAACAGTGAAGACGGCGAAGACATTTTTGTGGGCACCCTTCACGGGGTCAGTGAAGGGATCTATATATCTGCAGAGGGTGAATATGTTACGCATCCTCAATATGATCTTCAATTCAAATTCAGTTCATGTGAAATCAAAATGCCGGAAGATAGTATCAGTATCGAGCGTTATCTGGGCTCCGGAATTATTAAAGGCGTAGGGGAGGCACTGGCAAAACGCATTGTCAGGAAGTTCAAAACAGATTCCCTTAGAATCCTTGAGGAGGAGCCGGAGCGACTGGCTGAGATCAAGGGAATATCTGAAAGAAAAGCAAGGGAAATTGCAATTTCATACAATGAAAAGAAAGAAATGCAGGATGCAGTTATCTTTCTGACGGGGTATGGGATATCGGTCAATCTTGCAGTCAGGATTTTCAATGAATACGGAAATAATATGTATGAGATCATCCGCACGAATCCTTATAAGGTTGCGGAGGATATAGCAGGCATCGGATTTAAGACGGCGGATGAAATCGCAGAAAAAATCGGAATCAGCAGGGATTCGGATTTTCGCGTCAGAGCAGCGGTTTTATATACACTTTCGGGCACAAACCGTCTGGGCCATATGTATCTGCCAAAGCAGATGCTGGTACAAAAGACCTGTTCTCTTCTGACGGAAGTGACTGCGCCATTTGACGAAGTATTGGAAGAATCTGTTGCGAATCAGATGATAGAGCTTCAGATGTCCGGAAAGATCGTTGTTAAGCAGATGCAGGAAGCTGTACAGCCGGACGGAGAAACGGGTAATGCAGAGGCAGAGCAGGTGACGGCGGTCTATACGGCCGCGAATTATTTTCTGGAAATGAATTCTGCCAGACTGCTGTGTAATCTGGATATAAAAATGTCTGACCGGACGGTGGCATTTGACCGTATCCATCCGATATCGGCAATCGGGGAAGAATTTTCTCTGGATGAGAAACAGAGACAGGCGATTATGCAGGCGGTTGGACATGGCGTTACAGTCATTACAGGCGGCCCCGGAACAGGTAAGACCACTACAATCCATGCATTGATCAGGGTTTTTGAGAGTATGAAAAAAAGTATCATGCTTGCTGCACCAACGGGAAGAGCGGCGAAGCGTATTACGGAGGCAACCGGATATACGGCGCAGACGATTCATAGAATGCTGGAACTGACCGGAGGGGCAGTCAGTGATGGGGAGGAACCTGCTTACCGTTTTTTGAGAAATGCGTCCAATCCGCTGGAGACGGATGTGATTATCATCGATGAGATGTCTATGGTGGACAGCGGGATCTTTTATAATCTGCTGCAGGCGGTTATGCCGGGAACCAGACTGATTCTGGTAGGTGATTCCAATCAGCTTCCGTCAGTGGGGCCGGGGAATGTACTGAAGGACATCATTGCCTCAAACGTATTTTCCGTTACGGTGCTGGATAAGATTTTCCGGCAGGGACAGGGCAGTGATATTATTACAAA
Organism: uncultured Coprococcus sp.; assembly: GCA_947632705.1. Lineage (GTDB taxonomy): Bacteria > Bacillota > Clostridia > Lachnospirales > Lachnospiraceae > Coprococcus. The sequence continues at coordinate 12,841 of CANRQE010000022.1, read as the reverse complement.
CGCTCATATGATACATGCAGGGAAGCATCCGGAGATTAAAAATACCGGTCAAGATTTTTTCTACATACCAAGAAGCCGGTCCGCCGATATCATTGCGGAGCTGGAACGCCTGATTACAAAAAAACTGCCGGAATATTTTGGCGTAGACGCCATGAGCATTCAGGTATTGACTCCAATGCGGAAATATGAGCTGGGAGTGGAGAATCTGAATCAGAAACTGCAGGAAATCTTAAATCCCGGAACCGGTCAGAAGCCGGAACGGGAAAGAGGGGATATCATTTTCAGACAACATGACAAGGTGATGCAGATACGGAATAATTATAAGCTGGAATGGAAGATCATGGAAGAGAATGGACGGTTTATCCGGGAAGAAGGAATCGGGGTTTTTAACGGAGATGTCGGCTGCATAAAGGAAATTGATGATTTCGATCAGAAAGTGGTCGTAGAATTTGAAGACGGCAGGCTGGTATCGTATCCGTACAGCCAGCTGGACGAACTGGAACATGCGTATGCCATTACAATACATAAAGCGCAGGGAAGCGAGTACCCGGTTGTCATTCTTCCGTTATGGAACGGCCCTGCAAAGCTTCTGACGAGAAATCTGTTATATACTGCAATTACAAGAGCAAAGATGGGAGTGGTCATTGTCGGTAATCTTTCTATGCTTGGCGCGATGATAGACAATATATCGGAACAGAAGCGGTTTACTACCTTTGCCCGACGTATCAGAGAAATCAGAGGAGTTGAGGAGCCGTGATTACAGATGCATTTCTGGATCTTCTCTATCCGAGAAGATGTCCTGTATGTGACGCCGTGCTTCCGCAGGGAGCCGGATTGATCTGCAGGAGTCATCAGGGACTTCCCTATGTGGAGGAACCCTGCTGTATGCGGTGCGGAAAAGAAACGGACGCATGGGAGGATGCGTATTGCAGCGACTGCCGGAAGTATGCCAAAAGCTTTCAAAAAGGGTTTCCGGTATTTAATTATATTGAGCCTGTCAAAAGCAGTGTGCTGGCTGTCAAATATCAGAATAAAAGGGAATACTGTGATTTTTACAGTATGGAGATTGTAAAGAAAATAAAACCGTATTTGAATCAGATGGATATATCCGGAATTGTTCCGGTGCCGATGTATCGGAAAAAGGAAAGGCTGCGGGGATTTAATCAGGCGGCGATTCTTGCAAAGAAAGTGGGAAAGCAGACGGGTCTGCCTGTCCATACCGCATTATTAAAGCGGACAGAGCCTACAACTCCGCAAAAGGAATTGAACAATGTGGAGCGGGCAAATAATATCCGGCGGTCTGTTTCGGTGGGACCGTTGCCGCAGGGCTGTAGAAATATTTTGCTGATTGATGATATCTATACGACAGGAATCACGATAGAGGTCTGTACGGAACTGCTGCTGCAGGCAGGAGTGGAGGCGGTATATTTTGCGACAGTCTGTATTGGAAAAGGCAGGGATTAATCCCTGCCTTTTTCTTCGTTTTGTTTTTTATATGAAGCAACACTGTTCACCTTGTCCGCCATGGAAAGCTTTCGGGGAGGGGTGTCAGATGTAGGTTTGTCTGTTCCTGCGGAAGGTTCCGCTTCATTTTCCTCCTGTGGCTGATCCGCTTCCGGTTCCGTTTTCTTTGCTTGTGCAGAATCTTCGGCCGGGCTGTCGTCATTTGTATCGGCATCTTCTTTAATATGAAACTCTTCATCGCTGCTTCCGGTTGCTTCTTCCGGAAGATAGGGTTTAAACACTTTATTGAAGATAAAAGCAGTACCGTAAGCATAGACGGAAGAACCGATTAACATCATTCCCATCATAAATAACGGCAGAAGATAGACCAGATAGGCAATCATCAGATCCAGAATCACTAAAAGCAGGGTCCATGGAAAGTATTTAATGGAAAGTAAAAACGCATTCCGGATGGTAACGGATATTTTATTGTCGAATTTTGCCTGAAGCGGAAATACATAGATCAGGATAAACAGATATACACAAAGCAATACAGTGAATATCAGCATAAACGGCTTCATTTTGTAAATGAGGGAAAGATACAGATCCACGCCGAGAAACGCGCCGATTACAAGCATAATCAGCCAGATCAGGGTTGATTGTCTGAAATTTTCTTTAAAGCTTTTGAAAAACCGTTTTACGACATAGCCATCCTCCAGTTTTACGCTTTTCATAGCCGTATAGTACAGGGCGGTGGTAGATGCGCCGATCGTAAAGATCGGAATGGAGCAGACGACCCAGAGCACATGCAGGACAAAAAGATCACAGATACGGCTCAGTATTCTGAATAAAATATTATTTGGTGAAAAGAATCCTTCCAATGTTCATACCTCTTTCAATGTAAAATCATTTCATGTGCACTTTTATATCAGGTCTTCTTTTTTCAGGGTTTCCAACGCCCTGACATCAATTTCTTTCATGGAAACGATACGGGTTGCCTGTCTGGATATGGCTTTTTCCATATAATTACGGACCTCTCTTGCATTTGCAAAGTTTTCCTCATGATGGATGGCGCGGTCTTTCCAGTATTCCTTTGCATAGGCATAGGCTTCTTCATCCAGCTTATAGTCCTGCTTTTTGCACATCCCTTCAAAAATATCCATCAGTTCGTCACCGGTATAATCTTCAAAGGTAATATATTTGTTAAATCTGGAGCGGAGCCCCGGATTTGAGTTCAGAAATTCTTCCATAAGAGCCGGATATCCCGCAACGATCACGACCAGATCATCCCGGTGATCTTCCATGGCTTTTAACAGGGTATCCACTGCTTCCTGCCCAAAGTCGCCGTCGCCTTTGTTTGCAGTCAGGGTATATGCTTCATCTATAAATAGAATGCCGCCCAGGGCTGATTCAATCACTTCCTGTGTTTTAACGGCTGTCTGCCCGATGTATCCTACAACCAGTCCGCCGCGGTCTACCTCAACCAGCTGTCCGCGGGACAGAACGTCCAGACCCTTATATATTGCGGCTAACAGCCGGGCAACCGTGGTCTTGCCTGTTCCGGGATTACCTGAAAATACCAGATGCAGGGACACGGAAGGCTGTTTCATATCATTTTCTTCCCGCAGCTTTTTTATTTTGAGCAGATTGACGAGATTCGTGATATCCTGTTTTACGCTTTCCAGTCCCGTCATGGAATTCAGTTCCTCCAACAACTGGTCAACATCCTTTTCAGGAACCTGTGCCGGAGCCGGGGCAGAACCCGGGTGCGTCTGCTTTTGTCCTGCAGGGCCCTGTTTGGAATTGTGACTGAATTGTATATGATCTACAGCATTTTTATCCTTTGGAAGAGCATTATAGTTGTCCAATAACGGACTTGGATCGTTGGCATACAGGTTCATGGATTTCAGATATTTGTCCAGCATCATGCAATAATTGGTCAGATTCGTTACTTCCATATTGCTGGAGTGCTGGTTGCATGCGATGAATTCCTGTCCCAGGAGCTTAAAGGTCCTGACATAATCCCTGGAGCGTTTTACCGCATCGGGATTCCGCTTCATATTGGCAAGATCAGCCTGCACAAAATAGGTCAGGGAACGGGGCGGCGTAATTGTAAAATCAGTTCCAACCGTACGTTTATAACGAAATTCCCTGAGCTTTTCCGTTGTAAACTGATAGGAGAGATATTCCCGGATGAATCTGATCTCCAGCGCCAGTTCCCGGCTGTCGCTGCTTGACAGGTGCGCCAGAAACTGCAGCATGTCAAATTTCAGCATTTCCCGAAGGGACAGTCCGGAGCCGACGGCTCCATAACCATGATTGTCAATGGTATTTGCATATATATAGCAATTCTCAATTTCTGCTTTCAGAGAATAATTCATATCAATCAGCACCTCATTTTTTACGATATGTCAGAACAAAGTGTTCAAATATTGTTTACAGACCTATTGTATAATTTGAATCCGTTCATGTCAATAAAATCTAAAAGTCATATATTTTCTTTCTTTTTTTGTTGGATTATCGGAACTTATGTGATAGAATGATTACGGGAAAGTGTCCAGTCAGAAAGGAAATAAAATATGAGATTCAGACCTTGTATTGACATTCATAACGGCAGGGTCAAGCAGCTTGTCGGAGGAAGCCTGAAAGATGAGGGCGACCAGGCGGCAGAAAATTATGTATCGGAACAGGATGCGGCATTTTATGCGGACCTGTATAAGCGCAGCGGATTGACGGGCGGACATATCATTTTGCTCAATCCGGAAGGAAGCCGGTATTATGATGCGGATGTAAGACAGGCCCAATCGGCGTTAGAGGCGTATCCCGGGGGATTTATGCTTGGCGGCGGCATCCGTGCGGACAATGCATCCCGTTTTCTGGATATGGGGGCATCCCATGTCATTGCAACTTCTTATGTGTTCCAAAACGGGGAGATCCGTTTTGACCGGCTGCAGGCCCTGAAGCAGGCTGTCGGAAAGGAGCATCTGGTGCTGGATTTAAGCTGCAGAAGCCGGGATGGAAATTATTATATTGTGACGGACCGGTGGCAGAAGTATACGAACGTAACGGTTTGTAAGGAAACTTTGGAGATGTTGTCAGAGTATTGTGATGAATATCTGGTCCATGCCGTAGATGTGGAAGGAAAGGCGTCGGGAATTGAAAGACAGGTAGTTGGGATTCTTGCATCCTGGAATGGCCTGCCTGTTACATATGCAGGCGGTATTTCTTCCTTTCAGGATCTGGATTTGTTAAAAGAAGCCGGAAACGGCAGACTGGATGTGACGATTGGAAGCGCACTGGATATTTTTGGCGGAAGTATGAAGTATCATGATGTTATAAAATATATGGAGGGATGATATGAGACGTTTTAAAAAGTGGATTGCAGTGGCTGTGACGGCGGCTATGGGATTGGCTATGCTGGCAGGCTGCGGAAAAGAGGATAATACGGGAAGCACGGATACTGCGGCAGATTCAGAAACGGTATCAGAGGATACGGAAGAGCCGGAGCCAACGGAAGAAGATACGGAAGAGGCGCTTGGTGTAGCGGATGGTGACAGAGTGATCGATCTCACCTTTGATGAGGATGTGTCAGGCTTCCTTACATATATGAACGGCGGAGAAGAAGAGCTGGCGGCCGTTGACGGTGAACTGTGTGTTACCATAGTACGGACCGGATCTCTGGATTATGCGAACCAGATTTACTATGACGGTTTCAGACTGTATGAGGGATGTGTGTACAATTACTCCTTTGATGTCAGATGTGATATCGAGCGGAAGATTGAATGGAGACTGCAGATTAACGGCGGAGATTTCCATTCCTATGCAGGAGAGATTATTGATATCGGACCGGAGACACAGCATGTATCTGTTGAGTTTACGATGAACGAGGACTCTGATCCTGCACCGAGATTATGCTTTAATATGGGTAAGGCAGAGGGCATGGATGGCAATGAAGCCCAGCATAATATCTATTTTGATAATATTTTGTTAGAGGCGGTAGATGCATCCAATGCCCAGCAGATTGCTCCGATTCCGGAGCCGATGCCGGTTAATATTAATCAGATCGGATATCTGCCTTCAGATAAAAAGGTGGGTACGGTCAGTGATGGGGATGCGGTATCGTTTGATTTGATTGATGTGGCTTCCGGAGAATCCGTATATTCCGGAACTCTGACTGAGACACAGTATGATGCAGCCTCAGCCGCACCGTATAAGCTTGCAGATTTTTCAGAGGTAAAAACAAAGGGCACCTATAAGATAGTAACGGATACAGGAAGTGAATCTTATGAATTTGTAATCGGAGACGGAATATATGACGATGTTTACAGGGATTCCATCCTGATGCTTTATAATCAAAGATGCGGAACAGAATTGGATCCGGATATTTCAGGTGATTTTGCACATGGAGCCTGTCATACCGGGGAGGCACAGGTTTTCGGTACGGATACAATGGTGGATGTAAGCGGCGGATGGCATGATGCCGGTGATTACGGAAGATATGTGGTATCGGGAGCCAAGACAATTGCCGATCTGTTCCTGTCCTATGAAGATTCGGAAGCAGCGTCAACGGACAGCCTCGGTATCCCTGAAAGCGGAAACGGCGTACCGGATATGCTGGATGAGGCCAGATATGAGCTGGAGTGGATGCTGAAGATGCAGGATCCTTCCACAGGCGGCGTTTATCATAAGGTTACCTGCGAGGTGTTCCCTGAGACGGTTATGCCGGAGGAGGAGACAGATCAGCTGATTCTTTCCCCGATGTCCAATACGGCGACCGGTGATTTTGCCGCAATGATGGCAAAGGCTTCCGTGATATACCGGGAGCTGGATGCGGAGTTTGCAGATCAATGTCTTGCGGCTGCAACGAAGGCATGGAGTTATCTGGAAGCACATAAGGGAGAAAAGGGCTTTAAGAATCCGGAAAAGATAGAGACGGGAGAATATCCTGACAGCTATGAAAATGACGAATATCTCTGGGCAGCAGTCGAACTGTATATTGCAACAGAGGATGAAGCGTATAAGACCTTCGCAGATGATCTGATCGGCGGAAGTGAGAGAGTCAGATATAGTCTTGGATGGACCGATGTCGGATACTATGCGCTGTATGATTACTGTAAATATATCGGCGGCAATCAGGCTGCGGAAGACATGTTGATTGACGGAGCGGAGGATGTCGTCGAAATTGTCAGTGAAAGCGGATATGGAACATCATTGTTCAACAGTTTCCCATGGGGAAGCAATATGACAATTGCCAATAACGGTATGCTGCTGCTGATGGCAAATAAGATTAAGCCGAATGCACAGTATGTAGAGTATGCAAAGTATCAGCTTGACTATCTGTTAGGAAGGAATTCCGTCGGATACTGTTATGTAACAGGCTATGGAAGTATGTCTCCATTGTATACGCATCACAGACCATCACAGGTGCTTGAAACATCTATGCCGGGTATGCTGGTAGGCGGTGCAAACAGCAATCTGGAGGATTCCTACGCAAAAGCGGTATTAACGGGACGTGCGCCGGAGAGCTGTTATGCAGACAATGCACAGACCTACTCCTGTAATGAGGTAACGATTTATTGGAATTCGCCGTTGATATATTTGTTATCAGCATTAAAATAAAAATACGGACAGAAAAAGATCAGGATCTGTTGTATTGAAAATATCTTAGTATGCAGAAAGTCTGTCTCCGGCAGACTTTCTGCATGCCATAGTATACGGGAGAAGCTGCCGTCAGCAGGTTTCCTGTGTACAGTTGCGGGCAGGTTAAAAGTATGAAATTTATGAAACAATTACTGGAAAAGGAAATGGTGAGATATATCATAGCAGGCGGATGCACTACTATGATCAATCTGATCTCATTTTATTTGTTACGGTTATTGACAGACTTATCCCGAAGTCAGGCAAGCGTGATAGCAATCAGCCTATCCATCTTATTTGCCTTCTTTGCGAATAAGTTTTTTGTTTTTGCCAGTGAAAAAAAGCAGATTGGGATTCTGCTCAGGGAGCTTTGCTCCTTTGTTGGCATGCGTTTATTTGCCATGCTTGTGGAAGTGGTCGGAACGAATCTCCTGTGTGATTCGTTCCGGTATAACGAATTTATTTCCAAAATACTGATTCAGTTTGTAGTGGTAGTCATCAATTATATTTTCAGTAAATGCTTTATTTTCAAAAAGGATAAACAATCCTTTGGCAAATGGCTGCTGGACAATTATATCATTGCCGTTTCCGTTTTGATTCCGGCTGTATTTATGGTTGGCGTATGGATTGCCATGAAGATCGGGCCGTTCGGCGGCAACAGTCTGACGATGGTGGACAGCCTTCATCAGTATTTGCCGTTTTTATCCGATTACTATGATAAACTGAAGAATGAAGGCAGTATGTTCTACACATGGAACATTGGGCTTGGGAGTAATTTTCTGGCTGTGATCGCCTACTATCTGTCCTGCCCTTTGAATTTTATTGTACTGCTGTTTGACAAAGAACATCTGTATATTGCCATGAGTCTTTTGATTTCAGTCAAAATTCCTTTGTCTGCAGGTACGTTTGCCTATTATCTCAGTCAGAAATGCAGGGATAAGAATCACCCGGGGATTGTGATTTTTGCCGTAGCATATGCGCTGAGTAATTATGTAATCGGTTATTCCTGGAATATGATGTGGATGGACTGTATTATGATTCTTCCGCTGATTATGGCAGGTTATGACAGACTGATGGAAAACGGTGATTATAAGCTGTATGTCATGTCGCTGTTTTACGGGCTGCTGTGCAATTATTACATTTGTTTTATGATCTGCATCTTTTTGGTGCTGCAGTTCTTTTTGACCAATCATAAAAAGGTAAAGAAATTTTTTACAGACGGATTGCGGTTTGCCGGCTGTTCGCTGCTTGCTGCAGGAATGGCAGCCTTTTTGCTGCTCCCTGCCTATCTGGGCCTCAATACGACTGCATCTGCCAAACGGATATTTCCGAAGGCGGACTGGTATGGAAGTATATGGGATATGATCAGGCAGATGTTTTTCCTGACCCCGCCGATTAAGAACCAGCAGTTTGACGGCGGACTGAATCTTTACTGCGGAAGTATCTGTATCATACTCTTATTTGTTTATCTGTTAAACGGAAAGATCAAATTGTGGGATAAGATCAGGAATGTGATCCTGCTGGTATTTCTGATGGTCAGCTTCAATAACGAGCTCTTAAACTATATCTGGCACGGATTCCATAATCAGTACGGAATCCCAAACCGGTTTTCCTTTTTATTTATTTTTGTGCTTCTGACGTTAAGCTATGAAGCCTTAAAGAATCTGGAAAAGGAAGATATTGCAGCCGTATTTCTGGCAATTGCCATGGGATTCGGATTTTTACTTCTGGTCAACAGGCATGTTTCGTTTGACAAAAAAACGATGATTGGAACACAGGTGCTGCTGATCGTCTATGCGGTGCTTTTATGTGCCTGTAAATTGCTGAAAGGAAAATGGAAACAGATCATTTTATATGTTCTGGCGGTTGCCTGCCTTACCGAAACTGTTTTCCATGGAATCAAGGGATATGACAGTAACGGCTATGTGAAAATTTCCCAATATTTCGGGGACGAGGCTGCATTGGAAGCGGCCATTGACCATCTGGACTGCAGGGATCAGGAGTACAGGGTGGAACTGATGCGGACAACGGTTGTGGATGAGCCGACTTATTATAATCTGAAAAGTGCGACCCTGTTTGGCTCTACGGTCTCCAATAAACTGGTCAATGCCATGCATGGACTGGGATATTATACGGGAGCGAATGAATTCCTGTTTGACGGCGGGAATACAGTATCGAATTCCATTCTCGGAATCAGATATCTGTTGAAACGGCAGAAGGATCATAATTATTTTGATGTCACCCCGGTTGGAACGGTGGAAGGAATTGAGATATTTGAAAATGAATATGCGCTGAGTGCAGGCTTTATTGTAGATGAGAAGCTGCTTGACTGGAAATCGGAGGGAACGGTATTTGAAAGCCTGAATGCATTTGTATATGATGCAACCGGAGTCAGCGGTACCTTTTCCCGTCTTTACCCGGATATATCCGCTTACAGTGATAATTGTAATGTCAGCCATGACGGGGATACCAGCGAATACTTTTCCTATACAAGGACAGATGATGAGACCTGTAATTTTAAATTGAGCTTCTATATTACGGAAGAGGCCAACGACATCTACATCTTTGCAAACAGTACGGGCATCAATAAGATCCGGATTTACATTGATGAACAGGAAACAGATTATGAAAGACTTCAGAATCAGACGTATCATGTAGGCCATTTGGTAAAGGGACAGCAGGTAACGGTGGAATATTGTTTCAAATCCACGCAGGCAGACAGCGGGTCTGCACGGCTGATCATTGCAGATCTGAACTGGGATGCTTTTTTGCAGGCATATGATATTTTAAAAGAAAAACAGATGAATGTGGGCGTTTTTGAAGACGGCTATGTCAAGGGGTACATGGAACTGGACGAACCGGGAATCTTGTTTACATCTATCCCATATGATGCAGGCTGGACGGCGTTCGTAGATGGAAAAGAAACGGCAGTTGAGACGGTAGCGGATGCATTTATTGCACTTTCTCTGGATGCAGGCTCCCATACAATTGAGTTTGAATATTATCCGCCGGGATTGAAGGCCGGAATGAGTGCTACGATTCTGGCATGGCTTGGTTTTGCCATGCTTATGGCAGGCGGAAAGCTGAAGAAACAATCCGGAAAGCAAACGGCGGAGGATGGAAAAAATGCAGATGCACCGGCGGAGACGGAAAACGAAAATACAGATGCGGAGCTTAAAAAATAAACGATGAAATTTTATGCCGACATTGACCTTGCAAAATATTTATAATATAATAGAAAAAGATAATTCATATATGAGTTCAGACGACAGGATGGTCGTTTGATTTCATAGGGGTTTTTATATTAATAAAAGAATTCGAGGTGCGTACATGGACAAAATTAAGGAGATGGGTTGGAAACCGGTGGCAGTATGCGTCGCAGTATTGTCACTCATTGCAGGGATCTGCGGAGTTGCCGGAGTCGGAGCAGTTGCATTAATTTTAGGGATTCTTGCCGCAGCAGTTGCGGTTGGCGGAATCCTGATTCTCGGAGATAATGCCGGAAGCAGTACGGGCGGAAAGGTTGATAAATACAGGAAGCTGTTTATGAATCTTCCGATAGGATTTGCACAGGCCAAGATTATCAATGACCCCGGAAAGGGAACCTGCTATCAGATCGTAGATGCAAATGAAATCTTTGGCGAGTATTTTAAACTGGATGTCAGTGATTATGCAGATAAGAATCTGAATGAAAGCAAGATTGAGGTTCTTCAGGATATCAATGCATGGTTTACTGCATACAATAACTCCAATACCAAAGAAGGGGATCTGATGGATGTTGAGATTACCATGGAATCTCTTCAAAAGGTATTTAATACGGTTATGTATAAGTCTGAAGCTGATTATATCAATATGGTTGTCATTGATGTAACAGAACAGAAAGAGACAGAGAATAAGCTTAGCAAAGCGATCGTAGATGCAAATGCTGCTTACAAAACACAGGCAGAATTCCTGGCAAATATGAGCCATGAGATCAGGACTCCGATTAACGGTATCTTAGGTATGCTGCAGCTGACTCTGATGGCTGACGATCTTCAGGCTGATTACAGGGATAATCTGATAACTGCAAAGAACTGTGCAGATACGCTCCTTCGTCTGATCAATGATATCTTGGATATCAGTAAGCTGGAGGCAGGTAAGTACAGGATTAAAGATGAAATCTTTGATATTCGGGAAGCCATTGAAGAGACCGTGGCAGCACAGGTACCGATTGCAACCAACAAAGGTCTGCAGCTGGATTGTTCCTTTGGTAATAATATTCCAAAGCTTGTAAAGGGAGACGGACAACGTGTTCAGCAGGTACTGAATTGTCTGTTGTCGAATGCCATTAAGTTTACATCGGAAGGCAGTGTTCGCGTTAAGATTGCATCCATGGATATGGAGGAGGACAGCAGTAAGGTTAAGATCCGTATTGCAGTTGCAGATACAGGTATTGGTATTTCTGAAGCCAATATGAGTAAGCTGTTTATCCGTTTCAGTCAGGTGGATGCTTCAGATACCAGAAAATATGGCGGTTCCGGTCTGGGACTGGTCATTACAAAACAGATTGTTGAGCTGATGGGCGGTAATATTCAGGTTCAGAGTAAAGAGGATATCGGTTCTACCTTCATTGTAGAAGTTCCTATGAAGATTGTGAAGGCAGCAGACGCCGAGGATGAGGAACCTCAGAAGGAAGAAGAACCTGCAGTATTCTCAATCAATGCACACAGCAAGGCAAGAATTCTGGTGGCAGAGGATGAACCGGTTAACCAGCAGGTGATTGGCAAGCTGCTTGGTATGGCAGGCTTTTCATATGACATTGCTGAAAACGGTGAGAAAGCGGTGGAATTGTTCAAACAGAAGGTATATGATGCAGCATTGTTTGATGTCCAGATGCCGGTCATGGATGGAATTGCGGCAACACAGGAGATTCGTGAGATTGAGCAGAAGGAAAGAAGAAAGAGACTGCCAATCATTGCGGTCACAGCCAGAGCAATGTTTGGGGATAAGGAAAGAATACTGGAGAACAAGCTGGACGATTATATTGCAAAACCATATAATCTGAATGATGTGGTAGACACATTGAACAAATACATAGAGGACTGAGTATTGTAAAGTACAAGGTGACAGAACTATGAGAGACACAAAATGGGTATTCATTTTTGTGTCTCTCATTAAACATTAGCGATGATGAATCAGGAGGGATATAATGGCAGGTAATTTTTTTCAACAGGCTTTTGAAAAAACAAAAAACTTTGCAAATCAGGCGGTAGACGGAACCAAAACTGCGGCCCAAAAATCAAAGATTAAATCCAGAATTAACGGAGAACGTGGAAATATTGAAAAACAATATACAGAAATCGGAAGATATTATTATAATGTGCATAAGGATGAACCGGCAGAAGAGGTAGCAGCTTACTTTGAAAAAGTAAAAATCTCTCTGGAAAATATAGCGGCAGCTGAAAAGGAGCTTCATGCAATAGAGGAGCAGGAAGCAAAGGCGGCGGCCAACAGACAGGCCGGAACCCATAATGGGGCGCCGGTGCAGCAGCCGATGCAGGGTGGACCTATACAGCCGGGATATGGGATGCCAATGCAGGGCGGACCTGTACAGCCGGGATACGGGATGCCGGTGCAGGGCGAACCGATACAGCCGGGATACGGGATGCCAATGCAGCAGCCGATGCAGGGCGGACCTGTACAGCCGGGATACGGAATGCCGGTGCAGGGCGAACCGATACAGCCGGGATACGGGATGCCAATGCAGCAGCCGATGCAGGGT
>CANRQE010000021.1 GCA_947632705.1 uncultured Coprococcus sp. | reverse complement strand
AAGGTATCAAACGGCGTGAAGGTAAGCTGGAGCAAGGTAAGCGGAGCCAACAGCTACTATGTATACAGAAGGACAAAAGGCGGCTCCTGGAGCAGACTTGCAGTTGTAAACGGCGGAAGCACGGTGTCTTATACAGATACTTCCGTAAAAGCCGGCACGACCTATGACTATACGGTCAGAGCTTATGACGGCACGACCTTAGGAGACTACGATAAGAACGGAAAGAGTATTACTGTAACGAAATAATATAATTCAAAAGAATTACCTAAGCGGCAACATCCGATAAATTATGCAGATTGATTGTGATTTTTGGCGGGATAATTTTTGATTAAAGGGTATATACAGTGGAGGTAAGAGAACATGAAATGTAAAAAAAAGATTGGACTTATTCTTATGTTCATATGCGTTTTTGGTGCATGGATTATATCAGGGATGATTTTTGAAAAAATAGGCATAACTGCTTTAGCGGCATCTGATATGACTCTTGAAGAGGGAGATACAAAAGCTCCATCCGGATACACAAAAAATGCAGGAGAAAGTTTGGATGAAAATATCCCTGTTGCATGTGCATTAGATAATAGTTGTGGTGATAATGCAACCTGGAACTTAACAAATGGAACCCTGACTATTTCCGGTACAGGGGAAATGTACGATTATTCTGATCTCGCTCCATGGTATGATAGCAGATCAAATATTACTTCTGTTGTAGTTGAGAAGGGTATAACAAAAATTGGTATCTATGCATTTTACGACTGTTACAATCTGACAAAGGTTCAACTTCCAGATACTCTGACAGCTTTGAGTGAAGGCTCTTTCTTAGAATGCAGCTCACTTGAAAGTATTATCCTGCCATCAGGGGTAAAGGAGATACCGACAGCGTTATTCGCAGAATGTTACTCTTTGAAAACGATATCCGCACCGGGTGTAATTTCAATCGATACATATGCGTTTCAGAATACAAAAATAACGTCTTTTTCTATAAGTAAAAATTTAACAGAAATTAGTCCATACGCATTTTTTAACACACAAATTGGATCTTTTAATGTAAATTCTGGGAACAGCGTATTTTCCGCAAAAGATGGAGTACTGTTTTCTGATAATGGAAAAACACTTTTTGCTTATCCCGGTGGAAAAGTGGAGACAACTTATACCATTCCGGCTACAGTAAATAAAATTGGTGAATGTGCATTTTGTAAAAACGCATATTTGACACAGATTACAATTCCAAATAGTGTTACTACACTTGAATCGTCTGCGTTTCAGGAATGTACTGCATTGACTTCCGTTACAATCCCGAACAGTGTTACGGATGCTGATAATTTTACTTTTTACGGATGCAAAAATCTAAAATCACTAAAATTTGGTAATGGGCTTAAAGTAACTGCATATGAGATGTTTGAAGAATGTACTTCGTTGAATGAAATTGATTTTGGTACAGGATTGAATGAAATCTATGCACGTACATTTGCATATTGCTCTTCTTTATCGTCGGTTACATTGCCTGCGAATATAACAGAGATCAGTAGTGCAGCCTTCGGAGAATGCAGATCTTTAAAGAGTTTTTCCAGTTATGGATTAACTGACGTTCCATACCAGGCTTTTTTAAATGACAGCGCACTTACTACAGTAAATTTGAATGAGGGTGTAACTGAAATTTACAGATATGCTTTTGGCGGTTGTACAAATCTTAAGAATATTACACTTCCCGCTTCTGTGAATTTTGTTGCGTCTCATGCATTTGAAACGGTTACAAAAATAACAGCAAAAAATACCAAACTTGCTTCCTTCGGTTCAAATGGTTTACGGACGGTGGAACATATAACTGTATCAGCAAACCTTAACTATAATTATGCCTATGAGGTCCTTGAAATAGTCAATGAAAAAAGAGCAGAAGCAGGTGCGCCTGCATTGGTTATGAATGCAGAGCTTATGGATACAGCCATGCAGAGAGCTGTTGAGAGTGCAATTTTGTTTTCTCATACACGTCCGGATGGATCTTCCTGTTTTGATATCAATAATATGATGTATGGTGAAAACCTTACTTGCGGCGCATCCAATGCTTCCGGAGCAATGTCTATGTGGATGGCATCGGAGGGCCATAGAGAAAATATATTAAATAGCGATTATACAACGATTGGGATTGGTTGTGCGGTTGTGAATGGCAGCTATTACTGGGTACAGTGTTTTGGAATGGGAAATGATAAAGCTGATTGCAGCAAACCTTCCAACAGGACAGTCACACAAAATATTCAGATTGCAACGGAGACCTTTGATGAGGCCACGACAACTTCCGGAATCATTTGGGGTGAACTGGAAAGTTATACATACGTTCCGACATTGCAGATATACAAATCAGGAATAGAAGTGGGGGAGAAAATCAGCGTAGAATATTATTTAAAGAATCCTGGCAATGATGTTAATAATTTATTGAATGCAAATAATTTTATATGGAGCAGTTCCGATACTTCAGTTGCTGCCGTCAGCAGCAAGGGGCAGATAACAGGAGTCGGAGCGGGAACTGCAAAAATCACAGCAGTTATGAAAAATGGCTTCTATAAAATTTCTGTTAATATAACTGTTATAGATAATACCTTATCAACACCTAAAGTTTCCAAAGTAGAGAATGTAACTGGTGGAATCAAGGTTGCATGGGGCAAAGTGGAAGGAGCAGAAAAATATCGCATATATTACAAAACAGGTACCGGCAAATGGACCAAACTTGCAGACACGACCTCTACCAGTTATATCTGGAAGGGAGCCAAAAGTGGAACGAAGTATACCTTTACAGTTCGGTGTGTCAGCAGTGACGGAAAGAAATTTACCAGTAACTATGATAAGACCGGAAAGAGTATCACCTATATTGCAGCACCAGAGCTTTCCGGCGTAAGCAATGTAAACGGCGGCGTGAAGCTTAGCTGGGGCAAGGTGACAGGCGCAGCCAAGTACAGAGTATATTACAAGACCGGAAGCGGCAGCTGGACCAATCTTGCAGACACAACTGCAACCAGCTATACATGGGCAGGCGCCAAAAGCGGAACAAAGTATACCTTTACAGTCCGCTGTATTTCTTCCGATGGAAAGAGTGTCACCAGCGATTACGACAAGACTGGCAAGAGCATTACAATCCCTGTTTCCACAACAAGTATCGGCAAACCGACCGTGAATACTCCAACCAAGGTATCAAACGGCGTGAAGGTAAGCTGGAGCAAGGTAAGCGAAGCCAGCAGCTACTATGTATACAGAAGGACAAAGGGTGGTTCCTGGAGCAGGCTCGCAGTTGTGAACGGCGGCAGCACGGTATCCTACACAGATACCACAGTAAAAGCCGGCACAACCTATGAGTATACGGTCAGAGCTTATGACGGAAAGACCTTAGGCGATTATGACAAGAATGGCAAGAGTATCACAATCCCTGCTTCCACAACAAGTATCGGCAAACCGACCGTGAACACACCGACCAAGGTATCAAGCGGCGTGAAGGTAAGCTGGAGCAAGGTAAGCGGAGCCAACAGCTACTATGTATACAGAAGAACAAAGGGCGGCTCCTGGAGCAGACTTGCAGTTGTAAACGGCGGCAGCACAGTGTCCTATACGGATACCACAGTAAAAGCCGGCACAACCTATGAGTATACAGTCAGAGCTTATGACGGAAAGACCTTAGGCGATTATGACAAGAATGGCAAGAGTATCACAATCCCTGCTTCCACAACAAGTATCGGCAAACCGACCGTGAACACACCGACCAAGGTATCCAACGGCGTGAAAGTAAGCTGGAGCAAGGTAAGCGGAGCCAACAGCTACTATGTATACAGAAGAACAAAAGGCGGCTCCTGGAGCAGACTTGCAGTTGTAAACGGCGGAAGCACGGTGTCTTATACAGATACTTCCGTAAAAGCCGGCACAACCTATGAGTATACGGTTCGTGCCTATGACGGCAAGACCTTAGGAGATTATGATAAGAATGGCAAAAGCATCACAATTCTTGCCTCTACAACAAGTATCGGCAAACCGACCGTGAATACGCCGACCAAGGTTTCCAATGGCGTGAAGGTAAGCTGGAGCAAAGTAAGCGGAGCCAACAGCTACTATGTATACAGAAGAACAAAAGGCGGCTCCTGGAGCAGACTTGCAGTTGTAAACGGCGGAAGCACGGTGTCTTATACAGATACTTCCGTAAAAGCAGGCACAACCTATGAGTATACAGTCAGAGCTTATGACGGCAAAATGTTAGGAGACTATGATAAGAACGGAAAGAGTATTACTGTAACGAAATAACAGGAGGATATAGAAAACTGCCTGAGAGAAAGATTCCTGAAGATTACATGAGAAAAAGCCGGAACCTGTTTAGGACCTGCATAACAATCAAAATAGAGGATAAAAGTATGAGAAAAAAGTTCTTAAAAAAGAATATACTTATCGTAGTTATTTCGTCGATCATGTTTCTTGTCTGTCTGCTGACAGGAACGGCGGCATATGCAGATGCGGAGGATGCACCGGAAGTAAGTATGATTCTGGAGGACAGAATATCCGTTTCTCCGGTAATACCGAAGCTGCTTGGTGTGGAAAATGTAGATGGAGGCGTAAAAATAACCTGGGAAAGAGTATCAGGTGATGTGACCTACAGAGTGTATTACAGAACCGGAAACGGTGCATGGACGAAAATTGGGGATACTGCGTCAACCGGATATATATGGACCGGAGCCAAGAGCGGAACGACGTATACTTTTACAGTCCGCTGTATCAGTAAGCGTTCTTCGGATATAGGAGATCGTTTTGACAGAACCGGGAAAAGTATCCGGTATATTGCCGCGCCGGAGCTTACAAAAGTGAGCAGCCTGAATCCCGGTATCAGCATCAGCTGGAATCAGGTAACAGGGGCAGAAAAGTATCGTATCTATTATAAGACCGGAAACGGCAGCTGGAACAGACTTGCAGAGACAACAGATACAGATTATATGTGGAACGGGGCGGAGGCCGGCGTGTCCTATACCTTTACAGTCCGTTGTATCAGCAGCGATAGTAAATGCTGCACCAGCGGATATGACAGTCAGGGCATGAGTTTTGTATATTTGAAGGCACCAAAATTGACGGATGTGGAAAATGTAGATGGCGGAGTGAAGATTTGCTGGGATCAGGTGGCCGGTGCGGAAAAATATCGTGTGTTTTACAGATTGGGTACCGGAGGCTGGACGAAAGCAGGGGATACGCAGGCAGCAAGTTTTATATGGAACAAAGCAGAGAATGGAACCAGATATACGTTTACGGTACGGTGTGTCAGTCGTGACGGTAAGAACTATACCAGTGATTTTGATGCGGCAGGAAAAACGATAACCTGCATGGCTGCGCCAAAGCTTACATATGCAAAAAACACAAAAGATGGAGTGCAAATCAGCTGGAAGGACGTGACCGGCGCAGAAAAGTATCGTATCTATTATAAGATTGGTTCCGGTAAATGGATAAGGTTGGCGGATACAACGGCGGCCGGTTACACTTGGACAGGTGCAAAAGGAGGAACGGATTATACCTTTACGGTGCGCTGTATCAGTAAAGATTCCATAAGCGGTTATGACCATGCAGGTATAAGCGTTACACGACTGCTGCAGCCTGAGATTTCAAAAATAGAAGCAAATAATTCCGGCGTTGTAATCACCTGGAATCATGTGGCCGGTGCATCAAGATACCGGGTGTACTATAAATCCGGTTCCGGATGGAAGTTTCTGAAAGAAACGACAGATACGACATATACGGTTAATGCGACAATCGGAAAAAATTATTTTTATACGGTAAAAGCATTGAATCATAGCAGCGAGAGCAGTTATAATAATGTTGGTACATCCTTTCAACGATTAGAGACGCCTGCTATAACCAATGTAAAAAAAGAAAACAATGGTATCCGGATTACCTGGAACCCGGTAGGCGGAGCGGAAAAGTACCGTATATATTATAAAACTGACGGTGGTTCATGGATCGGAATTGCAAATACTACATCTGCCAATTATCTCTGGAAAGGAGCAAAAAAGGATACTGCTTACAGATTCACGGTCCGGTGTGTGACCGGAGACGGAAGGATTTCGGTCAGCGGCTATGATACGCTTGGGAAGATAGTGATAAATTCCGAGGAACAGGAAATGGCGGCACAGGTTTTGGATAAAGTAGGCTGGAATCTGAGAGCGGCTTTTGAATGGGCCTGTGGGATGCCGTACGAGCGTTTTTATGATGATCCGGTTCCTGCGGGATATACCAAATGTAAATGGTATTCCTTATATGGATTTAAAAATTATCGCGGAAATTGCCATGTTATGGCGTGCACCTTCTATCAGATGGCAATTCTGCTGGGTTATGACGCCCACTATGTTTTTGGCTATGTGCCGCTTCAAAGGGGCGGAATCGGAGAGCACGGCTGGGTAGAGATTGAAATGAATGGAAAAATCTATGTATGTGATCCGGACTTTACATTATATTCGACAGTAGATAAAGGATATATGTTTACATACGGAACTCGGGGAACATGGAAATATCAGAATTACCATCGGGAAAATTAACTAACAAAACCGGAAAGGAAATAAGATGAAAAAACGAATTTTTCTTTATATCGGGCTGTTTGGCCTCACTTTTTGTATGACTGGCTGCGGAAATAAGACAGAATCGGCAGCAGAGGTGCCTGTGGGAATTTCAGAGGATATGACAGAAGCTGCTACGGTGCTTACTACAGAGGAAATAACAACGGAGGAAGAAGTTGTAAAATCCATTGGGAAACCGGAAACGGGTGCGTATGAAATACATATGACCAATACCACCGGCCAGCCCGTCATAGAGTTTTGGGTTAAGGCCTCTGAGGATACTGAATATTCTGGAAATCTTCTGGATGCAGATGATGTTTTTGCAGAGAAGGAAGAACGGATTCTTTATTATAAGGATCAGGAGGAACGGGACTCAGAGAATCCTGCATATGATATCCGGATTGTATATGAAGACGGGAACTCTTATGAGCTGCATGATTTGCCGTTCGAAGATTTTACGGAATGCAAGTTATGCTTTGAGGATGAAATTGTCTTTCTCACCTATACAAGTATCAGTGATAAAAAGTCAGTATCCACGAAAGATGCAGAGATAGCACGAAAAGAAGCGGAGAACACGCCGGCTCCTTCAAATGGTGGCGGCAGCTCCGGAACAGCCGCACCAATTCCTGCAGAGCAGCCGGAAGTGGAAACAACACCGACAACGCAGGCGCCATCAGCAGAGACACCGAATACAATGCTTCCGTCTACGGAAGTGCCGGTTATTGAGGTTCCGGAAGAGAACTATCCGGGTGATGAGGGATGTCTGGACGACGGTCTGGTATATTGATTTTTGACAGATGGACAGAAAAGTGATTTGGATAGATGGAAAAGACGAATAATTTAAGGAACGATAGATATAATCATGTCAGGGCCTTTGCCTGTATTGCAATTATAGGGATTCATACCGTTTATGCATCGATTGTGCTGTTTCCGGATTCTGCTTCTGAAAACTGCATGCTGATATGTCATACAATCCTGAATTGCCTGATGTGGGCAGTTCCGTGTTTTCTGATGGTAACCGGGGCGCTTCTGCTCGACCGGAACAGAAGTCTGACCTACAAAAAGCTGTTTGGAAAATATATCGGAAGAGTTCTGCTTGCCATTGTTTTTTGGGGCATGATGTATATTATTTATGAAATGACGGTGGAACAGAAGCCAGTGGGGATCCGCGTGTTTCTCAATGATTTATATGAGATTTTTGCCGGAACTTCGTGGTCGCATATGTGGTATTTATATTGTCTGCTTGGCTTATATCTGCTGCTTCCGTTTTATAAAAAAGCGGCGGAGGCAAGCACGGACAATGACTTGCGGTATTTACTTGCAGTGTATCTGTGCTTCCTTTCTTTGCTTCCGATCCTGCATATCTGGGATATAAAATGCGGATTTTATATTCATACCGCTACGATTTATCCGTTCTGGCTGTTTTGTGGGTACGGGATGAAGGAAGGAATTTTGAGGAAAAAAGCAGAAATATACTGGGCGCTCTTTATAGCCGGTACATTGGCTTTGGTTTTGCTGAGCTGTCTGCGTTGGAAGAATCATATCGACAGTCTGGAAGTCTTTTTTAGCTATTCCTCTGTTTTCGTGGTAATGCAGGCTGTTGGTATCTTTGGCATATTTTTATATACAAACTGGAAGGGTCTGGGCTGGCTGAACCGTATCCTGCAGGATATAGACGAGTATTCTTTTGGCGTATATCTTGTACATATGCTATTTGTCAGAGCAATTTTGAAAGAAATAGGCTTTAATCCTTTTGAATATAATATAGGCTGGAGTCTGCCCTGCCTGATCCTGATCATTTTTCTGCTTTCCTATATTGTGGTCTGGATCATGAAAAAAATTCCGTTTTTAAGAAGAACGGTGTAATAAAGGCAGATAGGGAGCTCTCTTTATACATAAGAAACCTCTTATGTCAGATAAAATCTGGCGTAAGAGGTTTTTTATTACAATTTTTTATAAAACAGTCAAAAAAGGTCAAAAAAATTTAAAAAAATTCAAATTATTGATTGACAATGACTGTTTTCTATGATAATCTATCACCAAGATGAACGAAAATGATTGATTGTGATTGAAAATGGTGTATAATAAAACTGTCACAAATGGAATGAAAGCATTCAGACAGGATAAAAATGGAATGGGATCATTCAAATAGGATAGGGACAGGAGGAAAATGATATGCTGACAGAAGAAAGATATGCAGCCATTTTGGAAATACTAAGGAATAAGAATGCAGTTACGGTTATAGAATTAACAGAGATGGTAGGTGCCTCGGAATCCACGATCCGCAGGGATTTGAATGCACTGGATGCAATGGGAAAGCTGAATAAGGTTCATGGAGGGGCAACCGCAATAGAGCGGGAATTCATTTTAAATGAAGATTCTGTGTCCGTAAAGGAACAGCTGAACGTCGAGGAAAAAAAGGCAATTGCAAGGTATGCCGTTACCATGATTCAGGATGATGATTTTATCTTTATAGATGCAGGCACGACTACAAGGTGGCTGATCGAATATATAGAAGCATCCAACGCAGCCTTTGTTACAAACGGAATTCCGCAGGCGAAGCTGTTAATGAAGAAAGGTCTGAAGACTTATATGATAGGAGGGATGGCAAAGCCTGTTACAGAAGCGATTGTAGGGGCCGACGCAGTGAATCATATGAAAAAATATAATTTTTCCAAATGCTTTTTAGGAACGAACGGCATTCATCTGGATTATGGTTTTACCACCATGGATGTGGAAGAAGCAATGGTAAAAACGGAAGCCCTGAATCACTCTTATGCAGGTATCATACTGGCGGACAGCAGCAAATTCGGGAAGGTAACGGCTGTCACATTTGCCGGAATTGAAAAAGCCTGTATCATAACGGACAAGGTGAGAAATGATAAATACAGAGATGCAACAATTATAAAGGAGGTATTGTAAAAATGATTTATACAGTTACCTTTAATCCGGCACTGGATTATGTTGTAAGGATGAATGAACTGAAAATAGGTTCGGTTAACAGAAGCACGGAAGAAGCGGTTTTTTATGGCGGAAAAGGGATTAATGTTTCAACAGTATTGAAGAATCTGGGCGTGGATTCTATTGCGTTGGGATTTATAGCAGGCTTTACGGGGCGTGAGATTTCAGACGGAGTCAAGGCACAGGGTGTCATGACAGATTTTATTACCGTAAAACATGGTATGAGCCGTATTAATGTCAAGATCAAGGCAGGTGAAGAGACGGAAATCAATGCACGGGGGCCGGAGATCGGGGCAGAAGAACTGGAGCATATGCTGCAAAAGATTTCCCATATTGCAGATGGAGACTGTCTGGTGCTGGCAGGAACAATACCGTCTACCCTGCCGTCGGATATCTATGAATCCATTATGGAAAGACTGCAGGGAAAGCATGTGGACATTGTTGTGGACGCAACGAAGGAACTGCTTTTGAAGGTATTAAAATATCATCCGTTCCTGATTAAACCCAACAATCATGAGCTGGGTGAACTGTTCGGGGTAAACCTGACAACGGAGCAGGATATCGAACAATATGCGAAAAAGCTGCAGGAGCTTGGCGCAAGAAATGTACTGGTATCTATGGCCGGAGACGGTTCCCTCCTCGTCACAGAGACGGGAGCGCTTTACAGAATGGGAGTGCCGGAAGGAAAGGTAGTCAATTCTGTCGGAGCGGGAGATTCCATGGTGGCAGGCTTTCTTGCCAGTTATTTTAAGAATCATGATTATCTGGATGCCGTAAAGCTTGGAACGGCCGCCGGAAGTGCCACCGCATTTTCCGAAGGACTGGCATCCAAAGAGAAGATAGAAGAATTATATCGGAATTTATAAGGAGAAATTGCTATGAGAATAAGAGAGCTTTTGAAGAAGGAAGGAATCGCACTGAATGTTAAAGTGGATTCCAAGGATGTAGCCATAGACTATATGGTAAATTTGCATCAGAAATCAGGGAATATTTCTGATAAGGCCGCTTTTAAGGAGGGAATTCTGAAACGGGAATCCGAGGGCTCCACGGCAATCGGAGAAGGAATTGCAATTCCACATTCCAAGAATGCGGCAGTAAAGCAGCCGGGACTGGCGGCGATGGTAGTGCCTGACGGCGTGGATTATGATGCACTGGATGGACAGCCGTCCAATTTGTTTTTCATGATTGCAGCGCCGGAAAAGGGCGGAGATGTACATCTGGAGGTATTGTCCAGACTGAGTATTTTGTTGATGGATGAAAACTTCCGGGCAGCGCTTCTGGCAGCAAAAACTAAAGATGAATTTTTAAATGTATGCGATCAATTTGAGGATGAGAAATTTGGAGCGGAAGAAAAGCAGGAAGCACAGACTGTGGAAGCTCCGCAGAAAACAGGTTACAGGGTACTTGCCGTAACGGCGTGTCCGACAGGCATTGCCCACACCTTTATGGCGGCGGAGGCCCTGGAAAAAAAGGGAGAAGAGCTTGGATATCCGTTAAAAGCGGAAACAAATGGTTCAGGCGGGGTTAAAAACCGGCTGACGGCGGAGGAGATTGCAGACTGCGACGGAATTATCGTTGCAGCAGATAAGAATGTGGAGACTGCAAGATTTGACGGGAAACCGGTTCTGTTCACAAAAGTGGCAGACGGGATTCACAAGCCGGAAGAACTGATTAGAAAGATTGTGGACGGAAAGGTTCCGGTTTATCATGAAGAGGGCGGAAAGAAAGAAGAAGCCTCTTCGGGCGGCAGTGTCGGAAGCCAGGTTTACAAGCACCTGATGAATGGCGTTTCCCATATGCTTCCGTTCGTAATCGGCGGCGGCATTATGATTGCGCTTGCCTTTTTAATTGATACAATCTGCGGTTATGGTTCCACAGGCGGCGGAAACTTCGGTACCTGTACACCGCTTTCGGCGTTTTTTAAATTTGTGGGCGACAAGGCAATGGGACTGATGGTTCCGGTGCTTGCAGGTTATATTGCATATTCGATTGCTGACCGGCCGGGTCTGGCCGTCGGATTTACAGGCGGTCTTCTTGCATCATCCGGAAACGGCGTAATTGGAAGCTATGTCTGGGCAAATGAGAACCTGGGCGGCTTTCAGGCATTTATTTCCCGTTTCGGTTTTGAGAATTCCGGCAATACCGTATCCGGTTTCTTAGGGGGAATTGTTGCCGGTTTCCTTGCAGGCTTTATCGTACTTTTATTGAAGAAGATCTGTTCAAAGTTCCCACAGTCATTAGAGGGTATCAAACCGACACTGATTTATCCACTGTTTGGTATTATGATCCTTGGTATTTTGATGGTATTTATCTTCAATCCGTTAATCGGACTGATCAATACAGGACTGAGCAATATGCTGTCCTCTCTGGCTGATAAGAATCTGCTCACCCTGCTTGGCCTGATCTTGGGTGCCATGATGGCAATTGATATGGGCGGCCCGATCAATAAAGCAGCATATGTGTTTGGTACCGGAATGCTTGCGACGGCAGCGGATCTGGTTGCAAACGGCGCTGCGCAGACGGATCCGGCAGTCCGGGCATGTTACATTGCCATGGCCGCCATTATGGCAGGCGGTATGGTTCCGCCAATCGGAATTGCTGCGGCATGTAAGCTGTTTCCAAAAAAGTTTACAAAGGCAGAACAGGATTCGGCGGTGTCCAATATCGTCATGGGCTGTTCCTTTATTACAGAAGGTGCAATCCCATTTGCAGCGGCAGATCCTTTACATGTGATTCCGTGTACATTGGTCGGCGCAGGTGTGGCTGGAGGATTGTCGGCAGCATTTAAATGTACGCTGATGGCGCCGCATGGCGGAGTTTTCGTATTTGCCACAGTCGGTCATCCGCTGCTGTATATCGTAGCATGGCTGGCAGGCTCTGCCGTCACCGCGATTATGCTTGGTCTCATTAAGAAAAAAGTATCGTAAGTATTTATTGTTTCAGGATTGTCAGAAATCGTTCAGACAGGATCTGATGAAAGTTACAGGAAGGAGAATAAAAATATGGTATCAAAAACAGTAACAATCGTAAATGAGCAGGGGCTTCATATGAGACCGGCAGGTATGTTTGCAAAGGAAATGACAAAATTCCAGTCAGACATATTTCTGGATTTTCAGGGGAAAAAGATCAATGCAAAAAGTGTCATGCATATTATTGCGGCATGTATAAAGTGCGGTGCGGAGCTGACTGTTGAATGTTCCGGAGAAGATGAGCAGGCAGCGCTTGACAAGGCAGTTTCCCTGATTGAATCAGGACTTGGGGAATAGCCCGGTTCTGGGAACTGATAGAAAGGGTGAGGGTATATGTTAAATGGTATAGGCGGTTCGGCAGGATACGGAATCGGAACGGCAGTCCTGATCAGCGAGGGAAAGCCGGAATATACGCCATGCGAAGTGTCAGATGCGGAAGCGGAAATTAAACGGTTTGAGGATGCAGTCACGCTGTTTACGGAGAGGACCCAGGCTATGGCGGATGCCATGCGGGAAACCGTAGGGGAACACAATGCTGAAATATTAGAGGGACATATTGTCATGCTGTCAGATCCCTTTATGCAGGATGAGATAAAGGGCATGATCCGTTCCGGCAGCTGTGCGGAAACGGCCGTGGATCATGTCTGCGATATGTTTATTTCCATGTTCTCACAGGTAGAAGATGAACTTACCAGACAGAGAACTACGGATATCGGGGATATCAGAGTTCGTCTGCTTAAAATTCTGACAGGAACGCCGGAGGTCAATATCAGCGAGGTTCCACCCAATACTGTTCTGGTTGCAAAAGATCTGACCCCTTCCATGACAGCCGGGATCGTAAAAGAAAATGTAGTTGGGATTGTGACGGAGCTTGGAGGTAAAACCTCTCATTCCGCGATTCTTGCAAGGGCCCTGGAAATACCGGCTGTCTTAAGCGTAGAAAATGTGACGTCCATGGTAACGGACGGTATGACGATTGCCGTAGATGGATGTGGAGGAAGCTGTATATTGAATCCGTCTGAAGCAGAAACGGAAGAATACAGAAAACACAGGGAAGCATATCTGAAAGAAAAAGAAGGGCTGGAAGTCTTTCGCGGAAAGCCGGCGGTAACAGCTGACGGAAAGCAGGTGCGTTTATATGGAAATATCGGCAGCCCGGAGGATGCGGAGGCCGTAAAGGCGGGAGACGGGGAAGGCGTCGGCCTGTTTCGTACAGAATTTCTGTTTATGGAAACCGATCAGCTTCCTTCGGAAGAGGAACAGTTTGAGGCATATAAAAAAGCGGCGGAAATCATGGAAGGAAAGGAAGTGATCATCCGCACGCTGGATGTGGGCGGAGATAAAGACATTCCATATCTGGGACTTTCCAGGGAAGATAATCCGTTCCTTGGGTTCCGGGCTGTCAGATACTGCCTTGCAAATGAAGCGTCTTACAGGGTACAGCTTCGTGCGCTGCTTCGGGCAAGTGCATACGGGGATATCAAGATTATGGTTCCGCTTGTAACCAGTGTAGAAGAGATCCGGAGGGTAAAAGAACTGGTGGCGGATATCAAAAAAGAATTGGATGCGGAAGGAATTGCGTATAATCAGGATATTCAGGTGGGCGTCATGATCGAGACCCCGGCGGCAAGCCTGATTGCGGATCTGCTTGCAAAGGAGGCTGATTTCTTCAGTATCGGAACCAACGATCTGACACAGTATACGATGGCGGTAGACAGGGGAAATGCAAAAGTGGCATATCTTTATTCCGCGTATCATCCGGCCGTGCTTCGCTCTATCCGCAATATTATAGAGGCGGCGAACCGGGAAGGCATTATGGTCGGAATGTGCGGAGAGGCGGCGGCAGACACGCTTCTGATTCCGCTCCTGATATCCTTTGGCCTGGGAGAATACAGTGTCAGCGCAACTTCCATTCTTGCAACAAAAAGCACAATAGCCAAATGGTCTAAAGAAGAGGCGGACCGGCTGGCAAGTCAGGTCATGGAGCTGTCCACGGAAGCAGAGGTTGCGGCCGTATTAAAGGCAAATAAAAGGTAGTAAAATGGGTAAAATTATATAAAATTACCCGTATCCTGTAGTATAAATGACGAAATTTAAAAAAGATGAAAAAAACACTGGATTTTCATAAAAAAAATTTGTTACAATTATATTACGTCAACGAGGGAACCGTTCCAATTTCTGTTGAAACGGTTCTTTTTTGCGAAAGGAGCATGCAGATTTATAATTCACAGGTAATCGCTTTGTTCTTTCATTGTTTGTTATTTCAAAAAATTGGTAATAATTATTATGTCATGAATTTGTCAGAACATTGAGAGGAAGATAGTGTATGTTTGAAAATGAAAAGGTAAATCACGTCAGATTTGGAGAAGGCAACGTTGTGGAATGTGATGGAACTCATATCAAAATTATCTTCCGTTGTGAAAATCTGGAAAAAACATTTTCATATCCGGGAGTTTTCGAGAAATTTTTGAATTTCCACAATCAGGATGCACAGGCAAAAGTGAATGAGGAACTGAACATTGCCAAAGAGGAAGAAGCACGTATGAATAACGTGAAAAGACTCCTTTATCTGGAAGCGGAGAGACGGAGAAAGCAAGAAAGACTGCAGAAATTGAAAAAGAAATAACAAACGATTATCTAAAAGGTTCTATTAGGCAATTGCCAGATAGGACCTTTTAGTGTTATAATCACAGATGTATAACTACATTGCCCCATATCCGGGGACAGGAGAAAGGACGGATAACAACGTGTATAATATTGTGAAAGTAGAAACATTGACGGACAGCATTTATCTGATGGATGTTGTGGCACCCCGGGTTGCAAAGACATGTCTGCCGGGACAGTTTGTAATTGTAAGAGGATCGGAAGACGGAGAGAGGATTCCTTTGACGATTTGTGATTATTCCAGAGAAGAAGGAACCGTTACCATAGTCTTCCAGGTAGTCGGGGCCGCAACGGAGATGATGAAAGCGCTGAAGGTGGGAGATTCATTTACCGATGTTGTCGGACCGCTTGGATGCCCTTCAGAGCTGGTCAATGAGGACATAGATGCATTGAAAAAGAAAAAGATATTATTTGTGGCAGGCGGTGTCGGAGCCGCTCCGGTTTATCCACAGGTAAAATGGTTGCATGAAAACGGTGTGGGTGCCGACGTCATCATAGGCGGCAGGAGCAGGGATCTGATCATATTGGAAGAGCCGATGAAGGCAGCGGCGGGAAATCTTTATGTTACAACAGACGATGGCTCCTATGGAAGCAAGGGTGTCGTAACGGATGAGATCCGGAAGCTGGTGGATAACGGGAATACATATGATGTCTGTATCGCCATTGGGCCAATGATTATGATGAAGTTTGTATGCAGGCTGACCAAAGAGCTTGGGATACCGACAGTCGTCAGCCTGAATCCGATTATGGTAGACGGAACCGGTATGTGCGGCGCATGTCGTGTCACTGTCGGAGATGAGGTGAAATTTGCCTGTGTAGACGGTCCGGAATTTGACGGACACAAGGTGGATTTCGATGAGGCAATCAAGCGTCAGCAGATTTACAAGACGGCAGAAGGCAGAGCATATCTTGCTGCCAAAGAAGGAGCAACCCATCATGGCGGATGCGGAAACTGCGGAGGTGACAAATAATGGACGTATTAAAGAAGGTACCTGTCCGAGAACAGGATGCGAAAGAACGGGCAAGAAATTTTGAAGAAGTATGTTATGGATATAATGCGGAAGAAGCAATGGCGGAAGCATCCAGATGTATCGGATGCAAGAATGCACAATGTGTCAAGGGATGTCCTGTTGCCATAGATATTCCCGGATTTATCGACCGGATGAAAAAGGGAGAATTTGAAGAGGCGTTTCAGGTAATCAGTCAGGCTTCTGCACTGCCTGCGGTTTGCGGCCGTGTGTGTCCGCAGGAGACGCAGTGTGAGGGCAAATGTATCAGAGGAATCAAGGGCGATCCTGTTTCCATCGGAAAGCTTGAACGGTTTGCCGCCGACTGGGCAAGAGAAAATGGAATCCGGCCTGTACCGGCAGCAGAGAAGAATGGCCATAAGGTAGCGGTCATCGGTTCCGGTCCTTCCGGACTGACCTGTGCCGGCGATCTTGCCAAAATGGGATATGACGTCACGATTTTTGAGGCGCTTCATGAACCGGGCGGCGTACTGGTATATGGAATCCCTGAGTTCCGTCTTCCGAAGGAAGCCGTTGTACAGAAGGAAATTGAGAATGTCAAAGCATTAGGCGTAAAAATAGAGACCAACGTGGTGGTCGGTAAATCCGTCACCATAGATTCCCTGCTTTCAGACGAAGGCTTTGATGCAGTCTTTATCGGCTCCGGCGCCGGACTCCCGAAATTTATGGGAATACCGGGAGAGAATGCGAACGGCGTATTTTCCGCAAATGAATATCTGACAAGAAGCAATCTGATGAAGTCATACCAGGAGGGATCCAATACGCCGATCATGGCAGGAAAGAAGGTTGCGGTTGTC
This sequence comes from uncultured Coprococcus sp., assembly GCA_947632705.1. Taxonomy (GTDB): domain Bacteria; phylum Bacillota; class Clostridia; order Lachnospirales; family Lachnospiraceae; genus Coprococcus. The sequence continues at coordinate 17,593 of CANRQE010000021.1, read as the reverse complement.
GGCGGCGGAAATGTAGCCATGGATGCAGCCAGAACTGCATTGCGGCGGGGAGCAGAAACCCATATTGTATACAGGCGAAGTGAGGAGGAACTGCCTGCCAGAGTTGAGGAGGTACACCACGCAAAGGAGGAGGGGATTATCTTTAACCTTCTGACCAATCCTACGGAAATCCTTGCGGACGAGAACGGCTGGGTATGCGGTATGAAATGCGTGAAGATGGAGCTTGGCGAACCGGATGAATCCGGCAGAAGAAGGCCGGTGGTTATTCCGGATTCTGAATTTACGATGGAAGTAGACGTGGTGATCATGTCGCTTGGTACATCTCCGAATCCTTTAATTTCTTCAACGACAGAAGGACTGGAAACCAATAAGTGGAAATGCATTGTGGCGGAAGAAGAAAACGGACAGACGACAAAGACCGGCGTTTATGCAGGAGGAGATGCAGTAACAGGCGCAGCAACCGTTATTCTTGCAATGGGAGCAGGAAAGGCAGCTGCCAAAGGAATTGACGACTACATTCAAAGTCTGGGTTAATTTTTGCTTATTCATGCGATAACCTGAAAAATTAAGATGAAAAAGCGGAGAAAGACTAAAACTTAAAAAATTTATGTGAAATACAGAAAAATCTTGCATATGAGAAACGGAGAGTTTATAATCTTATGTGCGAGATTTTTCTTTGTTACAGAATGTTTCACCCGTTGCAATGAAGAAAATAAAACTTATATGCAAAAAGGAGGATACAAAATGTCATACGTTGACGAGGTACTTGAGATAGTACAGAAGAAGAACGCAGATCAGCCTGAATTTTTACAGGCAGTTACAGAGGTACTTAATTCATTAAGACCATGTATCGATGCAAACGAGGAATTATATAGAAAGAATGCGATTCTGGAAAGAATTACAGAACCGGACAGACAGTTAATGTTCAGAGTTCCATGGGTAGATGATAACGGTCAGGTTCAGGTAAACAGAGGCTTCCGCGTTCAGTTCAATAATGCAATCGGACCATACAAGGGAGGATTAAGACTTCATCCGTCAGTGAATCTTGGAATTATTAAATTCTTAGGATTTGAGCAGATTTTCAAGAACTCCTTAACAAGCCTTCCAATCGGCGGCGGCAAGGGCGGTTCTGATTTTGATCCTAAGGGTAAATCAGATAGAGAGATTATGGCATTCTGTCAGAGCTTTATGACAGAGCTTTGCAAATATATCGGTGCAGATGTTGATGTTCCTGCCGGTGATATCGGAACAGGCGCAAGAGAGATCGGCTATATGTTCGGTCAGTATAAGAGAATCCGTGGAAGCTTTGAAGGCGTTCTGACCGGAAAAGGACTTACATATGGCGGTTCCCTCGTCCGTACGGAAGCTACAGGTTATGGCCTGTTGTATCTGACACAGGAACTGTTAAAGTGCCATGGCGAATCCATGGAAGGTAAGACCGTAGTTGTTTCAGGTGCAGGAAATGTTGCCATCTATGCTATCCAGAAGGCGCATCAGATGGGTGCAAAATGTGTAACCTGTTCAGATTCTACAGGATGGGTTTATGATCCGGAAGGCATCGATGTAGAACTGCTGAAGGAAGTAAAGGAAGTCAAGAGGGCACGTCTGACAGAGTATGCTGCCGCAAGACCAAGTGCACAGTATCATGAAGGCAGAGGCGTATGGAGCATCAAGTGCGATATCGCACTTCCATGTGCAACCCAAAACGAGCTGCTGCTCGATGATGCAAAGCAGTTAGTTGCCAACGGCTGTATTGCTGTATGTGAGGGCGCGAACATGCCTACAACCTTAGATGCTACAGAATACTTACAGGCAAATGGCGTATACTTTGTCGGTGGTAAGGCTGCAAATGCCGGTGGTGTTGCTACGTCGGCTCTTGAGATGAGCCAGAACAGCGAGAGACTGTCCTGGTCCTTTGAAGAGGTTGATCAGAAGCTTCAGAGCATCATGGTTAACATCTATCACAATATTGATGATGCTGCCAAGAGATATGGTTTGGAAGGCGACTATGTTGCAGGTGCCAATATTGCCGGATTTGAAAAGGTAGTAGAGGCTATGCTTGCACAGGGTGTCTGCTGATACCGGATTTGATACAGTCTGAGAAATCCTGCAGTCTTTATGGCTGCGGGATTTTTTTCTGCATTTCATCACAACTTGTAATTGACGGAATTTGTGAAATCTATTATATTTGTAAATGGTCGATACAGGAGACTGCATACGGATCAGGGTTTCGGCAGACAGCAGATTATTTATCTGAAAGGGTCAGGACGGAATATGGATGAGGAAAAAGAACAGGTAAAAAAAGAGAATATCATAAAAAAGGTACTGCTTCGGAATTTTACGGTCGGGAATCTTTTTTCCATGCTTTTTGGAGTTGTTCTCATTGGAATAGGAAGCGGCATGTTCCGGTTTGTCAATCTGGGGGTCGATCCGTTTTCCTGCACGGTGAAAGGTATTGTGGCAGTTACGGGGATGCAGTTTGGGAACATTCAGCTGATTTATAACCTGCTGCTTTTAGTGTTTGTGCTTTTTTCCTGTCGGGAATCGTTAGGGCTCGGCACTATTTTTAATATGGTTGCGGTTGGATATATTTCAGATTTTACCCTTTGGATTGTTTCGGATATTCTGAAGCTGGAACCGGGTATTATAGCCAGAATGATTCTTTTAATCCTGTTTGTGCTGATCTTCGGATTCGGGATTGCCATGTATATGGAGGCAGATATGGGAACCGCCCCATATGATACTTTGGGGGAGATCATAGAACGAGCGACCCACGGAAAGCTCCCGTTTAAATATGCCAGAGTTGCGTTGGATATCCTTCATGTATTGATTGGGATTCTGCTTGGAACCGTAATTATGCATGAGCGGGTGTTTGGTGCAGGGACGATTGTTCTGGCAATCTTTACCGGGCTTGTAGCGGGAACCTTTAGAAAGTTTTTTCACAAAAAAAACAGACGAAGAACGGATATATCATATAGTTAATCAGGAAAGAATCGGAAGGTTGAGAAAGTGAAGCTGATCATTGATTCATGTATAGACGCACTGCTCGATTGTGCAAAATTGCTGCCGTTTTTGTTGGTAACCTATCTGCTGATGGAATGGCTGGAAACGAAAACAGAAGAAAAACAGGCGGAGCGTATCCGTTCTGCAGGGGCGCTTGGACCTCTGGCGGGCGGAATCCTCGGAGTCGTACCTCAGTGCGGATTTTCCTGTGTTGCGGCCAATATGTATAGCGGAGGCATTATCACGGCAGGCGTCCTTCTTTCCGTGTTGATGTCTACCTCAGATGAGATGCTTCCAATCTTTATTTCCCATACGGTGAACGTTACTACGATTTTGAAGATACTGCTGGTCAAAATTCTGATCGCAGCAGTTACCGGTTATGCGGTGGATATATTAAATAAGATATTCAAACGAAAATCGGAAGAAAACGGTCAGCATGTGCATCGGCATGCTGAAGAAAAGCATGTTCATGACTTGTGTGAGCAGGAGCATTGTAATTGTGAGGATGGAATCTGGAAATCCGCTTTGAAGCATACCATAAAGATTGCCGTGTTTATTGTACTGATTTCTTTTTTTATCAACCTGGCCATAGGATTTGCCGGAGAAGAAACGATCAAGGCCATTTTTAATGATACTCCGATTGTGGGTGAAGCAATCGCAGCATTTGTCGGGCTGATTCCAAACTGTGCAGCCTCAATCATCATTACGGAGCTGTATCTGGAGGGAATGCTTGGAGCCGGAGCCATGATGTCGGGACTTTTAGCCAGTGCCGGTGTGGGCATGCTGGTGCTGTTTCGTATGAACAGGCACCATCTCAGGGAAAATCTGAAAGTGCTTGTAACTTTATACGTTAGCAGCCTGTTCTGGGGCCTTGTTATCAGCGCCCTTGGAATTTCATTTTAGCGGAAAAAAAAGACCGGATCATATACCGGTCTTTTTTTATCTTGTCTTTTTCTTACCGCATACGGAACATATCTCCCCTGTGTTCGAGTGCCCGCATCCCCAGCAGGTCCATGTCTCTGACACTTCGGCAGATTCTTTCTTTCCCAGTTTGCTGGACTGGTTTGTGGTCATGGTAAAATTTTTGGCTTTAATCTCGACATTACCATCTTTATCCATCGTGGTCTGTGCATCGGAGAGAGTTGCGGAGGCAGTCTGTTTTGCAGCCTGCTTCTTTTTCATAAATTTTAATCCCATAAAAAAATCCTCATGTCACGTTAAGTTTCTGTAACCCACATTCCTATTTTATAGGAAAACAAAGGATTTTTCAATATATAAATGAGAAAAAAGGATAAATATTTGCTGTAAATCCACTGTTCTTTTTTTGTTTTGCTACTGCCATCCGCCGTCAAAGGTAAGAATCTGGCCGGTCAGATAGGGTTCTGTCCTGCAGACGGAGACAATAAAGTCTGCGGCCTCCTTTGCCGTAGCCATGCGTCCTGCAGGGATTTCATCTGCCAGCAGCTGTTTTTCTTCGGGGGACAAATGATCGTTCATGGTGGTATCTATGGCACCGAATGCAACAGCGTTGACGGCAATCCCGCTTGGGGCCAGTTCCTTTGCCAGCGCTTTGGTAAATGCGTTGACTGCGCCTTTAGAAGCAGAGTATGCCACTTCGCAGGAAGCCCCGCGCGTACCCCAGACAGAGGAAATATTAATGATCCGTCCGGATTTTTGCTTTACCATATAAGGAACCGCTTCATGACAGGTGTTGAATACGGATGTCGCATTGGTGCGCATCAGAGTATCCCAGTCCTCCGGTGTCATATCCGTCAAAAGCCCGACATAGGAAATGGCGGCGTTATTGACCAACAGATCGATGGATGTGCCAAAATGCTCCGTTATATGCGAAAAAAACCCGCTTATAAAATGAAAGTCGCCTGCATCCCCGGCTTCCAGGTAGCAGTGCGTGCCACGCTGTTCTAACAGTGTTTTCAGGGCATCCAGTTCTGTTACATGTCTGAAGGAGGTAATAGCGATATTCTCATAACTGCCGGCCAGCGCAATGGCCGTTTCTCTTCCGATGCCGGTGGAGGCACCGGTCACAATTGCTGTTTTCATAGAGTTCACCTTTTCAAAATATCTTATAAAATAATGCATGTTCCCGTCTGTGATGCACAGACCGGATTATTAAATATAGTATATCATGTAAAATATAGGTTGAAAATAAAAAATACCTTTGGTATACTCAAAAAAGATTTGGAAAATATGGAGGCTTGGGCAAATGGGTAAAAAAGTTATAAAGCTGTTTATGGAAACCATGTTAAGAGCGGCCGTTATTATATTAGGTATCGGTATTATTATCATGGTGGCTCTGCTGATCAAGACAAGCAGAGCGAACAAAGAAGTGCTTGCTGATAAAAACAATTCCACAAATAAAGATATCGTTACAGAGGCAGACGACCCGGATGATCCGACCTTCAACAATAACGGCGGAGATGCAGCCGGATCTGAAGGCGGGACAGGAAACTCCGGCGATATTAAAAATGCAGATATTCTTGTAATCAACGCTACGGGGACAGGCGGTGTAGCCGGCTCCTGGAGAGATATCCTGCAGAGCGAGGGCTATACATCTGTTGAGGTTGGAAATTATCTTCCGGGGACGCTTTCAACCACAAAGGTATGCGTATCCGGCGGCTATGATGCATCCGGTCTGGCAGGGAAATTTACCTCGCCGGAGATGTCAACGGTTGATGCCCTGGATGCCGCTTCCTTTGATGTGACAATCAGCGATTATGATATTGTCATAGTGGTAGGAACCGGTGACGTCAGCCATTAGTTCATAAACGCGGGCTGATGTAAGCATAGAAAAGAAGAATTTGATTCATACATTAAGATGCACTTTGGATATCAGGCAGAATATGGGCTGATATCTAAGGTGCTTTTTTATGCCTTTTTTAAAAACGTCTCTGCCAAAACGCTGCGAAAAGGACAGGATTGTATGGAAAATCAGGGATGTGAAATTGCTCCGGATTGACGGGAGGGCAGGGATATGTATGAATCAGGAAGGTTCTGGGAATAATATTGGTAATATTTGCTGTAATCTGACAGCGGTATTATATATGATAAAGGAACGGGAATGCTGATATGGAAAAGGTAAGGGATAAGGTCTATACGGTAGTTTTGCTGACGCTTTCTGCGTTGATACTGGCAATCGGGGTTGAATCTGTATTTAATATAGAAAAAGTAGTAACAGGCGGGGTAACCGGTATCGGTATCCTGCTCCAATATCTGACCAGAGGACAGTTTGGGCTGACAGAAGGTATACCGATCTGGGTCACAAATCTGATTTTTAATATTCCGTTGTTTATCAGCGGATTCCGGGTGCTTCCAAGGGACAGCATGATCAAAACGGTATATACGACAATCGCCTTGTCCGGTTTTCTGGCCGTTCTGCCTGAGTTTGATATTCTGACAGGAGATAAGCCTGTAAATATTCTGGTGGGCGGGATTCTGTTTGGAGTATCCTACGGAATTATGTTCCGGTTAAATGCATCCTCCGGCGGAGCCGATCTGCTGGCGCTGATTGTGAACCATTTCCGCAGGGATATCAGCATACCGGTTATTTTGGCGATTATCGATATCGGGATCGTGCTGGCAGGTGCGGTCGTGCTCGGTTCGGACAATCTGATCTATGCCAGTATAGCTATTTTTGTATCTACAAAAGTAGCGGACCGGATGGTGCAGGGCCTTCGGCAGGGAAAAATGGCATATATTATTTCGACAAAAAGTGAAGAAATCCGAACCCATATTATCAATGGAATCTGCCGGGGCGTGACGCTGGTGGATGTCAGGGGAGGCTATTTACAACAGCAGCGTGTCATGATTCTTTCCGTTTTGTCAAGCCGTCAATTGGTAAAATTAAAGGATAAAATCAGGGAAATTGATGAAAATGCCTTTTTGATTGTCGGTCAGATTACGGAGGTTTTTGGTGAAGGTTTCACAAAAATCACATAATATTCTATCTTAAAATGATGAGAAAATCGTCAATTTGTTAATTTTTTTTTGTCTATATACAAAATTAACAATATTTTAAATTTTTTTTTGAGCAATAGTTATATGGCACGAAAAAACCATTTGTTGTAGAATTACAGTATGTTCTAGAAGGGAAAATAAATGCTATTATAAATACGGAGGTAATTAACGAATGGCAAGTTTATCACTTAAAAACATTTATAAGGTATATCCTAACGGATTCAATGCCGTTAAGGATTTTAACCTTGAGATTGAAGACAAGGAGTTCATCATTTTCGTTGGACCATCAGGTTGTGGTAAGTCAACCACACTGAGAATGATCGCCGGTCTGGAAGACATCAGCTCAGGTGAGTTATGGATCGGAGACAAGCTTGTAAACGACGTAGAGCCTAAGGACAGAGATATTGCAATGGTATTCCAGAACTACGCTCTGTATCCTCATATGTCAGTATATGACAATATGGCGTTCGGTCTGAAGCTGAGAAAGGTTCCGAAGGAGAGAATTGACAAGGCAGTTCATGAAGCAGCTAAGATCCTTGACATCGAGCATCTGCTTGACCGTAAGCCGAAGGCTTTATCAGGTGGACAGAGACAGCGTGTAGCTATGGGTCGTGCAATTGTCCGTGAACCAAAGGTATTCCTTATGGACGAGCCGCTTTCCAACCTGGATGCAAAGCTTCGTGTACAGATGCGTGTTGAGATTTCAAAGCTTCATCAGAGACTGCAGACAACCATCATCTACGTTACACATGACCAGACAGAGGCTATGACACTGGGTACCAGAATCGTAGTTATGAAGGATGGTATTATTCAGCAGGTTGATACACCTCAGAACTTATACGATAAGCCATGCAACCTCTTCGTTGCAGGATTCATGGGTATGCCGCCTATGAACTTTATCGATTGTAAGGTAGTGAAGTCAGGTTCAGACATTTTACTGATGTTCGGTTCACATTCTATCAAGGTTCCTGAGAGCAAGGCTGAGAGACTGATTGCTCTGGATGCTGTTGATAAGGAAGTTGTACTTGGTATCCGTCCAGAGGATATCCATGACGAGCAGCTCTTCATTGAGTCTTCACCGGAGAGTGTTATTGATGCAAGAATCAACATCTATGAGATGTTAGGTGCAGAAGTATATCTGTACTTCACAATCGACCAGTTCGACATTACTGCAAGAGTTAATGCCCGTACAACGGCAAGACCTGGCGATACGGTACAGTTCGCATTTGACTTAAGCAAGATTCATATCTTTGATAAGGAAACAGAGGAAATTTTAGTTAATTAATTAAGGCTCTGTTAATAAATGTGAAAAAAGAGAGAAAATACAGTTTTTTATGTATTTTCTCTTTTTTTTTTTCTGATTTTGCTTTAAAATAGAATAGCAGATATTTTGTAATAAATTTGTAATAATTTAAGGAGCGTAAAATATATGATATCAAACCAGATTCTTCAGGATACATTAGACGGATTAAAGGCAATTACAAGAACTGATCTGTGTGTGCTTGATACGGAGGGCAAATTGCTGGCCTCGACACTTAAGGATATTGAAGATTGCGAGGACGCAGTGCTTGCATTTGTGGATTCTCCTGCGGACAGTCAGGTAGTCAGGGGGTATCAGTTCTTTAAGGTGTTTGATGACAATCAGTTAGAGCATATTCTTCTTGCAAAGGGCGAAACAGATGATACTTATATGGTAGGTAAGATTGCAGCCTTCCAGATTCAGAATCTGTTGGTTGCATACAAGGAGAGATTTGATAAGGATAATTTTATCAAGAACCTGTTATTGGATAATCTGCTTCTGGTTGATATCTATAATCGTGCCAAGAAGCTGCATATTGATACGGATGTAAGACGGATCGTATTTATCATTGAGACAAAAAATGAAAAAGACACGAATGCGCTTGAAACCGTAAGAAATATTTTCTCGGCCAAGACCAAGGATTTTATTACAGCCGTGGATGAGAAGAATATTATTCTTGTGAAAGAGGTGAAACAGACAGAATCCTATGAGGATATGAATAAGATTGCAAAGGTAATCGTAGATATGCTGAATACGGAGGCCATGTCTGCCGTCCATGTATCCTATGGCACCATTGTCAATGAGATCAAAGAGGTTTCAAGATCTTATAAGGAGGCCAAGATGGCTTTGGATGTGGGCAAGATTTTTTACAGCAATACCAATGTGATTGCCTACAGCAATCTGGGAATCGGACGGCTGATCTATCAGCTTCCGCTTCCGCTTTGTAAAATGTTTATCAGGGAAATTTTTGATAATAAGTCGCCGGATGAGTTCGACGAGGAGACTCTTACGACCATTAACAAATTCTTTGAGAACAGCCTGAATGTATCGGAGACATCCAGACAGCTCTATATACACAGAAATACGCTGGTGTACAGACTGGATAAGCTGCAGAAGAGTACGGGGCTGGATCTGAGAGTATTTGAGGATGCGATCACATTCAAGATTGCATTGATGGTTGTAAAATATATGAAATACATGGAGTCTCTGGATTATTAAACAGCGGCAGGACTTTTAAGAAGCCTGTGTTTTTCTGATTTCATTTCGATCATGACAAAACCATTGTGAAAGGAACTTATTATGATAGAATTAGAAAACGTGACCATGACCTATCCGGGTGGTATGACTGCACTCAAAGATGTCAATATTAATATTGAAAAGGGTGAATTTGTCTTTATTGTCGGAAGCAGTGGTTCCGGTAAGACAACTCTGATCAAGCTGCTGCTTAAGGAGTTAGATCCGACAAAGGGAGATATCCGGGTAGCAGGATATAATTACAGAACGATCAAAAAGAGAAATGTTCCGAAGGTCAGAAGGAGAATCGGTGTTGTATTCCAGAATTTCCGCCTGCTGAAGGATCGTACCATATATGAAAATGTCGCATTTGCACAGCGTGTGGTCCAGACCCCTGCCCGCTATATCCGCAGAAGGGTACCGGCCATGCTGACTCTGGTGGGTCTGGCTGATAAATATAAATCATATCCGAAGGAATTATCCGGTGGTGAGCAGCAGAGAGTTGCCATGGCAAGGGCGCTGGTCAATAACCCGGATATTATTCTGGCGGACGAGCCGACCGGTAATCTGGATCCGAAAAATTCGCTGGATATCATGAATCTGTTGGATGATATCAACAAGCGGGGAACTACGGTTGTAGTGGTAACACATAACAAGGACATTGTAAATGAGATGAAAAAGAGGGTAATTACATTGAAGAAGGGTGTAGTTATCAGCGATGAAAAAGAAGGCGGTTATATAGATGAAGATTAGTACGTTCTTTTATATCCTGAAACAGGGATTTTCAAATATCAGAAGAAATATTTTGTTTTCTCTGGCTTCCATCGGAACAATCATATCCTGTCTGTTCCTGTTCGGAATCGTATATGCCGTGATAGTCAACTTCCAGTCCGGTATGAAGGATCTGGAAAACAATATTACGATATCTGTTTTCTTTGAAAAAGATATTCCGCAGGAGACAGTTACCCTGATCGGAGAACAGATCCGGGTATTGGATTATGTGAATACAATGGACTATATTTCTCCGGAACAGGCATGGGAGAATTTCTGTGAGAATAAATATGATGATCCGGAAGCGGCCAAAGCAGCATTTGGTGATGATAATCCATTGAAGGATTCGGCGTCCTATGAAGTGACCCTGAAGGATATTTCCAGACAGCCGGAATTTGTTGCATTTGCCAGTGGCCTGGAAGGGGTCAGAAAGGTAAGAAGCTCAGAGGTTACGGCGGACGGGATTGCCACGCTGTCCTCTCTGGTCGGGTATGCCTCTATCGGTATCGTTATTATTCTGATGCTGGTATCAATCTTCCTGATCAGTAATACAATAACGATAGGTATTACAGTCAGAAAAGAGGAAATTTCAATTATGAAACTGATCGGCGCAACGAACTTCTTTGTCCGTGCACCGTTTATCATTGAAGGTATTATTATCGGAACGGTGGGCTCCGTGATTCCGCTTGTACTGCTGTATGAGATGTATGACAGAATCATGAATTATGTAATAGGGCGTTTCACGGTAATAACAAGTGTTTTTGCATTTGTCAGTCAGGAGGATCTGTTTAGGACCATGATACCGGCAGGATTGATTCTGGGTATTGGCGTCGGATTGTTCGGCAGCCTGGTGACGACGAGAAAGCATTTGAAGGTTTAGGGGAGTGATATTGATGAAAAGGAAATATTTTAGTTTTCCGAAAAAACTGACAAAGACTGCTCTGCTTACAGCCTGTATTTTATCTCTGTCCTTTACGTCGGCATATGCATCAAGCATTGACGATGCAATTGACGAGAGAGACGAGGCCCAGCAGAATGAGAATGACGCAAAGGATGTACTGGATTCTCTGGAAGATAATCTGAATGATCTGGTAGCGGATGTGGAAGCGCTGGATGCACAGATTTCCAATATTCAGACCCAGATTACACAAAATGAAAACGAGGAGGCAATCCTGCAGGAAGAGATTGACCGTACGAATGTGGAACTGGCGGATGCAAGGGTACTGGAGGAACAGCAGTATGCTTCCATGACAGCGAGAATTCAGTATCTGTATGAGGAAGGAGATATCGAATATCTGGATACACTGATGTCCTCCTCTTCCTTTTCGGATATGTTGAACCAGTCTGAATATATCAGTCAGATTTCAGAGTATGATCAGGAACAGTTAAATCTTCTGATTGATACCAGAGAGGAGATTGAGGAATATGAGCTGCAGCTGGAGTCTGATATGTCAGATCTTCAGATCGTGCAGAGCGAGCTGGAATCACAGAAAACAGAGCTTGAGAGTGTCATAGAAGAAAAGAATGCAGAAATTGCACGTTTTGAGGAAGATATTGAGGCCCAACAGGCTCTGGTAGACCGTTATGCGGCTGAAAGAGAAGCCGCAGAGGCAAAGATTGCCGAGATGGAGCGGGCATCCATTACCTCACAGCAGAGTAACGGGCAGACCATTTACGATTCGTCCAGCTATACCGGAAAATTTATGTGGCCGGCAACACAGGGACATAGTATCAGCTCTGATTTTGGCCCGAGAGTTTCGCCTACCGCAGGTGCCAGCAGTTATCATCAGGGAATTGATATTCCGTGTCCGCTCGGAAGCGATGTGGTGGCGGCTGAAAGCGGAACCGTCGTCATATCCCAGTATAGTAACTCAGCCGGATATTATATTATGATCGATCATGGAAACGGAGTTTCCACTGTATATATGCATAATTCACAGCTCCTTGTAGGGGTAGGAGCTACCGTAACCAAGGGCCAGGTTATTTCCAAAGCCGGAAGTACCGGATATTCCACAGGCCCGCACTGCCATTTTGGCGTCAGGATTAACGGAACATATGTCAATCCATGGAATTATTTATAATGTTATGACCGTGCAAGACAGGCAGTTGGCAGGGTAAAAGGAAAGGATGTACTGTTTTGAGAAGATTCATAGATTCATTTATTAAAAAGGTGCCGGCTATGGCAGTTGCCGCAATCTGTATATCAGCTTTACTTTTTCAAACCGTTTATGCATCATCAGGTATTGATGAAGCAAGGGATGACCGGGATGAAGCGCAGCAGAATGAAGAGGAGGCCCAGGATGTACTGGATTCTCTGGAAGAACAGTTAGATGATGCGATTGCATATGTTGCAGAGCTGGATGCCCGGATTACAGACATTCAGTCACAGATTACACAAAACGAGAATGAAGAGGAACAGCTTCAGGCAGAGATAGATCTGACGAATGTGGAGCTTGCAGAAGCACGGGTAGAAGAAAATCAGCAGTATGCCGCTATGATGGCGAGGATTCAGTATCTGTATGAGGAAGGAGATATTGAATATCTGGATACCCTGATGTCCTCCATTTCTTTTTCGGATATGCTGAATCAGTCTGAATATGTCAGCCAGATTTCAGAGTATGATCAGGAACAATTAAATGCGTTGATTGCGACCAGACAGGATATTGAGGATTATGAAGCTTTGCTGGAGACAGATATGGCTGAGCTGGAAAGCGTACGGGCAGAGCTGGAATCACAGAAAAAGGATCTGGAAGATGTTGCGGAAGCAAAGAATGAGGAGATATCCAGATTTGAGAATGATATTGTAGCACAGCAGGCTCTGGTGGACCGGTATGCGGCGGACAGAGAGGCAGCAGAGGCCAGAATAGCACAGTTTAATCAGGCCTCCATCCAGAACCAGCAGTCCGGTGGTCAGGAAATATATGACGCTTCCGGCTATGAGGGAAAATTTATGTGGCCTTCTGTAGAAGGAACTTATATCAGCTCATATTTCGGACCACGAAGTTCACCGGGACCAGGAGCCAGCACTTATCACAAAGGAATTGATATTCCATGTTCAACAGGAAGCGATGTGGTGGCAGCAGAGAGTGGAACCGTTGTTATATCCCAATACAGCAATTCAGCCGGTAATTATATTATGATCGATCATGGCAATGGCGTCTCTACCGTATATATGCATAATTCCCAGCTGCTTGTTGGCGTAGGGACCACTGTGACGAAGGGACAGGTAATTGCCAAAGCCGGTAATACCGGTAATTCCTTTGGCTCTCACTGTCATTTTGGTGTTATGATCAATGGGGAATATGTTAATCCGTTAGATTATTTATAGAACTGGTTTTTACAAAAGATCTCTGAAGAAACAGCCACATTTTTGTGGCTGATTTCTATATACCGGATGCATGAATTTCCAATGCGGGATTTTGATATCCGGGAAACAGGATAGCAGGGAAAAAGGTATGCATGACATGCATTTGAAACAGAAATCAATAGAAGGAGCAGGCAAGGCCATGAACAAACATTTAAAGAAGGCGGCGGCTATTATATTTGCTGTGAGCAGTCTCGCACTGGCAGGGTGCAGTCAGACCGGTGAAAGAGATTCTGCAAGCGGAAATCTGAACACGTCAAAAAATACGAAGGAAGAATTATCATATCAAGGTTCCGTTGTAGATGAAGACACTTTGGAGAAAATTTCCGGTCTGGAGACTATGGTAGACGCCTATTATTATTTTGACGTTTCGGACGAGGACCTGAGGAACGGACTGTATGCAGGCTTGATTGCAGCTTTGGACGATCCTTATGCAAAATACTATACGGCAGAAGAATTCGTGAAAATGCAGGAGGATAATTCAGGAGAATACGCAGGAATCGGCGTAACCGTACGGCAGGATCTGGATACCGGTTATCCGATTGCAATCAGTATTACGGAAGGCTCGCCTGCGGAAAATGTCGATATACTGCCGGGGGATTATGTGGTAAAAATCAACGATTATGAGATCCAGCCGGCGGATGATCTGGATTATCTGGTGACAATGATCCGCGGAGAAGAGGGAACAGACGTCACACTGGAGCTGTATCGGCCGGATGATCTGAAGTATCATAGTGTAACCATTACCAGACAGATTGTAGAAAACCGAACCGTTTCCTCTTTTATGATTGATGATGAGATTGGATATGTCAGGATTACGCAGTTTGTCGGCAATACCGGGACGCTGTTTGAAGAAGCGGTGGAAGAGCTGGAAGCACAGGGAATGCAGGGTATGATTATAGATGTCAGGGATAATCCGGGCGGCATGTTAAATGTGGTTGTGGATATCTGTGATTATCTGCTTCCTGAAGGGATGATTGTATATCAGGAGGATAAGGAAGGCAATGTTTTAAGCTCTTATGAGTCAACGGCGGAAGAAAGCTTTGATAAGCCGATTGTGGTTCTGACCAACGAGGAAAGTGCGAGTGCTTCCGAGATACTCACTGCAAGTTTAAAAGAATATGAGATTGCCACTGTCGTTGGGGAAAATACCTTTGGAAAAGGAATTGTACAGAGCGTCATTCCACTTGCTGATGGTTCGGCAGTGAAGCTTACCACCGCCAAGTATTTTACGCCGCTTGGGAATGACATCCATGGTATCGGTGTTGCGCCGGATGTTGAGATTTCCCTGCCGGATGATTATACGACTGATGATTTTCAGGGAGAAAAGGATGCCCAGTATCAGAAGGGCATTGAGGTTATAAAGGAAATGATGCATGGAAAAGCAGAATAGAGTTTTGAAAATGGCAGAGCAGCTGCTTACCTGGTACCCGTCCAATGCCAGAGATCTGCCATGGCGAAAGGACAAAGAGCCTTATCATGTGTGGTTGTCGGAGATTATGCTGCAGCAGACCCGGGTAGAAGCCGTGAAGGGATATTATCACAGATTTCTGTCTGCCCTGCCTGCAATTTCAGACCTTGCCGGCGTGCCGGATGACCGGCTGCTGAAGCTTTGGGAAGGATTAGGATATTATAACCGGGCAAGGAACCTAAAGAAAGCGGCCATTCAGATAATGGAAACATTTGGGGGCAGATTCCCCGAAACCTATGAGGAAATCCTGTCTTTGTCAGGGATTGGCGATTATACGGCAGGCGCCATTGCTTCTATCTGCTTTGAGCTTCCCGTCCCTGCCGTGGACGGAAATGTACTGCGCGTCTATACACGGTTTATGGAGGATGATTCCAATATTGATAAACAGTCCACGAAAAGGGCTGTAGCGGAGGCTTTACTTCCTGCTTATAAACAGGGAAACTGCGGAATGCTTACACAGAGCCTGATGGAGCTGGGAGCGATTGTCTGTGTGCCAAACGGTGCGCCGAATTGTACAGTATGTCCGCTGCAGGAGCTTTGTCTGGCAAGAGCCCATGCGTCATGGGAGAGATTTCCTGTAAGGCAGGAAAAGAAGAAACGGCAGCCTGTGGATATGACGGTCTTTGTCTTACAATGTGAGGGCAGGATTGCCATCAGAAAAAGGGAACAAAAAGGCCTGCTGCATGGTATGTGGGAGCTGCCGAATGTAGAGTGCAGATTATTGGAACAACAGGCAGCCAATCAGGCGTCCGACTGGCATGTCATGCCGGAGCATTTGCAGATGCAGTATCAATATACACATATCTTTACCCATAAGGAATGGCGGATGACCGCTTATTATCTGTCCTGCCTGCAGATGTGCGGAGAATTTGAGTGGGTAACATTGGAAGAACTGGAGAAACATATGGCGGTGCCATCGGCATTTCGCCCTTTTATAGAATTATTAAGAAAGGATGAAGGCAAATAAGATTTGTCAAGTGACACCCATGAAACAGGAATTGATCATTGTAATGGATTTTGGCGGTCAGTACAATCAGCTGATTGCAAGAAGAGTCAGGGAATGTAACGTGTATGCAGAGGTATATCCACATACCTTAAGTATTGCCCGGATTAAAGAAATGAATCCGAAAGGAATTATTTTTACCGGAGGACCAAACAGTGCTTATCAGGAGGATTCTCCAAGCTGCAGCAGGGAAATCTTTGAACTTGGCATACCAATTCTTGGTATCTGCTACGGTTCCCAGCTGATGGCCCATCTGTTAGGCGGTGAAGTAGCTACGGCTCCTGTCAGTGAGTATGGAAGGACGGAGGTAACGGTGGACAGGCAGTCTCTGCTGTTTAGAAGCGTATCTGAAAAAACTATCTGCTGGATGAGCCACACAGATTATATTGCAAACGCACCGGAAGGATTTTCAGTTACGGCGCAGACTCCGGTCTGCCCGGTTGCCGCAATGGAAAATGTGGAAAAGAAGCTCTATGCGACCCAGTTCCATCCGGAGGTTATGCATACAGAGGAAGGTATGAAGATGCTTCGGGCATTTGTTATGGATGTCTGCGGCTGCTCCGGAGACTGGAAGATGGATTCCTTTGTAGAAACTACGGTTCGTGAGCTCCGGTCGAAGATTGGCTCCGGTAAAGTGCTGTGCGCCCTGTCAGGCGGCGTGGATTCTTCCGTTGCTGCGGTACTTTTGTCCAAGGCAGTCGGAAAGCAGCTGACCTGCGTATTTGTGGATCATGGCCTGCTTCGAAAAAATGAAGGGGATGAGGTAGAGGCAGTCTTTGGCCCAAAGGGTACATATGATTTGAATTTCATCCGTGTCAATGCACAGGATCGTTTTTATGAAAAGCTTGCCGGGGTAACGGAACCGGAACAGAAGCGTAAGATTATCGGTGAAGAATTCATCCGCGTATTCGAGGAAGAGGCAAAGAAGGTCGGCGCTGTTGATTTCCTCGTGCAGGGAACCATATATCCGGACGTAATCGAGTCCGGTCTCGGAAAGTCGGCAACGATCAAATCCCATCATAATGTAGGCGGTCTGCCGGATTATGTGGATTTCAAGGAAATCGTGGAGCCTTTGCGCCTTCTGTTCAAAGACGAGGTGAGGAAGGTCGGTTTAGAGCTTGGCATTCCTGAATATCTGGTATTTCGTCAGCCGTTTCCGGGCCCGGGCCTTGGTATCCGTATCGTCGGAGAGGTAACGGCGGAAAAGGTTCGCATGGTGCAGGATGCTGATTTCATTTACCGGGGAGAGATTGCAAAAGCCGGAATCGACAAAGGACTGGGCCAGTATTTTGCTGCCCTTACCAATATGCGGAGTGTCGGCGTCATGGGAGATGAAAGAACCTATGATTACGCAATAGCCCTCCGTGCCGTAAACACGACAGACTTCATGACGGCTGACTGTGCCGAGATTCCATTTGCAGTTTTGCAGAGAGTGATGACCAGAATTATTAATGAGGTCAAGGGGGTTAACAG
>CANRQE010000020.1 GCA_947632705.1 uncultured Coprococcus sp. | reverse complement strand
TAGTGAAAGGTCAGTGCGCCAGTTTCATGACGCATTGGTGTCTTTCGCAGAAAGACGGGTAATAAACATGAAAAAAAGAGGATGGGGCAGTTACGCCGTAATCATAATCTGTATCAGCGCAGTTCTGGTGGTTGGAATCTTATATGCAAGATTTGCATTCAAGAAGGTCAATGAGGAAAGTAAGGATTTCTTATATGAAATTTATGGGCAGGTCAACAACCGGTACAGCTTTCTGGTTGAGAGAAACTGGAATGCACTGGACAGCTGGGAGACTTATCTTCAGGCTTCGGAGAAGCAGGAGGATACCCGGATGTTTATTGACCGCCAGAAGGAGATATGGGGATTTGATCAGTTCTATTTTTTTGCAGAGGACGGAAGCTACATAACCGCAGACGGAGAGCAGGGCTTTATGGATCTGGGAGCAGAGTTCGAGAAGCTGACGACGGAAGGGACACATATTGTTAAGGACGTTATTTCGGAGGGCTCCAAACCCTTGACGGTTATTGCATCTGCTGTTCAGACAGGTCAATATCGGAATTTTGGGTATGTTGCGATTGCAATCGGATATGATAATGATTCCATGGAAAAGCTGTTGGACATTGACGTTTATTCGGGGAATACAACATGCTTCATGGTACATGTAAACGGCAGGATTCTGTTTACGACCAGTGACTGGGACGGAGCGGAAAAGAATATTTTAGACGACCTTTCCCATGTAAAATTTCTGGATAAGTCTCTGGAGGAGGTCGAACAGGACTGGAAGGACAGTATTGCGGATGTGGTGCGCATTCGTATCGGAAAGAAAAATTATTATATGTGTTACCAGACAATTGATTTTCAGGACTGGGTATTGATAGGACTTGTTCCGACCGGTGTTGCAAATAAAAGCTTAAATCAGTTCTGGTTTGCCACGATTGTATCCTTATCCATGATATTCGGTCTGATGCTGATTACCTTTCTGATTCATCTGATGCGCCGCAACCGGAAGAGCGTCATGGAAAAAGATACAGTTATTCAATACAGGGAATACCTGTTTAATCTGCTGACGGAAAATACGCAGGATATCTTTATTCTGTTTTCTCCGGATACCATGCATGCGGAATATGTCAGCCCGAATATAGAGAGAGTGATCGGTATTCGTCCTGAGACGCTGAAGGAGGATATCCGAAATCTGTCCTGTGTTGTTCAAAATGATATCAGTGCTGTTTCACCGGAGGTTTTTGAAAAAATACCGATCGGCGGAGTATGGCAGGTAGACCGTGAACTGCTGCATTATAAGACCGGGGAACTGCGCTGGTACAGGGAATTACTGTATCATGTGCTTTTGGAGGGAACGGAAAAGTTTGTTATCATACTTTCGGACCGTATGGATGAGCACTCTATGAAGATGACTTTGGAGAATGCCCTGAATGCTGCGGAGGCTGCGAATATGGCAAAGAGTAATTTCCTGTCCAATATGTCGCATGATATCCGTACACCGATGAATGCCATTACAGGATTTACCATGCTGCTTGCCAAGGATGCCGACCAGCCGGACCGGGTACGGGAGTATACAAGAAAGATTACGGCTTCCAGCCAGCATTTGCTGAATCTGATCAATGACGTATTGGATATGAGTAAGATCGAAAGCGGGAAAACCACTTTGAATACCATAGAATTCAGTATGCCCGATCTGCTCGAAAAGATTAACGCCATTATCCTGCCGCAGACGAATGCCAAAAATCAGGATTATGAGATGAAGGTAGTCGGGAACATACCGGATTTTCTTCTGGGTGACGAGCTTCGTATCAATCAGGTTCTGATCAATCTGCTGTCCAATGCGGTAAAGTATACGCCGGAGGGCGGACAAATTACGTTTGTGATCGAAAATTTGAAATATGTATCATCTGGCAGTATTCTGTTGAGATTTGTTGTCACGGATAACGGAATCGGCATGAATGAAGAGTTCCTGAAAAAAATATTTGATCCCTTTGCAAGAGAGACGAATTCGACGGTGAATAAAATCCAGGGAACCGGTCTTGGTATGCCGATAGCAAAAAGTCTGGTGGAGCTGATGGGTGGTACGATTGAAGTTGAGAGCCGGCAGGGGAAAGGAACTACCTTTACCGTGCAGTTAGAGCTGGCAGTTCCGGAACAGGAGCGGGATAAGGATTTCTGGAAGCATCATTCTATTTCTCATGCCCTTGTGGTGGATGATGACGAAGATATCTGCACTACGATTCAGAGACTGATGGAGGATACGGGCGTGCAGGTGGATTATGCATTAAATGGATTCCGGGCAATAGATATGGTAAAGGAAGCCTGTGGGAATGAGGATGATTATCATGTCATTTTACTGGATTGGAAGATGCCGGATCTGGATGGTGTGGAAACTGCAAGACGGATCAGGAACTGTGTCGGACCGCTTGTTCCGATTCTGATACTGACGGCTTATGACTGGGGTGATATTGAAGAAGAGGCGAGAGAGGCGGGTATTGACGGATTCATGACCAAGCCGTTCTTTCTTTCTACATTCCAGTACACCATGCAGAATCTGATGGACAAGGAGACAGTACAGGAAAACGACGCCGGTCTTGAAGAGGATGTGCTGAAAGGAATGGTATTTTTAGCTGCAGAGGATAATGAAATGAATGCGGAAATCCTGAGCGAGCTGTTGGATATAGCAGGAGCCAGATGTGAGATTGCTGAGAATGGACTTGAAGCACTTGAGATGTTTGAAAGGTCTGCGCCGGGACAGTATGACATGATATTGATGGATGTTCAGATGCCTGTTATGAATGGATATCAGGCGACAGAAGCCATCAGAACGTGCGGGCATCCACAGGCGGCGGATATTCCGATCATTGCAATGACGGCGAATGCATTTACGGAGGATGTTAAGAATGCATTGGATTCCGGTATGAATGCGCATGTTGCAAAGCCGATTGATATGGAACTTTTAAAGCATACAATTCTGGAATTGAAGCAGAATGCTTAATCATACATGGCAAGATATAAAAAATCCACTGTCAATTGAAAAGGACAGTGGATTTTTTTCTACTCTTTCTTGTCTGTCAGTTCTTCAATCATCTGAAGGATGATTCCGGTAGAGTCTGAAAGAGGGCTTTCCTTCATTGCCTGAATATATTGGTCTTTGTGAGTATACACTTCATCAATAGCAGCAAAGAGTGTTTCCGTGGATAAATCCTCTTCTTTTATCACATAGCTGTAACCGCTCTTTTGGAAAGAATCCGCATTCAGAATCTGGTCGCCGCGGCTGGCGGCAGCAGACAGCGGAATCAGAATATTCGGTTTGCGGAGTGCAAGAAGCTCACAGATTGCATTTGCACCCGCCCGGGAAATGATAATGTCACAGAGCGCCAGCATGCTGCTTAATTCTTTTTTAACGTATTCATACTGTACATAACCCGGAATACCCTCATATGCAGGGTCTGTTTTATCCTTGCCGCAAAGATGGATGACGTTGAACGTCTCCAGCAGACGGTTCAGATTGTCTCTGACAGCCTGATTGATCACCGCGCTTCCGGTACTGCCTCCGATTATCAAAAGCACCGGTTTATTCTCCGTAAAGCCGCAGTAGGTAAAAGCAAATGCGGCGTCTCCGTCAAACAGCTCTTTTCTGATCGGAGTTCCGGTTACAATTGCCTTGCCCTCCGGGAACAGCTCTTTTGTTTCCGGGAAATTACAGCAGACACGGGATGCCTTCGGCAGGGCAAGCTTGTTTGCCAGTCCCGGCGTCATATCAGATTCATGGATGATGACAGGTATTTTTTTGGAGCTTGCAGCAAAGACAACGGGCACACTGACAAAACCGCCTTTTGAAAAAATGACGTCCGGCTGCAGCTCCTTCATCAGCTTCTTTGCCTCTCCCAGTCCCTTGATGACCCGGAACGGATCTGTAAAGTTGCGGAGAGAAAAATAACGTCTCAGCTTGCCGGAGGAAATTCCGTGGTAGGGTATGCCCATTTCTTCAATCAGTTTTTTTTCGATTCCGTCGTAGGAACCAATATAGTGTATATCGTAGTCAAGCTTTAAAAGCTCCGGTATCAGTGCCATATTCGGGGTTACATGACCTGCAGTTCCGCCGCCTGTCAGTACGATTCGTTTCATTCTATGATGCCTCCTGTTTATATTCTTTTAAAGCACATGCAAGCTGGTCCGGACATGAGGTGGATTTGAATCCGCATCGAATGCCTTCCAGTTTCTGGATTGCCTCATCCACAGGCATATTCTCTACCAGGGCTCCGATGCCCTTCAGATTGCCGTTGCAGCCTCCTGTGAACCGTACATTTTTAACCCTGCCGTCTGCAATGTCAAATGAGATTTCAGATGAACAGGTTCCTTTTGTTTTGTAAACCATAGAATCCCTCTTTCCTATTATTTATATTTTTAAAAATGTTTATGTATTTATAATGATTGTAAATATCCAAGGCTAAATATCCAAAGCCGGTATATGTTCAATATTTTTATGAAGCCGTTCAGTATCTGTATTATAGCATAAATGAAAAATAAAGGGAAATATTTGTCGTATGAAATGGATTGAAAAACAATTTTGCCCGTATCTATAATAAAAACACCCTGATGGCGCAGGCGGACCGGACAGGCATGCAGATGGCAGGACTGCGGCCGGAGGGAAAATTTTTGAAATGAGGGATTGATATGTTAGAAACAATTTTGGAGCAAAGTATTTTTATGTACATGATTGCCGCCGCAGGACTGATCGGTATTGTGGCGAGGCTGATACTGTGCGGATGTTTGAAAGGATTGGTAAAGGAAACGGAAAAAATGGGAACAACCAGAAAAAAAGCTTTGGTAGAAATCAGAAAACGATATGAGGATATAAGCTCTTTGAATGTTGAGATACGGGATATGAATTCCTTTGTTGGAAAATACATAGAGAAGTTGAAAATAGGAAAAATATCGGTAACCGGGTGGAATCATTTCATCAGGAATATGCTGATCATCATAGCCGGGACAGGCATAATCGGCAGCATTTATCAATATTATGTAACAGGTTCACCAAATGACAGCATGGAAATATTGATGTTTGGCACCGGAACCTTTTGTCTGCTGCTGATAGCGGGAAATCTGTTTAACTGCACGTCAAAGCTCAGACTTCTGGATTATGGAATACAGAATTATCTGACAAACAGTCTGGCCAACCGTCTGCATAAAACAGGATTAAAGCAGGCAGCTGCAACAGAAATCAGGGAAATACCGGTATCTGTGATACAAACGGAGGAAGTGCCCGAGCAGCTTCGGGAAAAGAAGAAGGACAAAAGACCGGAACGGCAGAAATGCCGAAGCAGGGATAAGGAGGAAACAGAGGTGGCGGCAGCGCAGGCAGAGATTAGTGATGAGCTGTTTGAAAAGCTTCTGGAGGGAATAATATCTGAGGGGATGTGATTGCAGTTAGGAAGCTGCACCTGATTCTTGGATTGTGCCTGTGCATGATCATCGGATGTTCCGGCTGTGCCGGAAAACAGACATCCTCTGACGGGACGGATTCGGGAAATTATAGTATAGCATCCATAGGGGATGCAGATCAGGAAGGAAACCAGAACCCGCAGGAGGATACGGAGGAACCTACAACGGAGGATATGACAGTACTTCGTAATTATGATGAAATATCCAATCAGACATATTCGTGGTATATTGTCAGAGATGACAACCATGGAGTCAGTGGGTGTGACCGAAGCTTTTCCATCGAGCAGTATGATGCGTACTATGCCGATCTGGATTGCAGTGAAGATGAAAAAGTCATGTATCTGACATTTGACTGCGGGTATGAAAACGGATATACGGAACAGATTTTGGATATACTGAAAAAACATGATGCCAAGGCATGCTTCTTTGTAACACAGACATATATCAGGGATAACATTGAGATCGTGACCCGTATGAAGGAGGAGGGGCATCAGGTTGGCAATCATACGGTCAGGCATCCGTCCATGCCATCCATCAGTATAGAGGAACAAAAAGAGGAACTGAAAACCTGCGCCGATTATATGAAGGAGGTTACCGGTTACGATATGGACCCGTATTACAGGCCGCCAAAGGGTGAATATAGTGAAAGAACCCTGCAGCTTGCAAAGGATATGGGTTACAAGACTATTTTCTGGAGTATGGCATACCTGGATTACGATGTCAACCGGCAGCCGGGACGGGATTATGTCATAGAGCATTTTAAGAAATATCATCATAATGGTGCGATTCCTCTGATTCATAATGTGTCCCAATCCAATGCCGAAGCTTTGGATGCGGTTCTCACATATTTAACCGAAGAAGGCTACAGATTTGTCTCTCTTGATGAAATGTTTGAAAAATAGTTGATTCTGATAAACTGATTTGCTACAATTATGCATAGCATTGAGACAAATTTTTACAAGCAAGGAGAGGAAGAAATGGCAAAGACAGTAAGTTTCGATTTTAAAAATGCTGCATCTATGGCATCTGCTGAAGACATTGCGGCAATGAAGGACTGCGTAACTGCAGCAAAAGAAACTCTTGTAAATCATACAGGAGAGGGAAATGATTTTCTTGGTTGGCTGGACCTTCCGGTCAATTATGACAAAGAAGAATTTGCAAGGATCAAAAAGGCGGCTGCAAAGATACAGTCTGATTCAGATGTTCTGGTGGTAATCGGTATTGGCGGCTCTTATCTGGGTGCAAGGGCGGCAATCGAGGCTTTAAGACACAGCTTTTATAATTCCGTGGATAAAGAGATCCGCAAAACCCCTGAGATTTATTATGCAGGAAGCAATATCAGCAGCACCTATATGACACATTTGCTTCAGGTTATCGGGGACAGGGATTTTTCTATTAACATTATTTCAAAATCCGGTACAACAACAGAACCGGGTATTGCAACCAGGATTTTCAAGAAGAAGCTGATTGAAAAATACGGAAAAGAAGGTGCAAAGGGCAGAATTTATGCGACAACCGATAAGGCAAAGGGCGCATTGAAGACACTTGCGACGGAAGAGGGATATGAGACGTTTGTCGTTCCTGATGATGTAGGAGGACGATTCTCTGTTCTGACGGCAGTCGGTCTTCTTCCGATTGCAGTCAGCGGGGCAGATATTGATAAGCTTATGGAAGGCGCTGCATCTGCAAGAGAGGATTGTCTTTCACAGGCCTTTGAAGACAGTGACGCAATGAAATATGCTGCTGTAAGAAATATTCTTCTGAATAAAGGGAAAACCATTGAAATACTTGCTAATTTTGAGCCGGCGCTCCATTATGTTTCAGAGTGGTGGAAGCAGCTTTACGGCGAAAGCGAAGGTAAGGACGGAAAAGGCTTGTTCCCGACGGCTACAGATTTTACAACGGATCTCCATTCCCTCGGACAGTTTATCCAGCAGGGTACACAGAACCATTTTGAAACAGTAATCAATGTCGTAAAGCCTGTATGTGAGATTGTTATGGAAGCTGAGGATTCTGATCTGGACGGCTTGAATTATCTTGCAGGCAAGACGGTTGATTTTGCAAATAAGAGTGCTATGAACGGAACCATTCTTGCTCATGCCGACGGAGGTATTCCGATCATCCAGGTCAATATGGATACGATTAATGAGTTTACACTTGGTGAGCTGTTCTATACATTTGAATTTGCATGCGGTGTCAGCGGATATGTGCTGGGCGTGAATCCGTTTAACCAGCCTGGCGTAGAAAGCTACAAGAAGAACATGTTTGCCCTTCTTGGCAAGCCGGGCAGCGAAGAGCTTGGAAAGGAACTGCTTGCAAGAATTAATCAGTAACTGATATATGCAATATGAAAAAAGACAATGCTTCATGATTTGGAGTATTGTCTTTTTTACTGTAAATTTCCGGTGTTTTTATACGGATTTCCGTTCATATTATTAACAGAATACTGTTTTTGAAGCTTTACGAAAGATGCTTTGACACTATAGTAAAACTATTATATAATTTATGGTAATATTATACAGATTATATTTTCGGCAAACAGGAGTAATCATTGAATATGGAGAAGCTTTTATCGGTTATAGTTCCTGCATATAATGTGGAAAACTATATTACGAAATGTCTGCAGTCTTTTGCTGATGCGGAAAAAAAAGACAGGCTGGAAATAATTGTTGTAAATGATGGTTCTACTGACAAAACTGCAGCAATTGCAGAAAGTTATTGCGAAGCATATCCGGATATTTTTTATTTATATACAAAATTAAACGGCGGGCATGGTTCTGCCGTCAATTACGGAATTGAACGTGTTCATGCGAAATATTTTCATGTTGTGGATGCGGATGACTGGATGGAATCCCCGGTGCTTGACAGGTTTCTTGCATTTTTGGAACACATGGACGTGGATATGGTAGCCAACCATTTCAAATGTGTGGAAGACGGAACTTTTCGTGTGCTTGATGAACGTGTCTGTATTACGGAGCCTTCCCTGTGTAAAAAGGCATTGGCGTTTGATGAGGTGGCAGAGTCGATTCCCTTGATCCGGATTCATGCGCTTACCCTCCGGACTGCTTTTTATAAGGAACATCATATCCGGATTGACGGATACCGGTATTACGTGGATTTTGAGTATACCTTATTTCCAATCCCGTATGTTGAAACGATTGCTTTTTTTGATGAATATCTTACCATGTACCGTCTTGGCAGAAACGGGCAGAGCGTGAGTATGAAAAGCATGCAGAAGAATCGCGGAAATCACAGAAAGGTCATTGACGCCCTGCTGCATTACTACGATATGCATCCGCAGATTTCCACGGAAAAACGGCGGTATCTGGATATGGGAATATCGAAAATTGTAGAAAATCAGTTCCAGATTTATATCAGCATGGGGATGCAGAAGGGAATCCGGAAGGAAATGAAAGCGTTTGACAGGATGCTGAAAGAGGATTATCCGGGCATCTATCAGGCTGTCAGCAAGCGTTCAATCTGGATGCTCAGGAAAACCGATTACTGGATTCTTCCAGCAGGCTATATAGTATATCGGATTGTAAAGCGGAAGAAACTATAGTGTAACATATAATCATACAAAGATAAGATAATATCGGAAAAGAGGAAGAAGATGAACAGAAAATACAGGATAGCGATAGCCGGAACAGGATATGTAGGGCTTTCCAATGCGGTTTTATTATCACAACATAACGAAGTGAAGGCTGTAGACATCATCCAGCAGAAGGTGGATATGATCAATGCGCGGATTTCACCGATTGCAGACAGGGAGATTGAGGAATATTTAAGGAGCGATGAGCTGGATATTACTGCAACTACAGACGGTACAGCCGCATATCAGACGGCTGATTTTGTCATAATATCGACCCCGACCAATTATGACCCGAAGAAAAATTATTTTGATACTTCTTCTGTAGAGGCTGTTATTGAGCAGGTTCTTGCAGTTAATCCGGATGCAGTGATTGTGATCAAGTCTACAGTTCCGGTCGGTTACACAGAGTCTGTATGCAAAAAATATCATGCAGATAATATTCTGTTTTCTCCGGAGTTTTTAAGAGAAGGCAGGGCTTTATATGATAACCTGTATCCGTCCAGAATTATTGTAGGGATTCCGGAAGGAAAGAAGAATCTGCGGGAAAAGGCAGAGCTGTTTGCATCTCTTCTTCAGGACGGGGCCATCAAACGTCCGATAGATACGCTGTTTCCGAATGCAACGGAAGCGGAGGCGGTGAAATTATTTGCAAATACGTATCTTGCCATGCGCGTATCCTTTTTCAATGAGCTGGATACTTATGCGGAGATGAAAGGACTGGATACGAAGTCCATTATTGATGGCGTCTGTCTGGATCCGAGAATCGGAAATCACTATAATAATCCATCCTTTGGATACGGCGGATATTGTCTGCCAAAGGATACCAAGCAGCTTTTGGCCAATTATTATGATGTGCCAAACAACATCATGGAGGCAATCGTAAAATCCAACAGTACCAGAAAGGATTTTGTTGCCGAACGGATACTGGAAAAGGCCGGGTATTACGGGTCCGGTACAGCCGGCAGGGACGGAACCCCGGGAAATCAGTGCGTGGTAGGCATATATCGTCTTACCATGAAAGCAAATTCGGATAATTTCCGTCAAAGCTCGATACAGGGAGTTATGAAGCGGATTAAGGCAAAAGGTGTGGAAGTGGTTATTTACGAGCCGACACTTTCAGACGAGACCTTTTTTGGCAGCAGGGTAATCCGGGATCTTGCAGAATTCAAGGAAATGTCGGATGTGATCATTGCCAACAGAAGGACAGAGGAATTGGCGGATGCAGAAGATAAAGTATATACCAGGGATTTATATTCCAGAGACTAGGGAAGGATAAAGAGGAAACGGATATGTGTAAGGTTTCAGTGATCATACCGGTTTATAATGTTGAAAAGTACTTAAGACAATGTCTTGACAGCGTGGTGCATCAGACATTAAAGGATATAGAGATTATTTGTGTTGACGACGGGTCTTCAGACAGCTCCGTATCAATCTTGGAGGAATATAAAAAACAGGATGCGAGAATTCAGATCATCTGCCAGAAAAATGCAGGCGCCGGTGCAGCCCGGAATGCAGGACTCCGGATTGCAAAGGGAGATTATCTGTCTTTTCTGGATTCTGACGATTTCTTTGAGCCGGATATGCTGGAAGAGGCATATCAGACAGCGGAGACATATCAGGCTGATTTTGTTGTGTTTGGTTCAGACCAGTTCCATATGGACAAGCAGGACTTTGTCAGTGTGTCATGGGTAATGCGTATGAAGGACATTCCTCCGTATATGCCGTTTGGGTACAGACAGCTGACAGATAACGTATTTAAAACCTTTGTAGGCTGGGCGTGGGATAAGCTCTATAAAAGAAGCTTTGTACTGGAGCATGATCTGTGGTTTCAGGAGCAGCGAACCTCCAATGATATGCTGTTTGTTTTCTCTGCATTGGTAACGGCTAAAAGAATTGCGGTTTTGAATAAGGTGCTGGCACATCAGCGCAGAGGGGGCGGAGCCTCTCTGTCTGTGACAAGGGAGAAGTCGTGGCATTGCTTTTATGATGCTCTGACTGCGTTGAAACAACGTCTCATTTCAGAGGGAATCTTCTGGGAACTGGAGCAGGATTATGTGAATTATGCCCTGCATTTTTCTCTTTGGAATCTGAACTCTCTCGCGGAACCCACTCATACAATGCTGCAGGAGAAGCTCTGCGGAGAATGGTTTGAGGAGTTGGGAATCAGAGGGAAACCGGATGGATATTTTTATAATCAAAAGGAATATGAACAGTATCTGGAATTAATGAAATAACGTACGAAGGAGTATATCGGTATGACCAAGGTTTCGATTATTTTACCAATTTATAATGTGGCACAGTATTTGCGTGAGTGTCTTGACAGTGTTACAAGACAGACGCTGCATGATATAGAGATTATCTGTGTGAACGATGGTTCCACGGACGAATCTCTGGATATTATTAACGAGTATGCAAAGAAGGATGACAGGATCGTCGTGATTACCGGGCCAAATGCAGGATACGGCAAGGCAATGAATAAAGGGTTGGACAGAGCCACCGGCGAATATGTCGGAATTGTAGAGCCGGACGATTATGTGAGCCTGACAATGTATGAGGATTTGTATGATGTGGCGGTCAGGAATGATCTGGACCTTGTGAAGGCGGACTTTTATCGCTTCAGCAGGAATGAAAAGGGAGATATGAACTTAAGCTATGTTGCAATTGATTCCACTAAGACCAGGTATCATACACTGCTTCATCCGTGCGAGGATCCGAGTATGATCAAATTTGTGATGAATACATGGAGCGGGATATATCGCAGAGACATGCTGGAGCAGTATCATATTCGGCACCATGAAACGCCGGGCGCTTCATTTCAGGATAATGGTTTCTTTTTCCAGACTATGATCTATGCAAAACGGGCAATGATCATCGACCGCCCATATTACAGAAACCGAAGGGATAATCCGAATTCTTCCGTTAAGAATAAAGAAAAGGTGTACTGCATCAATGTAGAGTATGATTATATCCGCGATATCCTGATGCAGGATGAGGCGGTCTGGAATCGTTTTAAAGTAATGTTTAACTGGAAAAAGTATCATAACTGCATGTTCACGATCAGCAGAATTGCGGATGAGTTTAAAAAGGAATATGTGCAGAGAATGAGCAGTGAATTCAGACGGGCCTACAGCCAGGGTGAATTTACCAAAGATGATTTTACACAGCTGGAATGGAGCAGACTTTCCATGATTATGGAAAAACCTGACGAATATTATAACCAGAATGTGAAAAACGCGGCTGCCGCCAAAAAGAAAAAAGATCCTTCCAGTGCCCAGAAGGAGTTAGAGGCAATTAAGAATTCTACCACATACAAGGTAGGGAAAGCGATTATGAAGGTGCCTTGCGCTGTCAAACGAAGACTCACAAGGAAATAATGCGGATGCCTATATCAAAAAAATAAAAAGAAACGGGTAAAATGTTATGGCAAAGGTTTCGGTCATTCTTCCAATATATAATGTTGAAAAGTATCTGCGGGAATGTCTTGACAGTGTTGTCGGGCAGACATTGCAGGATCTGGAAATTATCTGTGTCAATGATGGTTCGACGGATAGGTCTCTTTCCATCATCCGTGAATATGCGGAAAAAGATTCCAGAATCGTAGTGATAACCGGTCCCAATGGAGGTTACGGTAAGGCAATGAACCGGGGACTTGACAGAGCGACCGGTGAATATATCGGGATTGTGGAACCGGACGATTATATAGTGCCTGAGATGTATCAGGAATTATGTGAGATTGCGGACAAAAACAATCTGGATTTTGTAAAGGCTGATTTTTACCGTTTTACAAGAACGGAAAAGGGGGAGGAGAATCTGCAGCTGGAGCATATCGGGAAAAATCTGAACCGGTATGGGGAGCTGCTTGATCCCAGCCATGATCCGGAGACCATTCGTTTTACCATGAATACATGGTGTGGGATTTACAGACGTACGTTTATAGAGAGATATCATATCCGGCATAACGAAACGCCCGGAGCATCCTTTCAGGATAACGGGTTTTATTTTCAGACCTTTGTGTATGCAGAACGTGCGATGATCGTAGACAAGCCTTATTACAGAAACCGAAGGGATAATCCGGATTCCTCCGTAAAAAATAAGGAAAAAGTTTACTGTATGAACATAGAGTACGACTTTATCAGGGATATTCTGATGCGTGACAGAGAAGTCTGGGAGCGCTTTCAATATATGTACTGGTGGAAAAAATATAATAATTATATGTTTACCTTTGACCGGATTGATGATGCCTTTAAAAAGGAATATCTTCAGAGAATGCAGATGGAATTTAAACGGGCCATGCAGAAGGGGGAATTGTCGCAGGCGGTATTTACCGAGCTCGAATGGAAAAAGATACAGTCTTTGATCCATAGTGTCAACGGCTTTTATGATACTCTGCGGTCTGCAAAGGTTTTCCGTAAGCTGGTTCCGCTTGTTCCCCAGCCGGTTAAACGATTCATCCTGAAGGTCATGTCAAAGAGAAAATAAGATCCGGAGCAGAAGGAAATATGGAGAATCCAAAGATATCAGTGATTATACCGGTCTATAACGTCAAAGCGTACCTGAAGCAGTGTATCACGAGCGTTACCGGACAGAGTATGAGAGAAATAGAGATTATATGTATAGATGATGGATCCACGGATGGCTCGGTGGATATTTTACATGAGTTGTCGGCGCAGGATGACAGAATCCGGGTGATTGAACAGGAAAATAAGGGAGCGGGAGCTGCGAGAAACTGCGGGATGCGGGCAGCGGCCGGAGATTTCCTTATTTTTTTAGATTCTGATGATTTTTTTGAATCGGATATGCTTCAAAAGGCATATGAAAAAATAGAAGCCTATCAGGCGGATTTTGTTGTATTCGGATCTGACCAGTATTATATGGATAAAGATGAATATGTCAGGAATCCCTGGGTACTGCAGCAAAAGGACATTCCGCCTTATATGCCTTTTTCCCACAGGGAGCTGACGGACAATGTTTTCAAAGTATTTGTGGGCTGGGCCTGGGATAAGCTGTACCGCAGAAGCTTTGTTGAGAGATATCAGCTGTATTTTCAGGAACAGCGGACGACGAATGACCTGCTGTTTGTATTTTCGGCACTTGTTCTGGCAAAAAGGATTGCCGTTGTACCCGAGGTACTTGCCCATCAGAGAAGAGGCGGCACGGAATCACTGTCTGTAACAAGGGAACAATCCTGGTTTTGCTTCTATGATGCCCTGACGGCTCTGCGTGACCGTCTGGTCAGGGAGAATCTGTATTGGGAACTGGAACAGGATTATATTAATTATGCCCTCCATTTTTCTCTATGGAACCTGAAGACGCTTGCAAGTCCGACAAAGGAGCTGCTGCAAAAGAAACTATGTGAAGAATGGTTTGCCGCTCTTGGCATTTCCGGGAAAGAAAAATCCTATTTTTATAATCAGGGGGAGTATCAGGACTATTGTGATCTGATAAAAGGACAGAAGGAATGGAAGCAAAAGAGATGACCGGGACAACCGGAAAAAAGGCAAGAATTGAATATCTGGATGTGGCAAAAGGCATCGGTATTATTCTGGTGGTATGGGCGCACGCAAGGGCGCCTTACATGCATTATATTTATTTGTTTCACATGCCGTTTTTTTTCCTGATATCAGGGTATCTGTTTAATAACAGAAACAGTCTCAGGCAGTTTGTTCTGGGGAAGATTAAAACCCTGTACCTTCCGTTTGTAGTATGGAACCTTGCTGCGACTGCCATACGGGTGATATTGAAGCCGGAGACATTTGATTATTATAAAAAAATAGCAGTACAGATCATTCTGACCCTTAATAAGGACGGTCAATTTTTCGGTGCCACATGGTTTTTGGGTTCCTTATTTATCGTATCTGTCTGTTATAAGCTGTTGGATACTGTGATTCATGACTGTGCATGGAAACGGGAGGCAATCACGCTTTTCTTTATTGCAGGAGGGGTGATCGGGTTTGAGATTACATTCAAATATTTGTTCAGCAGAACGCTGGTGCTTGGAATGTTTTATGCGATCGGATATTTTGTCAGAGAGAATCAGGAAAAGCTAAAGGAATTTGACAAAATCATATTTGCGGCGGCTGCTTTTTTGATTTTTCTGGTACTTGGAAGGCACAATTCCGCCGGGATGGCAACGAATGAGTATGGACATATATTTGCCTTTGTAATAGGAGCGCTCCTTGCATCCTACGTTGTTATATATCTTTCCAGATGGATAGCGGATATTCGGTTTTTCCCTGTACGGGCAGTCAAAAAAATCTGCATGGTGTGCGGAAAACGCAGCATTGATATTCTGATCTGGCAGTTTGTGGCATTCAGGATTGTGATCGCGATTCAACTGAACAGGGCCGGGATTCCGCTTCGTCAGATTCTGGATTTTTATCCGGTATACAGTGTGGAGAATGGATGGTGGCTTGCTTATTTCCTGGTGGGCATGATCGTTCCGATCATCTGGGGATTGATTCTGGATATCCCGGGATGGATTTTTACCGCAATACGCAGCCGCGTAAAAGCAAAGCGGAAGAATTCCGGGGCAGAAGAACCGACAAACTGCGACGGGGAATGATGTTGTAATATTGGGGAAGCAATGCTATAATAAATAGATATCCATTGATGTTTGCCGTATATGAGAAAGGAAATGTTCTTGTTTACGGGTGTGAAAAGAATATAGATGAAGGAAATAGGAAATGAATGACAGACGCCGGTTAGATAATAAATATGAAAAATATCTGCAGATACCGATTTATATGTCGGCTCTTTTTGTCGTGATGACAATCTGTCTGTATGTGATCAATGTTTTTGCGGGAATCGTCGCTACGACAGCAACCTGTATTTATGTGGCGGTTGCCGTGATTTCTTTTGTCAGGGCCAGAGGGACCATCAATACTATTTTAACCAGACTGGTCATGGAGCATGGAAGATTTCAGAAAAGCCTGCTTGGAGAGCTGCCACTGCCTTATGCATTGACAGATATGACAGGCAGACTGGTCTGGGTCAATCATGCTTTTGTTCAGGTCACCGGGGCCAGTAAACGAAAGCTGCTCCGCATGAACATTATGCAGCTTTTTGACGGGATTACAAAAGAGATGATACCGGAGAATGAAGATGTTACTCATACAGATATTGTCTATGAAGATAAGGAATACAGGGCTGAGCTGAGAAGAATTCTTGCAAATCAGGATTCCGTTATGCAGGAGGAAGACGGGGAGGAGTCCGGCCAGGACGGGGAAGAGAGCCTGGTTGCATTATACCTGTATGATATGACGGAGCTTAACCGGCTGAAACGGGAAAATCAGGAACAGAAGCTGGTGGCAGGCCTGATCTATATTGATAATTATGATGAGATTTTTGATGATCTGGAAGAGGTCCGGCATTCACTGTTGGTTGCATTGGTTGACCGGAAGATTAATAAATATATGGCAAATGTAGATGCGATCGTAAAATCGCTGGAAAAGGATAAATATATGTTCGTTATGCCATATAAGTATCTGCCGCAGCTGCAGGAAAATAAATTTGCATTGTTAGATGAGGTTAAGGCGATCAATATCGGAAACGACCTGCCTTTGACACTGAGTATCAGCCTCGGAACGGATTATAACAGCTTTATCGGAAATTTTGAGGCGGCCCGTTCTGCAATGGAGCTGGCGCTTGGACGCGGCGGAGATCAGGCGGTACTCAAATCTGCGGATAAGATCACTTATTACGGCGGAAAGAGTCAGGGTACGGAGAAATCCACCCGTGTCAAAGCCAGAGTAAAAACACTGGCGTTCCGAGAGCTTCTGGAGACCAGGGAACAGGTTATCATTATGGCGCATAAGACTCCGGATATGGATGCGTTTGGTGCGGCTGTCGGCGTCTATCGTATGGTAACGGCTATGAATAAAAAGGCGCATATCGTAATTAACGAGGTGTCTTCTGCCATCAGTCCGATATTTGGTAATTTTACGGCAAACAGTATCTATGGAGAGGATATGATCATAAACAGTGAACAGGCCATTGAAATGATCGGGGCTGACACCATGCTGGTCATTGTAGACGTCAATAATCCGGGTTATACCGAATGTGAGGAATTGATTTCCTATGCAAAGACAGTCGTTGTATTTGACCATCACAGACAGACGAAGGATGTGATTGTGAATGCGACGCTTTCCTATATTGAACCGTTTGCTTCTTCAACTTGCGAAATGATTGCAGAAATGCTGCAGTATATGGATGAGAAGATCAAGCTGCGTCCATCCGAAGCAGACGCCATGTATGCCGGTATTTTGATTGATACGGACAATTTCCTGACAAAAACCGGTGTCCGTACTTTTGAGGCGGCAGCTTTTTTGCGCAGAAGCGGTGCGGATGTTATGCGTGTCCGTAAGATGTTCCGCAGTGACATTGATACCTATAGACAGCGTGCGGACGGAGTGAGAAATGCTGAAATGGTTTTAGGAGCCTTTGCAATATCCGTCTTTGAACCGAAGGAGGGCCCGGAATCACCGGGAGTCCTGACTGCCAAGGTTGCAAATGAAATGTTAAATATTGCAGGCGTCCGGGCTTCCTTTGTCATTGCACAGATGGGGAAAGATGTTAAAATCAGCGCAAGGGCCATTGATGATGTCAATGTTCAGATTATTATGGAGCGTATGGGCGGCGGCGGCCATGCGAATGTTGCCGCGGCGCAGTTTGAAAACACAACAACAGCTGAGGTTCGTACAAAGCTGATTGCCTTGCTGGAGGATATGTACAAGGAAGGAGATATATAAATGAAGGTCATTTTGTTAGAGGATGTAAAAAGCCTTGGAAAAAAAGGAGATCTGGTGGATGTCAGCGACGGACACGCCAGAAATTATATCATTCCAAAGAAGCTGGGATTAGAGGCAACACCTAAAAATCTGAATGATTATAAACTGAAAAAGAAGCATGAGGAAAAGGTGGCAGCAGAGAATCTTGCGGCAGCAAAGACATTATCAGAGGAGCTTGCAAAGGAATCTGTTACGGTTTTGATCAAGGTAGGGGAAGGCGGCAGAGCTTTTGGTTCCATTTCCTCAAAGGAAATTTCCGAAGCAATAAAAAGCCAGCTGAATCGGGATATTGATAAAAAGAAGATCGTTTTAAAGGATCCGATAAAAGCAATCGGTGAGTTTACTGTTAAAATCAAGCTGCATCCACAGGTGCAGGCTGAGCTTAAGGTAAAGGTAACAGAGGGCAGATAATGGAAGACGCATATATCAGGAAAAAACAACCATATAATCTGGAAGCAGAGCAGTCCGTGATCGGTTCCATGATCATGGACAGGGATGCAATCGTGGATGTTATAGATATACTGACAAAAGAGGATTTCTATAATGCCCAGTATGGAATTTTGTTTGAAGCCATGAAGGAATTGTTCCGGGAAGGAAAAGCAGTTGACCTCGTAACCCTGAATAACCGTCTGCAGGAGAAGAATGTGCCGGAAGAGGTAATCGGTACAAAATACATAGCGGATATTATTGCTGCGGTTCCGACGTCTGCGAATGCAAAGCATTATGCGAAGATAGTTGCCGATAAATCAGTGCTTCGCAGGATGATACGGATGTGTGAGGAGGTTGAAAAAGACTGCTATCTGGATACGGATGATGTAGACGATCTGTTAGAGACGGCAGAGCAGGGAATCTTCCGGTTGGTGCAGGAGCGGAACGGAGGGAATGATTTTAAGCCGATCGATCAGATTGTGATTGACGTGATTGACCAGATCGAGTCGGCATCCAGACAGAATACCAGAGTGACGGGTATTCCGACGGGATTTATTGATCTGGACAATATGCTGACAGGCCTTCACGGTTCGGAACTGATTTTAGTGGCTGCACGTCCTGCAATGGGAAAGACGGCCTTTGTATTAAATATTGCACATCATGTAGCAGTCAGAAAAAAGGTTGCGACGGCAATCTTCAGTCTGGAGATGACAAAAGAACAGCTGGTTACCCGTATGATAGCCATGGATTCATTGGTAAATTCCCAGAAGATTCAGACAGGACAGCTTGTGGATGATGAATGGGATAAGATTATGGAAAGTACGGAGGTGATTGCAGAGGCTCCGCTGTTCATAGATGATAATTCAGCTATTACGATTGCAGATTTACGATCCAAATGCAGGAAGCTGAAGCAGAATCATAATCTGGGGCTGATCATTATTGATTATCTGCAGCTGATGAGTACCAATAAGAGGGTAGAATCCAGACAGCAGTTTATTTCGGATATTTCCCGTTCCTTGAAGACCCTTGCAAGGGAGCTGGATGTGCCGGTGATAGCCTTGTCACAGTTAAACCGTGCCGTAGATTCCCGTCCGGAGCATAAACCGGTACTGGCGGATTTAAGAGAATCAGGCGCCATAGAGCAGGATGCCGATGTGGTAATGTTTATCTATAGAGATGATTATTATAATCCGGATACCGACAAAAAGGGAATTGCGGAAATTATCATAGCGAAGCAGAGAAAAGGTTCTACGGGTACCGTGGAACTGGTATGGTTACAGGATTATACAAAGTTTGCAAATAAAGAACATTAAAGGAGATTGAAATATGATAGTAGAACCAAGAGTGAAGGATTTTATATGTACAACGGCACATCCGACAGGCTGCGCGGAAAATGTAAAAAATCAGATAAAGTATATTAAGAGCAGGGGCAAAGCAGACGGTGCAAAGAAGGTGCTTGTAATCGGTGCCTCGACAGGATATGGCCTGGCCTCCAGAATTGCGGTTGCATTCGGCTATGGTGCAGATACGCTGGGCGTTATGTTTGAAAAGGAATCCAATGGAAAGAGAACGGCTACGGCAGGCTTTTATAATACAAGGGCATTTGAGAAAGAGGCAGAGAAGGAAGGATTTTATGCAAAATCCATCAATGGAGATGCGTTTTCCTTAGAGGTCAAAGAACAGGTAATCGAGACCATCAGAAAAGATATGGGAAAAATAGATATGGTGGTATATAGTCTTGCAGCGCCGAGACGTACCACGCCTGACGGAACCAGATACTCGTCCGTATTGAAAACGGTCGGACAGGAGTATACCAACAAAACACTAGTTCTGAAAGACAATAGTATTGCAGAAGCACATATTCCTGCTGCCACAGAGGAAGAGATTTATAACACGATTAAGGTTATGGGCGGTGAGGACTGGATTGACTGGATGCAGGCGCTGACGGATGCGGATGTTCTGGCAGAGCATGTGATAACCGTTGCATATTCTTATATCGGACCGAAGATTACTTTCCCGATTTATGCGGAGGGTTCTATCGGCATGGCCAAGAAGGATCTGTATCGGTCCTGTGACGTGATCAATGAAAAATTCCGGAATGTAAAGGCATATGTTTCAATCAATAAAGCTCTGGTAACGCAGTCGAGTTCTGCAATTCCGGTGGTTCCGTTATACATCACGCTGCTGTATAAGGAAATGAAAGCAAAGGGGCTGCATGAGGGCTGTATCGAACAGATGCAGAGACTGTTTATGGATAAGATTTTAGGAGACGGTCAGGTGGATGAAAATGGGTTTATCCGTATGGATGACTGGGAAATGAGAGATGATATCCAAAAGGTGGTTGCGGAAAACTGGGATGCCGTTACAACAGAGAATGTTGCAGAGCTTGCAGATATAGACGGCTACTGGGAAGACTTTTACAATATGTTCGGATTCAGGATTCCGGGTGTGGACTATTCTGCAGACGTGGACATTCTGTAAATTCGGTTATATGAAATCTGAACAGAGAGTCCGGATACGGGCTCTCTATTTTAATAGGAGAACAGATATGTATACACACTATTTGTTTGATCTGGACGGTACGTTAACAAAATCAGAGTCCGGAATCTATAACTGCATCCGGTATGCGCTTGACTGGGCGGGAATAGCCGACCCGGGCGAAGAAATACTTCGTAAATTTATAGGACCTTCCCTGCATGATTCTTTTTCGGCACATTTTCAGATGTCAGATGAAAGAGCCGCAGAGATGGTAAAAAAATACAGGGAACGGTATAATACGACAGGTTTGTTTGAAAATGAGGTTTATGACGGCATATATGATTTACTTGGAGAATTGAAGCACAGAGGGAAGGTGCTCGCTGTGGCAACATCCAAACCTTATGAAGCCACGATTCGTATTCTGGAGCATTTCCGGCTGGCAGAATATTTTGATGTGATTATCGGCAGCAGACCGGATAACATCAGTTCCAATAAAGCCCTGCTCATATCACAGGTATTGGAGCGGCTGCCGGAGGCGTCAAAAACCGGGGTTATGATTGGTGACCGGATGTATGATATCCAAGGCGGACAGGCCTGTGGTCTGGATACGATTGGGGTTCTGTACGGATACGGACAGTATAAAGAGCTAAAAGAAGCAGGTGCCACATATATCGTGCATACACCTGCGGAAATTCTTACAATATAATGTTCCTATACCTGTGACCGGTCCGGTGGGGTTTTGTAAAGCATGTATCCAAAACCTGCACCGACAATCCCACCGATAATATGTGTCAGATTTGCAACGTTGTCCCGGACGAACAGACCGTCGTATATCTGTCCTCCCAGATACAGTACGGCAACCAGTATAAAGGTAAGAGGAATGCTCCCTTCTTTGATACTGGCAAAGGAGGAAAGCAGAATCAATGCAAATACTATGCCGCTTGCGCCGAGCAGGGAACTGTGCGGGAAAAAGATATAATGTACAATACCGGTAATCAGGGCGGTAGAAATCATTACAATCAGAATATCTGTAGAACCGTATTTTTCTTCTAACAGCGGTCCGACTACCAAAAGCAGTGTGATATTTCCCATAAAGTGACTCCAGCTTGCATGTCCCAGTACATGTCCGAGCATCCGCACATAGGTCAGCGGATGTAACAGGGATGAGTGATATACCATAAAAAATAACCGGTTCGTATACCCATGCGTGAGTACATTTAACAGATAGGCAGCAAGACACAGCAGGGTAAATCCCAGTATAACGGGAGAGTTAAAGGATATTCGTTTTTTTCCGGAAGTAGAATTGTTTGTAGTATAGGCCATAGACGGCTCCTTTTTTATTTTGTTCCGAATATTCTGTCACCTGCATCACCAAGTCCGGGGCAGATATAGGCATTTTCGTTCAGGCATCTGTCCAGTTGTCCGACATAGATCTGAATGTCAGGGTGGGAAGCCTGTAATTTTTTCAATCCCTCCGGTGCCGCAATGATGCACATAAATTTGATGTTGACACCGCCATGCTGTTTGATAAAATCTACAGCGGCACATGCGGAACCGCCGGTTGCCAGCATTGGATCAAGAACCAGAATCGTCCGCTGGTCGATGGATTCGGGCAGTTTACAGTAATATTCCTGCGGTTCATGGGTAACAGGATCCCGGAACAAGCCGATATGCCCGACCTTTGCAGACGGCACAAGAGCAAGAATGCCGCTTACCATTCCCAGCCCTGCGCGCAGAATAGGTACAATTGCCATTTTCTTGCCGCAGATCATGGGGGACATACAGGTTTCAATCGGAGTTTTAATTGCAACATCGTTTGTCGGCAGATCCCGTAATGCCTCATATCCCATCAGCGTCGCAATTTCCCCTACCAGAGTCCGGAATTCATTGGTTCCGGTAGTTTCGTCCCGAAGCATGGTTATCTTATGCCGGATTAACGGGTGTGTCATAATATAAACATTATCCATATTTTATCGATTCCTTTTATATACAAAGTATGCCAGAGAGTTTATGCTGACGAATTCCCTGTATATTAACTATCATAATCAGGTAAGTCATTATAATACATTTTAATTGCATTGGTACTATTTTCCAAAACCGCCATTGTCGATGGCAGCGGAACTGCAATCAGATCGTCAAATTCAAATTCTCCGATGTCAGGGCGGATCGTATAACCGAGCTGGTTTTCGTTCAAAGAAAAATCTGCCTGAAATTCATAGTTGTTTCCCCGGGCATCCAGACGAATCCATCGTTTTAAATCGGGCTCATATATTGCATTCAGTGCATGGAGCGCAAGCTTGTTGTCATATGTAAACCGTTTAATCCGCTGATAACAAAAGCCGGTATAGATGCCATTGCAGCGCATCAGGGCCGCCAGAAGATTTGCTTTGGAGTAGCTGATTCCTGTGTTTTTTTCCAAAACATCTGATGCCGAAATTGTAATCGTGGAATCCTTGGTATCCCAGCTGTGCGGTATTTCATCCCTTACAAAATAATATATTGCCTCAATCTTTTCCAAAGTGGAACGGCAGCTTTTTGTGATCTCTCTTGCTTTGTCTTCT
This sequence comes from uncultured Coprococcus sp., assembly GCA_947632705.1. Lineage (GTDB taxonomy): Bacteria > Bacillota > Clostridia > Lachnospirales > Lachnospiraceae > Coprococcus. Next base: position 12,563 of record CANRQE010000020.1, on the reverse strand, counting down.
ACCATCGGATCGTCAAAATTCACATATTTATCAAATTTCAGATATGATTCAGTCCGGTTCCTTTGTTTCAGATTCATCGGTACCCCTCCCAATGTTTCAGATTATAAATTCATCAGATCGTGAATTCAAATAATTATTATAGCATCATTAATACGACAATTTTTTAAAGAAATTGTAAACAAATATTAAACGAATCAGAACGTATGACAAATCATAGACTTAGGTTCGTAAAGGTGGTAAACTAAAAAGTAGGAAAGGATAAGAAAGCAGATAAAGATGTTATGGAAAGGAAATGTTTATGAAAAGAAAAAGCCCGATTTGGATCATCTGGGTGTTGCTGGGATTCCTGTTATTGGCAAATGCCGCTGTGATCGTGCATTTTTTTGTTGTGGATAAAGGAAATAACTTTGACATTGATGCGGCACATTTTCCAGATGATGTCTTCCGGAAGTATGTGTCGGGCAATATTGATGAAAACCATGATTTCAGACTATCGAAAAAAGAATTAGAATCCGCAGAGAAAATCTTAATCAGTAACATGGGAATTTCTGATTTGACGGGGATTGAGTATTTTGCAAATCTGAAATATTTAGACTGCAGCAATAATCAGCTGCGCTGTTTAGACATGAGCAGTAATCCGGCTTTGGCTTATTTAGATTGCAGTAACAATCAAATTTATAGTTTAATTGTATATCACAATCCATTGTTAAATACGCTGCTATGTGACGGAAATCGTTTACCCGGTCTGGATTTAAGTCAAAATACACAGTTGGAAGCTGTTTCTGACGCACAGGCAATTCCTGCTGTTGTATATCAGGAAAATCAGACAACATATGTTACCTTAACCGGTACAAAGCCTGATGAAGAAAAAATGATCCTTGACAGCCGGATAGGAACTTATGACAGTGCTGCCGGGCGTATCTATTTATCCGAAGCATTGGGGCTTGGAGATGAGTTTTGTTATGAATATATGACCGGTTATCCAAACGGCAATATGAAAGTACGGATTTATATTTCTGTTTCTTTAGATGAAGTGAATTTCCCGGATGAAGTGTTTCGTAAATATGTAGAAAAATTTGATACTGACCGCAATGGGGAACTGTCGAAAGAAGAATTAGAGGCAGTGGAGACGATTTTTGTTAACTTTGACAATATTTCCGATTTGACAGGAGTCGAATATTTTACAAATTTAAGAAAATTAGACTGTGCGAGCAATCAAATTTGTAGTTTGGATGTAAGCCAAAATACACGATTGGTTCATTTGGACTGCAGCGATAATCAGATCAGCAGTCTGGATGTGGGCAGAAATCTGGAGCTCACGGAACTGGACTGTGGCTATAATCAGATCAGTAGTCTGGATGTGGGCAGAAATTCGGAGCTCACGGAGTTAGACTGCAGCGATAATCAGATCAGCAGTCTGGATGTGGGCAGAAATCCGGAGCTCACGGAACTGGACTGTGGCTATAATCAGATCAGTAGTCTGGATGTGAGTCATAATACAGAATTAACAGGTTTGTTTTGTCAACAGAATCAAGTAACTGTGCTTGATATCAGTTATAATTTGAAACTGGAATATCTGAGCTGCACTGATAATCAGTTAAGCAGTCTGGATGTCAGTGGCAATCCGGCATTAATTGAATTATACTGCTGGGAAAATCAGATCGGTGCATTAGATGTCAGTCAGAATCCAAACTTAAAGTACCTTTCCTGCTTCTGGAATCAGATTGGTAGTCTGGATGTCAGTGGCAATCCGGCAATAATTGAATTATACTGCTGGGAAAATCAGATCGGTGCGTTAGATGTCAGTCAGAATCCGGAGTTAACAGAATTAAAATGCAGCGATAATCAGATCACTAGTCTGGATGTCAGTCATAATCCGGAGTTAACAGAATTAAACTGCAGTAGTAATCAGATCAGCAGTCTGGATATTCGTCAAAATCCGAAATTAACTGAATTGCTTTGTGCAGATAATCCGATTGGTAGTCTGGATGTCAGTCATAATCCGGAATTAACAGAATTAGGCTGTGCCAGCAATCAGTTAAGGAATCTGGATATCAGCAATAATCCTGCGTTGGTCGGGCTGTCCTGTTGGGGAAATCAAATTAGTGCATTAGATGTCAGTCAGAATCCGGAGTTAACAGAATTAGAATGCAGTAGTAATCAGATCAGCAGTCTGGATGTCAGTCAGAATCCGGAGTTAATCAATTTATATTGTAAAAATAACAATCTGACTATTCTGGATGTCAGTCAGAATCTGAAATTAGAAAAGCTGAATTGTTCCTATAATCAGATAGAGAATCTGGATGTTACTCAGAATCTGAAATTAGAAAAGCTGGATTGTTCGTATAATCAAATAGAGAATCTGGATGTTTCTTACAATCAATATCTGGAGAGCCTGGAGTATACCGGCAATCCAATCAGAACAAATGTAAAAGGGACAGATATCGAATAAGGAGTGTGAAAAATAGAAAATCTTAAGCTGCGGACTAGCGGCAAAGGCATTTCCAATAAACAAAATAAAACGGATGGTGTGGCTGTAATCTTTGCAGATGAGACAGCCGGTCCGGCACCGCCCTGTATGTACAAATGGTTGCAGAAGTCCGGTTGTAAATATAAACCTGTTACCGGAGCAGCGGTTTTTCTTGAAAGAAGCAGAGAGATAGTTTATAATAAAACCACGATTCAGATTATTTTATATTATGGAGATTAGGAGGCAGAGCATGAGCACAGAAAGACGAAATGTGCGGCAGTATTTAATGCCGGGTGTCAGGTACATGCGTTTACTTTTGGCGACAGTGATACTGTTTGTCGGGGTATTGGTCATGGTCCCGCAGAGTACCGCCCGTGCCGCGGAGAATACTGCTGCGACGGAGGATACCGCTACGGCGGGGGATGCCGCTATTGCGACGATGGAGCTTTCCGACACGCAGGCAGTAAGCTTTACGCCGCTGGGTGTCAATGAAGCAGTGCAGGCGGAAAACGGTTACTTTTATTTTTTTGATGAGAACGGAAGTGTAGATTATACGCCCGGATGGAAGAAGCCGAGTAACAGCCTGCATTTATATGTAGGAGAAGACGGATATGTAACATATAATTTTAAGAGTTCGGGCAATACATGGACGGCATATGAATACAGCCCGGACGCAAAAGACATGGTAGTCATGAGGAGCAAATGGCTGAATAAAGAAGGAAATCAGTATTACTTTGCTTCATCCGGACTGGCAACCATTGTATCCTATAGCGGTGAGAAATGTTACAAGTATGAGTCCGGCAAATGGAATCAGTTAAAGAATGCATCCTGTACGTTGATGGACGGAGAACAATATTATTTTAATGCCGGCGGCAGAGGCGTTACCAAGGAGGGCTGGGTAAAAATTACCGAAACCCAGCATCTGTACATCGGAAGCGAAGGCTGTATTACACAGATGATTAAGAAGCCAAGCGGGATCTGGCAGTTATACCAGTATGATTCCGGTTCCAGAAAGTGGAATCCGCAGACGAACGTATGGAAGAATATTTACAGTAATTTATATTATTTTAATGAAAGCGGATATGCTTCCAGAGTTTATTACGGCAACACCCAGACTTATTACAACTATACCGGCGGAAAATATGTGCTGGCGGTCAATGGGGCGTGTGCCATGAATAACGGAAAGCTGTATTTCTTCGGAAGCAACGGTGTGAGAGTTACCAAGGAAGGCTGGTATAACCTGTCCGATAATAAGAAATTGTATGTATCTTCCAATGGTTACATAGGTTATATGATGAACCGTTCCAACGGAATCTGGAAATTATATTCGTATAGCACGGGGAAAGCCGTATTGCAGATCAGTCAGTGGAAGGCTGTGGGAGGAGATAAGTATTTCTTTAACAAGAACGGAGATTCCACGAGAATTTATTATGCAGGCGCCAGAAATTGCTACGACTATACAAACGGAAAATGGGTTATGGCGAAAAATACGACGAAATCCATTTTTGATAAAACTTATTATTTCAATTCAGCAGGAAAGCTTGTGACAAAAGCAGGCTGGTATACGCTTGGAAAATACAGTCAGGTATATGTGGATGCAAGGGGGTATGTAACAGATTCCCAAACAATCGGAGCTTATACAATTGATCTGGGAGGAGGCAAAACCTCGACGGTTTACGGATACTATGACAAGGAGATGGCAGATGAGATTATTGCGCTGTTGAATTCATACAGAGCCAGCAAAGGCCTGTCAACACTTGTTAAGTCCAATGACCTGACGGCTTCTGCAAATGTCAGAGCTTATGAGACAACCTGCTATTTTGATCATATAAGACCAAATGGAAGCATGTGCTTTACTCTTTCAGATGCAATGTACGCAGAAAATATAGCAGCAGGTTATTCGGATGCGTCCGCGGTTATGACGGCGTGGAAAAATTCTTCGGGACATAATGCAAATATGTTAGGAGAAGGATACCGTACAATTGGAGTATCTGTGTTCAAGGTATTATCCGGTGATAAAGAGGGTTATGGTATCTATTTCGTTCAGAATTTCGGATATTAGAACCAACAGCCTGTAAAGCTGCAGGAAATCCGGTATTCAGGATTTTCGCGGACTATGGGATATATCGGGAGAAGTACAGAACAAAAGTTCGATTTTGTTCTGTACTTTTTTTATATGTTTTGTTATAATAGCAGCAGAGAATGAAACAATGATAACGGAGGAACGTTCATGGGTGAAAACGGACATATTTTTAAGCTGCATGCCCCTTACGCTCCTACAGGCGACCAGCCGCAGGCCATTGAAGCTTTAGTTCAGGGGTTCAAAGAAGGCAACCAGTTCCAGACCTTACTCGGCGTCACAGGCTCGGGCAAGACATTTACGATGGCGAATGTGATCCGGCAGTTGAATAAACCGACTTTGGTGCTGGCACATAATAAGACACTTGCGGCACAGCTGTACAGCGAATTTAAGGAGTTCTTTCCGGAAAATGCAGTGGAGTATTTTGTCTCCTATTATGATTATTATCAGCCGGAGGCATATGTGGCATCCACGGATACCTATATTGCAAAAGATTCTTCCATCAATGATGATATTGATAAGATGCGGCATAGTGCGACCGCAGCTTTGATTGACAGAAAAGATGTGATCGTAGTGTCCTCCGTTTCCTGTATTTATGGAATCGGAGATCCGAATGAATACCGGGAGCAGATGTTGTCGCTTCGTGTGGGCATGTTGAAGGATCGTGATATGGTTATCGACCAGCTGACAGATATACAATATACCAGAAATGATATGGATTTTCACAGAGGCACCTTCCGTGTAAAGGGGGATGTTTTGGAGATTATTCCGGTGTCCACCTTTGAGGATGGCATTCGCATCGAATTCTTCGGGGATGAGATAGACCGGATTACGGAATTTGATATCGTGACCGGCAATGCCAAGAGAAGCCTGAACTTTACCTGTATCTTTCCTGCCTCCCATTATGTTGTGGGACAGGAAAAGCTGGATGCGGCACTTGTCCGGATAGAAGCAGAGCTTCAGGACCGGATTGCTTATTTTAAATCAAGGGATAAGCTGATTGAGGCACAGCGTATCGAGGAACGGACGAATTTTGACATTGAAATGATGCGGGAGACCGGATTCTGTTCCGGCATCGAGAATTATTCGGGACCTCTTTCCGGCCGGCAGACAGGGGAAACACCGAGTACGCTGCTGGATTTCTTCGGTGATGATTTTCTGCTGATCGTAGACGAATCTCATATGACGATCCCGCAGGTTGGCGGCATGTATGCCGGTGACAGGTCCCGGAAGATGAATCTGGTGGATTACGGCTTCCGGCTTCCGTCTGCACTTGATAACAGACCTTTGAATTTTCAGGAATTTGAGCAGAAGCTGGATCAGGTACTGTTCGTATCAGCAACCCCATCGACCTATGAAGCGGAGCATGAATTACTTCGTGTGGAACAGATTATCAGGCCGACAGGACTGTTGGACCCGGTCGTTGAGGTGCGTCCGGTAGAGGGACAGATTGATGACCTGTTATCCGAGATTAATAAGGAAACGGAGAAGGGACATAAGATTCTGGTTACAACACTGACCAAACGGATGGCTGAGGATCTGACCGATTATCTCAGAGACAATGGTGTCAAAGTCAAATACCTGCACTCGGATATCGATACAATGGAACGGGTGGAGATTGTCAGGGATCTCCGTCTGGGTGTCTTTGATGTGCTGGTAGGAATCAATCTGCTCCGGGAGGGCCTTGACATTCCGGAGATTACACTGGTTGCAATTCTGGATGCAGATAAGGAGGGCTTCTTAAGATCGGAGACGTCTCTGGTACAAACAATCGGCCGTGCCGCCCGGAATGTGGACGGACATGTTATTATGTATGCGGATATGATTACGGGCTCCATGCGGTATGCGCTGGATGAAACGGCACGAAGGCGTCAGATTCAGGATGCCTATAATAAGGAACATGGAATTATACCGAAAACGATTGAAAAGAGTGTCAGGGATCTGATCAGTAATGAGATAACAGAACCGTCTGCAGACAGGGAGGAGAAAGATATTGAATCCATGACCAAAAAAGAGCTGCAGGCAAAGATTGATAAGCTGACAAAGAATATGAATATTGCCGCAGCAGATCTGAATTTTGAAATGGCGGCAGTTCTCCGTGACGAGATCAAAAAATACAAAGAAGCATTGCGGGACTATGACAAATAGCGGATCTTTCATCATATCCAAAATCAGACAGTGCAAACGGTTAAAAGATATAGTAATATAAACATATTAAGATATGAATAAACGAAAAGGCAAAGTGAAAGAGTGTAAAGATGAGTGACAGAAAGTACATTACAGTAAAAGGTGCAAAGGAACATAATCTGAAAAATATTGATATTAAAATTCCGAGAGATCAGTTTGTGGTTTTGACCGGATTATCCGGTTCCGGAAAATCCTCCCTCGCATTTGATACAATTTATGCGGAGGGGCAGAGAAGATATATGGAGTCATTGTCTTCCTATGCCAGACAGTTTCTCGGACAGGCAGAAAAGCCGGATGTGGAAAAGATAGAGGGGCTGTCTCCTGCGATTTCCATTGATCAGAAATCCACAAATAGAAATCCACGCTCCACAGTTGGAACCGTGACGGAAATCTATGACTATTTCCGTCTGCTGTTTGCCAGAATCGGCATTCCGCATTGCCCGAACTGTGGCCGTGAAATCAGCCGTCAGACGGTCGATCAGATGGTGGATGAGATTATGAAGCTGCCGGAACGGACCAGATTTATGGTATTGGCGCCTGTGATACGGGGAAGAAAGGGCGAACATGTCAAGTTGCTGGAACAGGCCAAGAAGAGCGGATTTGTCAGAGTGATCATTGACGGCAGTATGTACGAGCTGTCAGAGGACATTCATCTGGAAAAAAATAAAAAGCATAATATTGATATTGTGGTAGACCGTTTAGTAGTGCGTCCTGATATGGAGCGCAGGCTGGCGGATTCTATTGAAACAACCCTTCGTATGGCAGAAGGGCTGATGAAGATTGAAGTCATGGGAGAAGAGGATGAAAACAGGATAATCAATTTCTCCGACAGCTTTTCCTGCCCGGATTGCGGTATCAGCATTGAGGAGATAGAACCAAGAAGCTTTTCCTTTAATAATCCGTTTGGCGCCTGCCCTGTTTGCGCAGGACTTGGCTTTAAAATGGAGTTTGACCCGGATCTCATGATCCCGGATCAGAGACTTTCCATCAATGAAGGAGCGATTGTAGTGTTGGGCTGGCAGTCCTGCAATGACGGGAAGAGCTTTTCCAATGCGGTTTTAAGGGCACTGGCTGAGGCTTATGATTTTTCTCTCGATACTCCGTTTGAACAGTATCCGGAGGATATCCGGGATCTGCTGCTCTATGGAAAAAACAGCCGCCCTGTGAAGGTGCATTATAAGGGTCAGCGCGGAGAGGGCGTATATGATATTACATTTGAAGGGCTGATCCGTAATGTGCAGAGACGATACAGGGAGACCAGCGCAGAAACGACAAAGGCAGAATATGAAACCTTTATGACGATTACGCCATGTGATGAATGTCATGGAAAACGTCTGAAACCGCATGCCCTGGCTGTTACGGTCGGCGGTAAGAATATTTCGGAGTTAACGGAGCTGTCTATTGAAGACCTGTGTCAGTTTATGGAGAATCTGGAACTGACAGAAAGACAGCAAATGATCGGCGGAGCCGTCCTGAAAGAAATCAGGGCAAGACTGCATTTTCTGATTGATGTAGGATTGGATTATCTGGCGTTATACAGGGCGACCGGAAGCCTGTCAGGCGGAGAGGCACAGCGTATCCGTCTGGCCACCCAGATTGGCTCCGGCTTGGTAGGGGTTGCCTATATTCTGGATGAACCGAGTATCGGTCTGCATCAGAGGGACAATGATAAGCTGATTCATGCACTGGAGAATCTGCGTGATCTGGGAAATACGCTTCTTGTGGTGGAGCATGACGAGGATACCATGCTTGCGGCGGACCATATCATAGATATCGGTCCGGGCGCCGGTGAGGAGGGCGGCTATGTGGTTGCCCAGGGAACCGCTGAGGAGATTATGGCATGTAAGGAGTCCATTACCGGAGATTACCTGAGCGGAAGAAAAAAAATTCCTGTTCCGAAGGTCCGAAAAAAACCAACAGGCTGGCTAACGATACAAAATGCATATGAAAATAACCTGAAGCATATAGATGTAAAGCTGCCTCTCGGAGTTATGACCTGTGTAACCGGGGTGTCAGGATCCGGGAAAAGCTCCCTGGTTAATGAGATTCTGTATAAGAAGCTGGCACGAAGACTGAACCACAGCAGAATTAAGGCCGGAAAACACGATCATATCATAGGATATGATGCACTGGATAAGGTAATCAATATTGATCAGTCCCCGATTGGGAGAAGTCCGCGCTCCAATCCTGCAACGTATACGGGAACCTTTGATATGATCAGGGACTTATTTGCCGGAACCAAGGATGCCAAGAGCCGCGGATACAACAAAGGCAGATTTTCCTTCAATGTTTCCGGCGGGCGGTGTGAGGCCTGCCGCGGAGATGGAATTATTAAGATAGAGATGCATTTCCTTCCGGATATCTATGTTCCGTGTGAGGTGTGCGGCGGAAAAAGATATAACAGAGAGACCCTGGAGGTCCGGTATAAAGGAAAAAATATATTTGATGTACTTGACATGACGGTGGATGAAGCGTGTACGTTCTTTGAAAATGTTCCGAGTATCCTGCGGAAAATCACAACCCTGCAGGATGTAGGGCTTGGATACATTAAGCTTGGACAGCCTTCCACAACCCTGTCAGGCGGAGAAGCACAGCGAATCAAACTTGCAACCGAGCTGAGCAGAAGAAGCACCGGGAAGACAATTTATATTCTGGATGAGCCAACGACCGGTCTTCATTTTGCGGATGTGCATAGACTGGTAGAGATTTTGCAGCGCTTAAGTGAGGGCGGCAATACGGTTGTAGTTATTGAGCATAATCTGGATGTCATTAAAACGGCGGATTATATTATTGATATGGGACCGGAAGGAGGCGCCAGAGGCGGTACGGTAATCGCCCAGGGCACGCCGGAGCAGATCGCAAAGTGCAAGAAGTCTTATACAGGGCAGTATATTAAGAAGTATCTGGAGAAGTAGATTTAACAAATACAAAATTAAATGTATATTTTTATAACACCCCTATAGTAAAAGTGTACACTATTGTCATAGTGTACACTTCAGACTGTACTTTTTTTACAATACCGTTGTTTTTACCGTTTAATAGTCAGATCATACGCTTCCTTCTGTGCCTCCCAGAAGCTCCGGTCTTCTTTTGTAATCGGACGCAGTACCCTGCAGGGATTTCCCACAGCAACAACATGATCCGGGATATCTCTTGTAACGACAGAACCGGAGCCGATCACGACGTCATTTCCGATTGTGACACCGGGATTGATAACGGTGTTGCCGCCTATCCATACACTGTTGCCGATTTTGATCGGTTTTCCGTATTCCAGCAATTCATCCCGGATTCCGGCATCAATCGGATGGCCTGCGGTAAACACACATACCCGCGGCGCAAAGAACACATTGTTTCCGATAGTGATGTCTGCCACATCGATCATGATGCAGTCATAATTGGCATAGAAGTTGTCTCCGATTGTGATGTGACATCCGTAGTCACAGCGAAAGGTGGGTTCGATATATACATTTTCTCCGACAGAGGCAAATAATTCTTTTAGGAGTGCAGACCGTTTTTCCATTTCATTTTCTGTGCTGTTATTGAATAATCTTGTCAGTCTTCTGGATTTTGCCATATCGGCGCGAAGCTCAGGATCATCGGCAATATAGAGCTTTCCGGACAGCATTTTCTGTTTGTTGGTTTCATAGTGTGACATATGTGGATTCCTTTCTCTTAATATCAGGTTCATCATTGTAAATTACAATTCAAATATTTCCAGATCATCGGGTATATACAGATTCCCGGTATAGTACCTGCTGCCTTCTTTATAGTATAAGGCCTTTCTGTTTTCAATATTTTTATCCTCCGTATGATACAGGATCAGATTTTTCACGCCAAGGGCCTCTGCTACCTTGCAGGCATCCATCACAGTAGAGTGGTGTTTTTCATATGGACGGAACTGCTCTGCCTGAGAATACAGGCAGAATGCCTCATGCATCAGCCAGGTGCTTCCAACGGCATAGGAATATTCATGCTCCTGATAGGGTTCATCCCCGCAGCAGGTAAGCTTCTGATCGTTTTCGAGCTTAAATGTAAAGCCAAATTGCTTTGCTTTTGTAGAACGGATATCAAAAAAGGTGGTCTGATGCCCTGTTATCTCATGAGAATCTCCGTCCTTCAGGGGAATAAAGATCAGATCATCCTCCATATGTTTGACTTCCTTTGCCTGTAAGAGGGTAAAAGCCATATTGCGGATGAGAGGGATCAGCTCATCATGTGCGTAGATACGACAGATGCCCTGATAATTTCCCTGATTCATTTTTTGGCAGACGGCACGAATCATCCAGATAATACCCATTACATGGTCAATGTGCTTATGCGTGACAAAGATATCATGAATACCGGTTACGGGTATATGAACGGATTTTAGCTGCTTTAAAATACCATTTCCGCCGCCTCCGTCTACTAAAAAATGCTGGTTTCCATCACTTAATACAAAACATGTATTATAGCATTCCGTTACAAGGGCATTACCGGTGCCAAGAATTGTAAGTTTCATATCAGAGACCTCCCTATTTATCACACAGTATACAATAAACAACCTTACGGTGTAAATATATAGCATCAAAAGAGTTCCCTGTTTACAGATTCTTTTATATAATGATATGAAAAAAGGATGCCTGATGATGCATATGGCATTATCCGACACCCTTTTTCTATTGTGTTACAAAGCAGATAATTGCCTTGAAAGGCGACATGAATATGCAGAAATTAAGCTTTTCCTACAGAACCGAATAATTCCATCTTCTCCTTAACGGTAGCCTTGATTGCCTCAGCACCCGGAGCAAGCAGCTTACGAGGGTCAAATCCCTTACCCTGAAGGTCTTTTCCTTCCTCGATATACTTTCTTGTTGCCTCCTGGAATGCTAACTGGCATTCCGTGTTTACGTTAATCTTTGCAACGCCGAGAGAAATGGCTTTCTTGATCATATCGGCAGGAATGCCTGTACCACCATGAAGTACAAGCGGCATATCGCCTGTTAATTTCTGAATCGCATCCAATGTCTCAAAGCTTAAGCCTTCCCAGTTGTCAGGGTATTTTCCATGGATGTTGCCGATACCTGCGGCCAGCATGGTTACGCCAAGGTCAGCAATGGCCTTGCATTCTGCAGGATCAGCGCATTCACCCTTACCGATGACGCCGTCTTCCTCACCGCCGATAGCACCGACCTCTGCCTCAAGAGAAATGCCCTTTTCATTGCAGATTGCAACCAGTTCTTTTGTCTTTGCAATATTTTCGTCAATCGGATAATGGGAGCCGTCGAACATGATGGAAGAGAACCCTGCTTCAATACATGCCTTTGCTCCTTCATATGTTCCATGGTCAAGATGCAGTGCAACCGGAACGGTAATTCCAAGGCTGTCTACCATAGCATCTACCATAGCGGCAACGGTCTTGAAGCCTGTCATATATTTGCCTGCGCCTTCTGAAACGCCGAGAATGACAGGGGACTGGAGCTCCTGTGCCGTTAAAAGGATGGATTTTGTCCACTCCAGGTTGTTGATGTTGAACTGACCTACTGCATATTTTCCGGCTTTTGCCTTTGTCAACATATCTTTTGCTGAAACTAACATATTTTGTGTCCTCCGTTTAAAATATTTTTTGGATGATAGGATAAGGTATCATCTCATTCTGGATAAATTATAACCTATCTGTCAGGAAAATAAAAGTTATTTTGTAAAACATTTCCGGAAGAAATCCAAAGCTGTCCATAGTGAAATTATAAAACATTTATAAAAGAAAAGAAATTGTAGGTTTGTCAAACATTTGTTACACTGACGATGAATAATCCATTAATACCTGCTTTGGAGTTTTCCAGCCAAGAG
>CANRQE010000019.1 GCA_947632705.1 uncultured Coprococcus sp. | reverse complement strand
TTTTTACTCTTTTTTCTAAACTTTTTTTACTGTTTTTTCCGCCCCGCCCTGTGACCGACATGTGATAATATACTAAAGATTATTCATCATGTCAACTAAAAAATATAAAAAAACATTTTTTTCATACAGCCATGATAAAACAGCATTTTCTTCAATCATATCCATCATGACCGCACCGGCCTCGAAAGCAGACAGCAGGGTCAGGATAATGAAAATCATCCATACCAGAATCAGAGCCTGCGCTGCCCCGAATACCATACCGCCAAGCTTATCAATACCATGTACGATCGGAATATCCGTAAGGATATCGGAGACAGCCATCAGAATCCAGACGGCGATCATGCATACTGCATATGTAAGCAGGCAGGTCAGGCCCTTCATTACAAGCTCTGTCAGATAGATTGCAACGTAATCATTGAATCCCTTTGCCTGCAAAAAACTATAGTTTTCTTCGTTTCCGTTTTCAATCAGCCATTCTTTTACATTCTCCGGAAGCGGAATGTCTTCTATCATACGCATTTCCTCTGCTCTGGTAAGCCCTGTTTCTTCGATATCTATCTCAAACCGGTCAATGATGACTGTTTTGATATATTCGTCTATCCGGGTATACTGACAGACCAGTTTATTGACATATGGAGAAAGCAATGCAGTAAGAAAGACTGCCAGTATAATTCCAATCATACTGACAGCACTTTTAAACAGTCCTCTTTTGTATCCGTGGAGAATCAGAAGAAATGCCAATGCTGCTACGATAATCAGCAGAACATTCATAGTCTACTCCTCATTCTTCTCTCTTTTTAATCTGATAACCTGTGTTTCATTTTCAAATATCGCTATATATTCGTGTTTATTTCCATCCGGCACTATATTGATCAGATTCTTATTAAACGCCGTCGTGAATTTGCAAACCCCGCTGAAATAGTATATGCTGCAGTCAAAGTCTCCGACAATAATCAGCTCTTCTTCCGTTGCATAAATCTTTTCAAACGAATGATTATAAGGTGCGGTTGCTTCTTCGCGCCCATCCAGCCCATATATATATATGGTATATTTACTGTCTGTACCGTTACTTGCGGAAATAAAGCCCACATACTTGGAATTACAAAATACGCCCAGCATTTCCTTATCGCCCAGATCGATCACGGCTTTCCGGCTCGGTTTCTCCGTCATGGAATAAATGACAATCTGATTGTCTCCGAAACAGACCACCGTATCATTATCTACAAATTCAAGTAAAGGAAAAATCGTATCTTCATATGTAAAACCGCCCATCAGCCTGTCCGCATTTTCATTCTGCCCGACAGAACCGAAATTGTAGGCCGCCAGATAATCCGGCACCATTGTACCGTCAATCCTGACATAACTGGTAAAAAGCTTTTCTCCGTCTTCTGAAATCGCAATATCCAGAGGATATCCACTGTTTTCTATGGAGGTCCGGATACCGTAAACCTCTTTGCTGTTCTTATCATATGCATTGATAAAATTGCTATCCTCCCCTACCAGGACCAGTACATAGACGCCCTGACCTGCAGCATCCACATTTACAATATCATAATTTGTGGTCTGGCTGCTGACCTTTCCTGACTTATTGAATACATAGACATCCCTGCCGTTCAAGTCTGCGACCACTGCATAATCCCCACTCGTTACCGCAACAGGCATCTTCATGGCATAGCTGCAATCCCAGACCGTATTGCCGGAGGCATCGATAAACGCAGTTCCGTCCTTTGTCACCTTCAACATACTGTCACCAAACATTACATATTCTGCAATGTTATCCCCGGATGTCGGGGACGCGGATATGATATCGTATCCCTCGTATACCCGGTTATTCATCACACGCCTGACAACCGAAACCACAACCACCGCAATCAGCACAACCAGCAGTATCAGGAGCAGCTTCGCCCGTCCGGTCAGGGCAGGCGTCACTTCAATCACTTTATCATCAGCATTGATGTCTTCCTTTTCTTCAAATCCCTGATTCCTTGTATTCCCATTTTTTTCAGTATAATCTTTTGTCATAATCTATTCCTCTGATATAAATGATGTGCCTATATATTATAGCATCTTTATTCTATATATGGAATAACTATTTTTTCTCCTGTATATATGATATCTCCTTCGCCGAGATGATTGGCCTCCATAATCTCATCTACATAATCCGGCGAGCCAAACAGCTTCAGGGATATACTCATCAGTGTATCGCCTTCCTCAATCTCGTAATAATTGACCGGCTGTGTGTCTGCCGGCAGGGAATCTTCTGTATGATCTGCAGATTCCGTATTCTCTACAGGACCCGCCGCCCCTGTTTGTTCTTCGGATGCTTTCTCATCTCCTGTTGTTTTTTCTGTGTCTGTTGCTTGTTCCGAAGAGCCGGCATCTTCATGGGAGGATGTCTCCGTTTTTGAAAATTCTGTATCGGTATCAGCGCCGGAATCATCCCGGTTCCCCTGATTATCAGAAAAAACAGCTACATCAGAATTATCATTTTCCATTTCCATCCTTCTGACCTGTGACTCTATATCTTTCATTCTGTCATAACTGCCGGACAAAACGATCCCGACTGAGAGTGCAAAAATCAGGACAAAGGAACTGACTGCATACAAGAAATAATTCTTCTCCGGTTTTTCCGGTTCTTTCGTTTCCTGCCGCATCTCCTGAAAATTTTTTACAAGCTGTGCATCTTTTCGCAGGATCTCCAGATTCTTATCCTCGGAGATGGAATTTTTTCTGCTGATAATATAATTCTGCATTTGTTCATTTCTGACATAGTAAATATAATAACCCCTCTGCCTGACCATGGAGCCCTTCTCATACATATAAAAGGCATCTTCACATTCCAGAGAATCCATCATGAACAATACCTTGTCGTTTCCCGAAAAATGCTTCATATGTATATTTGAAATTTTCTCATTGATATTAACTGAAAAGCCCATGCGGGATAAAAACCAGCCGACAACAGACAGATTATCGAAATACTTATTGATCTCCGTATATATACTGCTCCAGGTCGCATCATCAAATTTAATCTGTTCTACATCGAACTCCAGATTTTGTGCCTCTACCGCTCCGCTGATAAACAGGGTTTCTCCCTCATCATCCTTAAAATACTCTCCCAAAAGGATTGCCCCGCGGGAGGTTGTATTCCCCGGTTCTGCTATTTTACGCAGAAATGTCATTACATAATCTTCAATATAAATTTTTTTCTTCACGGGCGGATTCCCGATCTGCCTGATATTTTTCGGCATTTTATAAGGCTTGTAATCTCTGCTCTGACGATTTGCTGCTTCTTTATCATATACAATTTCTATCATGCTATGCCTCCTCCTTTCTTGTCATAATATCATTTGTATATTTTTCCGATTATCAAATTTTGTCAGATGCATATGGTTTCTTAGTTATAAGTTTTTTACTATTTTGACAATTTTCAAAAAGAAAGAAAACAACTTTCAGATTTTTTACTTTATTTTTTGTTTTGTGTAAACTTATTCAATTTTGGTAATAATCTATAGAGAAGAACAAAACAGCAGGGTAATTATGAACATTATTAAGAATGCTTTTGGTAAACGAACTGAATATTTCAAACCCACACAGGAAAATTCACATTTATCCCTTGCAGATTCTATTTTGAGAATGATGGAGGAAATGGGAGCTTCCGGCAGAGAGATTATCGTTGTCTGTATCGGCACAGACAGAGCAACCGGAGATGCTTTAGGCCCGCTGGTCGGCGATTTTTTGTTGTCGCAGAACACGGACTATCATGTAGCCGGTACTTTAAAATCACCGGTCCATGCTTTAAATATTAAAGAAACCATTGACGAAATATACACACACTTTTTTAATCCGTTCGTGATTGCAGTCGATGCATCTTTGGGACTGCCCAAAGATGTGGGATTTGTAACATTGACGAATTCGCACCTGTATCCGGGCAAAGGCGTAAATAAAAAACTTCCGGCAATAGGAGATATCTCTATTACCGGAATCGTTAACCAGTCCGGGCATCCAGGTGCCAGCCTTTTACAAAACACAAGGTTATATAATGTAAAAATCATGGCTGACTTCATCGGAGAAGCCCTGTTATATGCAAATGATTATCTGTCATCCCCTTTATAAACTTTGATGGCATCGGAAACCGTACTTGCTGAACCCTCCTCCATAATGGAAATCAGATCAGATAACCTTTCTTCCGTACAAAAATCCTTTCCAAGATATGTTTCATATTCGTTGGTCATGGTAATTTCAAGTTCCGATAACCGTGCCTCTGCATCAGCAACCTTTGCATCAAGCTTTTTAGCTTCTTCCCGCATCTTATCCAGCTTCGGTTTTCTGCGTCCCTGAATTTCATCCACAATCAGCTGCTGCGTTTCTTTTTCAAACAGCTTCAGTGCTTCTTTCTTCTGATCGCTGATACCATCGCCTTCTCTTTCCAGCTGCTTGATTTTCTTATCATATTTCTCCAGATTATAGATGCTTTCATCCTTATCTTTGGTAATGGAATTCTTAATGGCTTTGATTGCCTTTTCATTGGCCCGGATTTTATCCCTTGTCTTTCTGCCCTCGGCAATGCTGTCCCTGTGTCTGACCTTGGTATTGTTAAAAATCACAAAATATATGATAAACTCTACTATAATTATAATCGCCGCAATCAATATGCAGACCGTACTGTGAGATCCCTCTTTCCATGCTGTATGGAGCAGGATAACCAGCACCAGTCCCGGAATACCGACAAAACAGACCGCAAGAATCAGAATCAGCTTGAACAGCTCATTCATGCCTTTTGGTGAAAACAGACAATAATACAGCCCGGAATTACAAAACCCCGGAACATGATTCTGTTTAAACAGGGTTTTGGTTTCTATTTTAAGCTGCCTGTTCTGCTCCTTTAACTCCGCCGTCTCACTTTCAATCCTGGCTTCCATCCTCTGATTCTTTTTCCTGTCCTTCTTGGACTGAATCTGCCTGATTTTGGAGTTGTTTGCGTCAATCTGCTTATCATAGCTCACAGCGATCTGATCTTTTCTCTTTTTTAATGTATTATTAATATCATCGTTAATTGACTTTTCTTCCTGTGCAATGGCCTTTGCACTTTTTTTCTGGAGCATATGCATCTCATCAAGATCATCTCTCAGGTCTTCTATCTGATTCACGGTATCACGCGCTTTTATAAGATAATCCTGATTTTCCGCAAATACATTATCTGCCACTTCAAAGCACCTCCCCTTCTACATATAGTTATTTTTATAATAGCAAATAAATATATATTTCACAACATGAATTTACATTTTTCGTACAGATTCTATTATAAAATGAAGGTAATATTAAAAAGAGGACATAAAAAGTATTGTACGGACAAATTTACACAAATTTAAGATAATTGGGTTTGCACTTAAAATCCATATCTTTTATAATGAGTTTAAGGGGATTTACGTTTTATATCATGACATATCATTGCAAGGAGTTTAAGTATATGAATATTCTTTTTTTTCTGACACCTAAAAGCGAGGTAGCTTACATTGAAAATGACTTTTCTTTGCGCCAGATTCTGGAAAAGATGGAACGGCACAGATATTCCGCCATTCCAATTCTGTCCAAAAAAGGCGAATACATAGGCACGATTACGGAGGGAGATATTCTGTGGTTTTGTAAGCAGACCAGCCTTTCCAATATTAACAATGCCGAAAATATTTTTCTGGATGAGATTCCGAAGAGACTGGAATATGCTTCCGTTTCCATTAACTCCAATATGGAGGACCTGATTGCAAGAGCCATGGCACAGAATTTTGTACCGGTGGTAGATGACCAGAACAAATTTATCGGAATCGTAACCAGAAAGGATATTATCAGCTACTGTTACAAAAAGCTGGCAGCACAACCATAACCGCTTTCATAAAAGAATCGCCGCAAACGGATTCTTCGGGATATGGCGGCATAAAAAAGAAATCGCAAACCGATTGTTTCCAATCGGTCCGCGATTTCTTTTTTGTCAAACGATTCTGTTTTTATTCCGGCGTGAATGTTCTGCCTCTTCTGATCATAAGATCCCGGTTCTGTTCACCGCACTGACCAGTGCAAAAACAGAAGCATCGATAATATCATTTTTAATTCCGGCACCCCAGGTTACCTTTCCGTCCGCATCTTCAATTCCTACATACGCAACGGCCTGAGAATTGGAACCGATCTGAAGGGAATGCTCTTCATATGCGATCAGTTTGAATTCTATCTGAAAATGCTTCATGATCGCATTGCTGACCGCATCCAGTCTTCCGTTTCCTTTCCCATGATAGACCTTTTTCTCGCCCCGTTTTAAGATTGTAATCTCCGTGGAAATTCCATCCCCCTGTACAAAATGGCATTCCAGCATCTCTACAGGCCCTGTTATGTTTACATAAGTATTCTGAAAGATGTCCAGAACTTCTTTGGCTGACAGTTCTTTGTGTTCCTTATCTGACACATCCTTTACCGTATACCCCAGATCCTCACGGAATTTTGCAGGCAAGTCAAATCCATATTTAGACTGGAGCAAATAACCGATGCCGCCCTTTCCCGACTGACTGTTGATTCTGATAACATCCCCGTCATATTTTCTGCCGATATCCTCCGGATTCAACGGAAGATACGGAACCGTCCACATACCGTCTTTTTGTTCTTCCCTGTATTTCATGCCTTTGGCAATCGCATCCTGATGAGAACCGGAAAAAGCGGCAAATACAAGCTTACCGGTATATGGCGAACGCTCATAGACATGCATGTTGGTTACACGCTCATAAAGCTCTGTCAGCTTCGGAATATCGGAAAGATCCAATTCAGGGTCCACTCCATGCGTAAACATATTCATCGCAAGTGTAATGATGTCTACATTACCGGTTCTTTCCCCATTTCCAAATAAGGTGCCTTCAATGCGGTCTGCACCGGCTAAAAGCCCAAGCTCCGCATCCGCTACTCCGCAGCCTCTGTCATTATGCGGATGCAGGGACAAAATCACATTCTCCCTTTCTGCAAGATGTCCGCTCATGTATTCAATCTGGCTCGCATAAACATGCGGCAGTGACATCTCCACCGTTGCCGGGAGATTGATGATTACCTTTCTTTCCGGCGTCGGCTTCCACTCGGCTATCACTGCATTACATACCTCTAACGCATAGTCCATCTCGGTACCGGTAAAGCTTTCCGGTGAATATTCAAACGGATAGGCAACTCCGTATTCCTCAGCCATTTTATTTAAGAGCTTTGCTCCCTCAACGGCAATCTGTAAGATTTCAGCCTTAGACTTCTTAAAAACCTGTGTTCTCTGCGCATAAGAGGTTGAATTATACAAATGAACAATTGCATGTTTTGCCCCGTCGATAGCACGGAAGGTCTTTTCAATAATATGCGGTCTTGCCTGGGTCAATACCTGAATCGTCACATCATCCGGTATCATATCCTTCTCAATCAAAGTACGGCAAAAATCATATTCTGTCTCAGATGCCGCCGGAAATCCAATCTCTATTTCTTTAAAACCGATTCTGACCAATTCCTTGAAAAATTCCAGTTTCTCATCAAGGCTCATCGGCACGATCAACGCCTGGTTCCCATCCCGCAGATCCACACTGCACCAGATTGGCGCTTTGTCAATGTACTCTTTATCAACCCATCTGATTGATTTTTCCGGAGGCATGAAATAGCCTCTCCTGTAATGCTCAAAATTCTTCATAAATACTACCTCCTCAAAAATAAAAAAACCTACGTCTCCTATATTTAGAGACGTAAGTTATACGCGGTACCACTCTAATTCATACATATCGTATGCTCTCATCGCAGATACAGATTTCCCATCTTATATCCTCCTGCTGTAACGGTCAGGCTCCGTCCCGTCCTACTGCTCTTCAGCGGGCTACTCCAAGGCGAGTTCAACTATCTTCCACTACTGTCTCACACCGGCCGACAGCTCTCTGCATGTATCGGATAATCTACTACTCCTCTTCTCCGTATTATCTTTTTCAACTCTAACATAACTACAATTAAAATGTCAACCCCTGAAATAAAGAAAAAGGAAATTCCTTTTCCGAATTTCCTTCTCCTGCTTCCACAATTCCATCATACCTACCAGACAATATGTCTCTTATTCTTAAGCAGGCTGCCACCCGAAGCGATCATCAAAATACCCGATACCAGTCCGATCACGATAACGACTACTCCCATCGCAATACTCAATGCCCCTGCATGTTTCATTGTCTTATATGCTTTCTCCATGGGTCCATGCTCCTTTCCAAAATGGTTTTCTCTGAATTCTGTTTATGGCAGTGCAGATATCTGCATACGAAGCTTTACACATGATTCTGATAATATAGTATAAGTATATCATGCGTTTTCAATCCTGACAACCAATTTTCCCATAATTTACAATCGAAAAAAACTATGTTACACTTTCTATACATCCGATTTTTGTCGAAGGGAGTATCAGATATGCCGCCAATTACAAATGACTGGGCTCAGGAACTGAAGCCTGAATATAAAAAAGAGTATTACCGCAAATTGTTCAATTTTGTAGGAAATGAATATGCAACAAGAGAAATCTTTCCGCCTGCGGACGACATCTTCAATGCGTTCCATCTCACGCCCCTGGCAAAGGTAAAATGCGTTATTATCGGACAGGACCCGTATCATAACACCGGACAGGCACACGGATTGAGCTTCAGTGTAAAGCCCGGTATAGAAATTCCGCCCTCTCTGATGAATATCTACAAAGAATTGCAGGATGATCTGGGATGCCGGATTCCGAATAACGGTTACTTGGTAAAATGGGCCGAACAGGGTGTTTTGATGCTGAATGCCGTCCTGACCGTACGCGCACATCAGGCCAATTCCCATCAGGGCATGGGCTGGGAACAATTCACGGATGCCTGTATTGAAATACTGAACCGGCAGGATAAACCTATCGTCTTCATACTATGGGGATCCTATGCACAGAAAAAAGCGGCTATGTTAAATAATCCAAAGCATCTGATCCTGCAATCTTCACATCCGAGCCCGCTTTCCGCATATCGGGGATTCTTTGGAAGCAGACCCTTCAGCAGAACCAATGATTTTTTGCAGGCTCACGGAGTTGCGCCTATCGACTGGCAGATTGAAGATATCTGAGCATAGCACCTATATCCATCAAGACATCCAAACAACAGGAGGCTGATATGGAACTATATATTGTAAGGCACGGTGAAACCGTATGGAATGCCCAAAAGCGCTTGCAGGGCAATACGGATATTGAATTAAATGAAAACGGAAGACGTCTGGCTGCAATTACAGGTCATGCACTGGAACAAACAAGAATTGACAAAATCTACTCCAGTCCTCTCTCCCGCGCCTATGAAACCGCAAAATTAATTGCAGGGACGCGAAATATTCCGATTTTTAAAAATGACCTGTTAAAAGAGCTTTCCTTCGGAGACTGGGAAGGCCAGAATATGTCCGTTCTGTTGAAGGATGAAAACCAGAAATTCAGATATTTCTTTAAAGAACCGCATCTTTATGAGGCAACTGAACACGGAGAAAGTCTGGAAGACTTATGCGCCCGTGCCGCTGTTTTTATGAAAACCGTAATTGAACCGCAGGAACGGGACTGTGAAAGAATCATGATTGTCGGCCACGGAGCTATCAACAAGGCTTTGATGATGCATATCAAGCAGCAAAAAATGCAGTTCTTCTGGAGCGGAGGATTACAAAAAAACTGTAATGTGATGATCGTAGATTATACGGACGGCGTATATACGATTATAGATGAAACCAGAATTTTTTATGAAGAATGACAGGATGTTCCAAAATCCAGACTTCTCTGAATGATCAGAAGCTGGTCCTCAATCTTGTCCGCCAGCATCCGGATCTGACGGTTGTATCTGCCGTCAATCCGTTTCATGGTATCCGGAAGAGGATTCAAAATATCCGTATATGTCTGTATCATTTTTTTCTCAATCCAGCGTTTATCCGGCATATAAAGGATGGTTCTCAGATTGTGCAGACGGTCTGCCATCTTAACCAGAACCGTTTCACAGCTTCCGTTTGCAAAAAGCCTTCTGGCATAAATGGAAAAGGGCTCTCCTTCTATCCGGGTCAAAAGCCTGATCTCCTCCATCATGGCAGTTCCGAACTTCTCTTCTATTTCATCAAAGGTACAGGCTGTATCTTCTACGGTATCATGCAGCAAAGCCATCGTTAAAACCTTGCGGTCATGCACGCCGCATTCATCCTTCAATATGTGATATACCCCCATAATGTGCTCATCAAAATAAGGAACTCTGCCTGCTTCTCCCAGTCTTGTCTGCCCCGCATGATACATTCTCGCCATCTGCATTGCACGGCTGATATATTCTGACTTACGGTATCTGCCGCACACTTCGTTCGCCTTAATCTCTTCTGCTTTCCTTGCCGTTTGTTCGGTACTGAACATGCTATGATTCCTTTCACCTGACAGATTTTTCCTGCTGCCAGTTTACATACTTGTCTGACGCATATGTAAAATTATCCGGATATTACAAAAAACTATACCGCCACACTTCGGAGTATAACACAGTATGTCCGATCACGCCATAGCTTTTCTTCTTTTCTTTTTTGTTTACTTGAATATTTTTACCGTTTTTTATATACTTATGCAGGCAGCCGCTGCTTAAAGTGATAAAAAGCGACAAAAAGGGATAACAGGAAACAAAAGGAGAATCACCGGCACATGGATATTGCACAAAAAATAACCGAAGAATTAAACTGCAGAAAGGGACAGACAGAAGCCGCCATCAGATTAATTGATGAAGGAAACACCATTCCTTTTATTGCAAGATACAGAAAAGAGGCCACCGGAGCATTGAACGACGAACAGCTCCGGACTTTAAATGAAAGACTTACTTATCTAAGAAATCTGGAAGAAAAAAAGGCGCAGGTGCTTGCAAGCATAGAAGAACAGGGAAAGCTGACAGAGGCTTTAAAACAACAGATTGACGCCGCAGAAACCATGGTTGTTGTGGATGATCTGTACCTTCCGTACAGACCTAAAAGAAAAACAAGGGCAACCATTGCAAAGGATAAGGGACTGGAAGGTCTCGCTAACATAATTTTCCTTCAAATGACCGATACTCCGGTTTCGACAGAAGCAAAAACCTATCTGTCTGAAGAAAAAGAGGTCACATCCGTTGAAGATGCCATAGCCGGAGCCATGGATATTCTGGCAGAAAACATTGCCAATGAAGCAGACTACCGCATGAAAATCCGGGAACTTACAAGGAAGAAAGGAAATCTGCTCTCCCGTGCCAAAAATCCGGATGCGGAATCCGTATACGAAATGTATTATGATTTTCAAATGCCGGTAACCAAAATGGCCGGTTATCGCACGCTTGCGGTCAACCGGGGCGAAAAAGAAAAATTTCTCACCGTCAAAATTGATGCCCCGGTAGATGAAATCCTCCGCTATCTGGAGCATGCAATCATCATTCGGGAGAATCCGCACACTACGGATATTCTGAAAACCGTTATTTCCGACAGCTATGAGCGGCTGATTGCGCCTGCCATAGAGCGGGAAATCAGAAACAGTCTGACGGAAGCGGCGGAAAACGGCGCCATCAAAGTATTTGGAAAGAATCTGGAACAGCTTCTGATGCAGCCTCCTGTTCCCGGACAGGTAGTGCTCGGATGGGACCCTGCATTCCGAACCGGCTGTAAGCTGGCTGTCGTTGATGCTACCGGAAAAGTGCTTGATACCGTTGTCATCTATCCGACGGCACCACAAAACAAAGTAGAGGAATCCAAAAGAATTCTGAAGCAGCTGATTAAAAAATACCGTATTTCGCTGATATCAGTCGGAAACGGCACTGCATCCAAAGAATCCGAACTGATTATCGCAGACCTGATCAAAGAGCTCGATACCCCTGTGCAATATGTAATCGTCAGTGAAGCCGGGGCCTCCGTCTATTCTGCAAGTAAACTTGCTGCAGAGGAATTTCCGAACTTTGACGTAGGGCAGCGAAGCGCAGCTTCTATCGCCAGGCGATTACAGGATCCGCTTGCGGAGCTTGTAAAGATCGACCCGAAGGCTATCGGAGTCGGGCAATACCAGCACGATATGAATCAGAAAAAACTGTCAGAGGCACTGGATGCGGTAGTGGAGGATTCCGTCAATAAGGTGGGCGTCGATCTGAATACTGCTTCAGCTCCTTTGATGGAACATATTTCGGGTATCAATAAAACACTTGCCAAAAACATTGTGGAATACAGAGAAGCAAACGGTCCGTTTAAAAGCCGCAAAGATTTGCTGAAAGTACCAAAGCTAGGACCAAAAGCTTACGAACAATGCGCCGGATTCATGCGGATTACAGGCGGCAGCAATCCTTTGGACGCAACCTCTGTACATCCGGAGAGCTATGAAATCGCCAAGGAACTGATTCATCATCTGGGATATCAGATTGAAAATCTGATGTCGGGCAGCCTGAAGGGTATTTCCAAAGCCGTATCCGATATCAACAGTCTGGCCAAAGAGCTGAATACCGGCGCCATTACACTGACAGATATTTTAAATGAATTGGAAAAGCCTGCCAGAGATCCGCGTGATGAAATGCCGAAACCGATTTTACGCAGTGATATTCTGGATATGAAGGATCTCACGGAAGGGATGATCCTGAAGGGTACCGTCAGAAATGTCATTGATTTTGGCGCTTTCGTAGACATCGGCGTACATCAGGACGGCCTTGTCCATATTTCCGAGCTGTCTGACCGTTTCATCAGACATCCTATGGAGGTCGTAAGTGTCGGTGATATCGTTCAGGTAAAAGTGCTAAGCGTGGATTTAAAGAAAAAACGCATCCAGCTTACCATGAAAAATATATAGCGCAGAGCATACAATCACCGACACAGGAAATTTGCAATCATAATACTTGCGATCACTCCTGCCAGTGTGGACAGTAACGCACAGGGAATGACATATCGGGACTTTTTTACTCCTGCTGCCATCAGAAATACCGACGCGGTATAGAACAGGGATTCCGTACTGCTCAAAGAGATGGCAGCAGTCAGTCCTTCTAAAGAATCCGGGCCATAAAGGTCAAACAGATTTAACATCAGACTGGTGGCAGAGCCGGATGAAAACAGCTTGGTGATTACTACGGGAATTACATCCGCCGGCGTATGAATCAGTCTTGCTACAGGCATAAATACCCTGGTAAGAAGCCTTAATGCTCCGGAATCATTCAGAATTCTGACAGCAAGGAACAATCCGATCAGGGTAGGCGCCACTTTTACCACCACCTTAAATCCATCGAACGCTCCGTCTATAAACTCTTCATAAACATCGACTTTTTTTATCAGTCCGTATAATACCACTGCCATAATGATAACGGGGATGATATACCCTGACAACGAAGATAGGGTTTCCATTTTAACCGCCTCCGGTAAGATTTCATTCATCTTTGGCATGCTTGTTAATCAGGTAACAAAGGAGCACTGCCACTACAGTGGAACAGGCCGTTGCAATCAGGCCGGGCAGAATGATCATCGCAGGATTGGCTGCGCCATATTTTGCCCTGTAGGCTATGATACTGACCGGTATTAACTGCAGGGAAGAAATATTCAGGATCAGAAAGGTACACATATCCCTGCTTGCAATTTTGGAGTGTCCGTTTTCTTTTGCAAGCTCCGCCATAGCCTGCAGAGCCGGAGGCGTTGCCGCCCAGCCAAGTCCTACAACATTTGCAATAATGTTGGTACAAATATATTTATAAGCTCTGCTTTTTGCTGACATTCCGGGAAACAGGAATTTCATAACAGGGGCAAGCATTCCGGTCCATTTATCCATCAGTCCCGATTTCTCGGCAATCCGCATAATGCCGCTCCACATCCCGACTACCCCAAACATCGTAATACACAGAGAAACTGCATCCTCTGCCCCCTCAAGAACACCCGTATTCACAGAATCAATATTCCCGGTCAGGATTGCAACTACAACACCGATGACAATCATCAAAGCCCATATCAGATTAATCATAAACGAGTTTCCTGTCCTTTCGGCCAATAAACCAATCACTCTGTCCTTGCATTATATGATTCTTTCAGATAAAAAATTACAATCCCCCGTGCTTTTGCAACGAACCTTTCTTTGTTTTTTTCATAGTCTATATAGAAACAAGGTAAAACGCAATGTTTTAAGGAGGTTTTCTTTTGGAACAGTATAGACCATATAACCGCAACGGATATGCCAGAAACGGCTCTCCACAGCATACACAGCTAAGATATTCAAATAACTATCCAAATAAAGATTGCTCATGCAATATATCACAATGTGAAAAAAATACTGATACCATACAAATGCCGATCGGTATGGCTTATGTACCTTTTCAGGAATTCGGCGAGCTCTATGATGCCCATAAGGGCCTGATGGAAGGAACCATGTTCCCTGAATTAAATCTGATCTTCTGCGGAGTAAGGGGGTAATTGCTATGAATAAAATGAATCAACAACAGCTATTGCATTTTATCACAGAGGTATCCTTTGCTCTGGACGACATTGCACTCTATCTGGATACCCATCCAAAATGCCAGCAGGGACTTGCATGCTATGAAAACTATAAGAGCATGCGCACACAGGCTGTCAAGGACTATACAACCTTATATGGTCCTTTAAACAGATATCAGGTAAATGATTGTAATTATTTTGACTGGGTTAACAAACCATGGCCATGGGAAAGGGAGTGTGATTGCTAATGTTTATATATGAAAAAAGATTGCAGTTTCCGGTAAATATCAAGGAAACGAATGCCAAACTGGCTCAGGATATCATCAGTCAGTATGGCGGACCGGATGGTGAAATGGGAGCATCCATGCGTTACCTGTCCCAGCGCTATTCCACCAAGATCAAAAATGTTCAGGCCGTGCTGACCGACATCGGAACCGAGGAACTTGGGCATCTGGAGATTGTTGCCACCATCGTCCATCAGTTAACTGCAAATTTATCCATGGAGGAGATCAAAGCTTCCGGATTTGACAAATATTATACAGATCATACACTGGGTATCTGGCCACAGGCTGCAGGCGGAGTTCCGTTTAACGCCTGCGAATTTCAGGTAAAGGGTGATATTATCACAGATCTGTTTGAGGATATGGCAGCAGATGCTGCGATGACAAAAAACAAAAACAGATAGAAACATTTCTGCTCCTATCTGTCTCCTTGATTGTTCTTTGAATCTCAGGCATTCGCCTTTGCTTCTTTTTTTGCTTTTTTGGCTTCTATCGCTTTATCCGTCGGCCGTACCAGCACCAGAGAAATAATCAGCGCAATGATATACAGGACAATCGTTGCATATAACACATGCTGGTAACCTGTCGGATTCACTTCAATCAGCTCTGACGTTCCATCACTTAATTTATGGGTTATCGTCTCAACCTTCCCGAAATGATTTACAATCCAGGTTGCCATCTGATTACCTGTCAGTCCTGCGAACGCCCATGCAGACAAGGTAAGGCCATGAATGGCACTGATATTACCCATGCCGTAATGATCGGATAAGAGGGTCGGCACATTGGAAAATCCGCCGCCGTATCCTGCATTTACAATAAAGATCAATGCCATAACAAGAACGGCAAGAATCGCAGTCTTTTCACCATTTTCAATACCCTTGGTTACAATAACCAGTCCTGTAAACACAATCGAAAGTATAAAAATCAGCTTATAAATGGTATTTCTGTCCTTCATGGTATCCGCCCATGCGGAGAATCCAAGACGACCGCCTGCATTAAAGATCGCTGATACCGTAGAGAGAATCCCGACAAAGCTTGCAAGGCCGATACATTTTACGATCATTTTTTCCTGTGAAATCAATGCCAGACCACAGGTAATATTGATATAGAACATCAGCCAGATTCCAATATAATTGGCAATCGGTTTGGTCTTGATGACTGCAAGCATTCCCTGTCCCTTTTCCTGCTTCTGCGGCTCATGCCAGCCATCCGGCTTCTTTAACAGCAGATGTCCTGCGAACATCATGACAAAATATACACAGGCAAGGATCCAGAACATCTTATAAATACCGCCCTTGCCCAGTCCGTTCAGCATAGACTGCATGATCGGGCTTGCGATTGCCTTTGCAGCGCCAAAGCCTGCAACCGCCAGACCGGTTGCAAGACCTTTCCGGTCCTGAAACCAGAGCATCAGTGTCTTAACCGGTGAAAGATATCCTGTACCAAGACCGATACCCATAATAAATCCATAGCTGATATAGATTCCAATCAAAGATACCAGACTTCCCCTGTGAGCTCCGCCATAATAGATGAAGAATCCGGTTCCTGCCATACCAAGCGCAAAACAGATGGCAGCAATCAGAGAGGATTTATGTATATCCTTTTCTACAACATTTCCCAAAAAAGCTGCAGACATACCGAGGAAAAAGATGGCAAAACTGAATGCCCATTCCGTTGCGCCCTTTGAAAAACCAATATAATCGGCAATTTCCTGACTGAAAATTGACCAGCAGTAAACCGTACCGATACTGCAGTGTAACAACAATGCCGGAATCGCAGCGCGAATCCATTTGTTAGAGCGCCAGCCCTTCTTTTCTTTTTCTTCCATAATCATACACCTATACTTTCTTATTTTTTTACATAAATACAGGCTTTTACAGCCGTAATTCACTTCAAACAGAACTGTTATATACTTTATTGCTACAAGTTTCAACATCAAATTTTATTTCCTTGATGTTCCTATGAAAGGCAGCACACCAAAGCGATACGGTCACCCGCACACGGATCTCTTTGCATACGGTACAAGCATGGGCACATATGCTTCTCGTATAAAAGAAAAGGCGGTGTTTTTTTTTGAGTGACATAAGAGCTGCTATTTACTGCCGTTTATCCGAAGAAGACAGAAACAAACAGTTGGAAACGGACGACAGTGAGAGCATACAAAATCAAAAATCCATGCTGCTGCATTTTGCCGGCGAGCAGGACTGGACAGTCACCGGAATATACTGTGACGAGGATTACGCCGGGGCAGACAGAAACAGACCTGCTTTTAAGCGTCTGCTTGCAGATGCAAAGGAACAAAAATTCGATATTATATTATGCAAGACCCAATCCCGCTTTACGCGCGAACTGGAGCTTGTGGAAAAATACATTCACGGATTATTCCCTCTATGGGGAATCCGGTTTGTAAGTGTTGTGGATCATGCCGATACCGCAAATAAAGGGAACAAAAAGGCCAGACAGATCAACGGCCTCGTCAATGAATGGTATCTGGAGGATCTGTCCGACAACATTAAAAGTGTACTGACGGACAAACGAAAGCAAGGAAAGCATATCGGTGCGTTTGCCCTGTACGGTTATCAAAAAGACCCTGAAGAAAAAGGGCATCTGATCATTGATCAGGAGGCTGCCGCCGTCGTCCGTGAGGTCTTTTCTCTGTTCGCCCAAGGATACGGTAAAACAGCCATTGCCCGGACACTGAATGAGCGCGGCATCCCGAATCCTACGGAATATAAGCGATTACACGGTATGCGTTATATGCAGCCGAAAACCGGAAACAGCACCCTCTGGAAATATGCTGCCATTGCAAATATGCTGCAAAATGAAATCTATATTGGAAATATGGTACAGGGCAGATACGGAAGTATCTCATATAAAACCAAGCAGAACAGGCCCCGCCCCAAAAGTGAATGGTACCGGGTGGAAAATACACATGAACCGATTATCAGTCAGGAACTGTGGAATACCGTGCAGGCACTTTTAAAAGAACGTACAAAGCCCTTCTCTTCCGGACCGGCCGGCATATTTGCAGGGAAGGCCAGATGTGCATACTGCGGCTATACCCTGCGCTCCACCAAAACGCGGGGCACATATTATCTGCAGTGTCCGACACATCATATCCTGAAAACGGCCTGTACCGGTTCCTTTATATCGGCTGACAGACTGGAACAGACTGTATTGGCAGAACTGGCGCACCTGTCAGATAAATATCCGGACAAAACCGATATACATCCGGTTTCACTTAACCGGGATCTGGTTGAAACGCTGATTGACTATATTTCCGTCGGCAGACGGATTCCCGGCACACATACGGTTCCGGTTAAAATCCACTGGAATTTCTGACCGGTTGTTCTTATCCCATCGCAGCAGAACAGAAAGCGCGCACAACCTATGACAATCTGCTCCGTCTTGCCAAAGATTATCCTGATGTTTATGAGCCGTTAAAATTCCTTCGGGAACGTGAAGTTGTTCATTTCCAGAGATTTGGGGAAGCACTCCGCATTGTTCAGGATAAACTGGACGAAAAGAATTTCTACGCCTTCAACTCTGATTTTGACACGAAGGCTCCGTGTCTTAACTCTAATTGTGGCTGTCAGAAATAACCAGGCTGCTTTTTTGTATACGGCATTTATGCGCAAAAAAAGAACATCCCTGTCATTACCGTCAGGAGATGTTCTTTTCTTTTCCGTACAAAAGCGCAAGCCCCTCTTCGATCAGCTGCAGCTCATAGCGTATGGCTTCCGCCTTCCGCTCTCTTTTGCTCATATCTTCAAGAATATCCTGTCTTCTGCTTTCCTGCAGCTGAAATTCCCTTCTTTTCTCATGCAGCACATGAACCTGTTTTTCCAGCTCCAGAACCCTTTGTTCAGTCTCATCCGCCTCCTGCTGCAGGGTAAGTCTGCGGGCACCCCTTCCGATTTTCGTATCTATAAACCCGGCAGTCAGATATCCGAGACAGAAGCTGATAACAACAGCCATGATTCCTGCGCCCGGAAGCAGCAGAAGGCCGTTCCCGCCCGATGCATCCGAAAGACGCATCAGCATATATGGCAAAAACAGAATACAGATCAGACAGAACACAATAAACGGAATCGCCGCCGCCCGCACCCCAATCTTCATCCAGTGCCGTCTGTATCTTCTTTTTATCTGCTCAAAACTGCTTTTTGCCATCCGGTAAGAAAGCTCAGCCTTCCGTTCTTCTGCCCATGCGGTATTCAGATTGTCCAGAACATCCGGATTGACCATCAATTGCTCTCTGGCATGCTCATACTCCATATATTCGGGAGAATTTTTCAAAATATCTTTTCTGGTCCTGAAATGGGCAATTCCCATCTGCCGGTATTCCTCATACATTCTGTCGCTTAAGTGGTTGGACCACCTGCGATTTAACGCAGATGCTTCTATCACGAAATCCACCATCATTTTTGCCGCATCCTGCCTGACCGGTGAAGCATCGGATAAATGTTCTAACAGCCCGGCAAATTCATTGTTATGATTGGACCTTATATATTTGTCGTAATCCTTTCTCTCAAACTGCTGCCCCTCGACTGCCTCTATCCGGAAATCCTTCAGCAATTCCTCAATCTGGAAATTTTTCTCACAGTCGTTTAAACGCACAAGACGGATGTGATAAATATGTTCCTTTCCCTCATGCTCCAGCAGACGCTTCAGATCCTCTGCAGCCTCGCCGGAGGTCATGGCATCACTGACCGGATAATCAATAATTTTATATTCGCGCTTAGAAACCGGATGAAACTGAAGCTTCACTCCCGCCTCCGTAATCTCTCCTTCTACAAAACCATGTCTTCCGGTCTCCGTATAACAAAGCGGTTCCGGCGTACCCGCATACACAATATTGGCCGACCCTTTTTTTTCATAATTATGCCGGTGTCCGAGCGCAACGTACTGATATCCACGATTTTTCAGCAGGGAAAAATCAATCGGCAGATATTCCGCTTCCCCGCCATGAGCGACTAAAAGATTGATCCCCTCCGTATAAAACGGACCTGTCTCATCCAAAACAGGCAGACTGCTCTTTTCCTGAAAAAAACTGGTTCCATATATATGCATCTGAAAATGCGGGAAAAAAATACAATCAAACAAAACAGAAGCTTTTTCGTCCCTGACTCCGTAAAACGGAGAATCTTTCGGCAATGACGGTCCGCTTCTTTCATTGCCCAAAACATAGACAGGCGCCGTAAACGTAAAGGTATTTAACGCCGCTTCCCTTTCCAGACAGTCGCACTCTCCCGCTGCATAGATCACACAGGTATGCTGAAGCCTTCCGAAAATCTCATCCAGCTTACGGAGGTCCTCCGCATCCGGTACATGATCAAACAAATCTCCGGCTATCAAAATAAAGTCGATCTTTCCGGTATTGGCATAATCCATGATCCGGATCAGAGTTTCCGATATTTCTTTTTTTCTGTCCCCGCTCCAGGGTTGTCCTTCATCCGGGGTCCTCCCGAGATGAACATCTGAAATATGAATAAAACGCATAGATTTCTCCTCACACCCTGCCGGAAAGCTTCTTTTTCCGGACAATGCCCAAGCCTGCTGCAAATAACACGGATAATCCTGTTATCAGCATTCCCGCTTTCAGTCCGGGCGTCTCATAACGGATGCTGATCTGATGATCCCCCGGTTCAAGGGAAACACCCATCAATCCCGTTCCTATTTTTAACGGTTTTGTCTCCACTCCGTCTACCGTGACCGTATACCCCTGACGATACGGAAGCGCTATATAGAGCACGCCCGCTTCTTTTACATGTATATTTCCCTTTAACGTATCTCCCTTTATGGAATCGACCGTCAATATCTCATCCAGAAGGTTTGGCAACATACGGTCAAAGGCCTCATCCTCAAAGGTATATAGCCGGATATTCTTTTCGGCTCTTTCGCCTTCGTCTGCACATCCATAATGCAATATGGAAACCCGGTCTCCCTTCTGCACTTTGCCAATCGGAAGCAAGGACTCTGTTTCCACATGCAGGGTATCAATTCTGATTTCATCATTGACCACCACCGTAAGAGCCTGCAGACTGGTATCGCTGCTTTCCACATACAAATCCATATCCTGATCTGCAGTAAAATCTATCTGCAGGCAGGGACTTAAAAATCCCTTACCTTCATATTCAAAATGCATATCATCTCTGTTTAAAAGCACCATATTTTTACAGGAAATCTCTGCCCCGCTGATATCTGTTTCATAAAACAACGGGTCTGCGTCAAACGCCAGTTTTGCAAATGCATTCTGGTTCATGGCAGCGGTATCCGTTCCCGTCCATTGCAAAATATCCGCATCCATCATAAAACCCATGCCGGCAAGCTCATCTGCCTCATAAAGCAGACAGGTTCCCGGTGCGGCAAGCTCATGATATCCGCCCAGACATCCTTTTTCACTGGTCAGTACATACCGCACATTATACATCAGGGCAGTCAGTCTGGATGTACCTCTGTAGGTATACTCGATATTCTGATAATGCGACAATCCCAGACTTTTAAAACTGTCAATCACATGTTTGTCAATCAGGGAAGAGTACCAGTTCACATCTGACTTTCTCATGTATATCTCTCCGCATAAGGCAGACTTTCTCTCGCCGGGTGCACAGACAAGGGCATCATATTCCTGCTCCCATTCCGACAAATGGATACTATCGTCAAAGCTGCCCTGCATAACCTTATCGGGAGCAACCATCACCGCATTTACAATGAGCTCGGCCAACCAGATCATCACCAGCCACAGATAAAATGTATGCAGCCGGATGCTTTTTCTCCAATAAAAGACCAGTAAAGCAACATACAAGGTCATCAGCATCAGAAACGCAATATAAGAATAGGGATTCCCTTTCTCCGGATTTAAGATCATCATGACGGCAAACAGAACAAAAATACAGACAATGCCAATCAGGCCCGTCACCTGAAATGCCGGCTCGTATTCAGACAGCACCTGAAATGCCATGACCAGCAGTATAAACAGTAAAATGAATGCAAATCTGTTTCCCATGCCATGTGTAAAAGCAAATCCATGCATCACATAATTCAAACCGCTAAAATTCAAACCGACTATCAGGAACAGAAGAGCAGCGGCAAATTTCAGTTTTCGTTTTCTTTGCTTTCCTTTATCCAAAAAGAAAAATAAAGTCAACAGAAAAATGATCGTTCCACAATAATTATTATGTGTGAAAATAGACGGTCCCTCTGCATCCAGACTTCTGACGGGATAAAAGGATTCCCAAAAGTCACACAAATTTCCAACCGAAAAGAATCCTATTTGATTTTCCGCACCAGAAGCCGAAATATTCAAAACAGTATGCAGGGCCGGAAGCAGCACGACCGCAGACGTGCATGCCGCAAGAACAGAGACTCCCGCAAAGACCAGACTCTTCTTTATAAATTGTTTCCAATTTTCCCGTTCCAGAAGCAGAAAATAAATAACGGCAAATACGCAGACATAAAAAGAAAAATAGAAGTTCGTTACGAATGCCAATGTCAGTAAACTATAATACATAAAAATCCGGTTCTTCTCATTCAGCCGTTCCAATGCGATTGCAAGCAGCGGCAAAAGAATCAGCCCGTCCAGCCATATCAGATTGTGATTATATGCCATCACATAGCCGCAAAAAACGTAACTGCAGGAACAGGCGTATGCAATGCCATATCTGACTACCGGATTTTCTCTCCTGACAGCCGCCATCGATGTATGTTCAAAATAATACAAAGCTGTCGCACACATGGCGCCAAGCTTCAATATGATCACAAGCACCATGGAAAACGCCACACGGGACTCTCCCATAACAAAAATGATGAGATTAAACGGACTCATTCCGTAATACAGCATATTAACGGTAAAGTCGATTCCCAATCCCCGGTTCCAGAGGATCTGGCTGCCCTCTCCGCTTTTCAGCCAACCGATCATTTCCTGAAACATTGCATAATACTGATAATATGCGTCACTATACAGAAAACTGTTTGTACCAAACGGATATGCCTTCTGCAGTTTCAAAATGACAGTATACAGGATAACCGGAATCAGAAAAGCCGCCATATACTTGAGGACACTTCCGAATTTTCCCTTTTTTTGTATATTTTTCATCGTTCCTGTTCCTTTCCCCTGTATATCTGCTTTTTTTGCAGTACTTTCATTTTACATCATCTTATTTTATTTGAAAAGAGAATCTTATTCCATTGACTTTTATAATTCGCTCCTTTATAATAAAATTCATGTTATTGTGACGCTTTTTTATTGACTTATGGGAATGCGGCTTATCACAGGACGCAACCATAAGTTTCATTATTTTCAGGAGGATAAATTATTATGGCAATCAAGTATGTATTTGTAACCGGCGGTGTTGTATCAGGTTTGGGAAAAGGGATTACAGCCGCATCTCTGGGTCGTCTGTTAAAGATGCGGGGATATAAGGTTACAAGTCAGAAATTTGACCCCTATATCAACATTGATCCAGGCACAATGAATCCGATCCAGCACGGAGAAGTTTTTGTTACGGATGACGGAGCAGAAACGGATCTGGATCTTGGACATTATGAACGATTTATAGATGAAAGCCTGAACCAGAACTCCAATGTTACTACCGGTAAAATCTACTGGAGCATCCTGCAAAAGGAGCGTCACGGAGACTTTGGCGGACATACCGTACAGGTAGTACCGCATATCACGAATGAAATTAAGGCCGGCTTTTACAGAAATCCGGAGGCAAAAGAAACAGAGATTGCCATTATCGAAATCGGCGGAACCGTAGGTGATATCGAAAGTCAGCCATTTTTGGAGGCCATCCGTCAGTTCCAGCATGACGTCGGTCATGAAAACTGTATTATGATTCATGTTACCCTGATTCCATATCTGCGCGCATCCGGCGAATTGAAAACAAAGCCAACCCAGGCCAGCGTCAAAGGACTTCAGAGTATGGGTATCCAGCCGGACATTCTGGTATGCCGTTCCGACCTTCCTCTGGACCAGAGCATCAAAGACAAGATTGCTTTATTCTGTAATGTTCCGAGCGAAAACGTCATCCAGAATCTGGATGTAGAGGTATTATATGAAGTTCCTCTGGCAATGGAAAAAGAACATCTGGCTGACGTTGTATGTAAATGCCTGAAAATGGATTGTCCGGCTCCGGATGAAACCGCATGGAAGGAATGGACGACCATGATTGAAGCATGGAAGCATCCGTCCAAAAAAGTTACCGTTGCCTTAGTCGGCAAATATGTATCCCTCCATGACGCTTATATTTCAGTAGTGGAATCCCTAAAGCACGCCGGCGTGGCAAATGATGCAGAGGTAGAGATCAAGTGGGTGGATTCCGAGCTTGTAAATTCTCAAAATGTCAATGAGATTCTGGGAGACGTTGACGGTATTCTGGTTCCCGGCGGTTTTGGCGACAGAGGTATTGACGGCATGATCGCAGCAATCCAATATGCCCGCGAAAAGAAAGTGCCATATCTGGGATTGTGTCTGGGTATGCAGCTTACGATTGTCGAGTTTGCAAGGAATGTGATCGGTTATAATGATGCACACAGCTCTGAATTTGATCCGAACTCTTTCCATCAGGTCATCCATATTATGCCAAACCAGCATGGCGTTACAGATCTGGGCGGCACCTTAAGACTCGGCTCCTATCCCTGCGTACTGAACAAAGATTCCAAATCCTATGAACTGTACGGTCAGGAACTGATCCATGAACGGCATCGGCACAGATACGAAGTAAACAACGATTACAGAACGGCTCTGAAAGAACACGGCATGGAATTGGTCGGTCTGTCCCCGGACGGTCACATTGTAGAAATGATAGAATTACCGGATCATCCATGGTTTATCGGCACACAGGCGCACCCGGAATTCAAATCCAGACCAAATAAACCGCACCCGCTGTTTAAAGGCTTTATAAAAGCATCCATCGAACATATGGAAGCATAAAAAACAGGCAGCAAATGAGGAATTCATTTGCTGCCCGTTTTTTATACCTATATCTCCATCCAAAGTTTTCACTCCGATACCCCTTTTACCATATCCGGCAATTCCCGTATATCATGAATGACTCCGTCACACCGGTCCACCTTTCCAAAGCCATAGGCGGCATATATAAACTTTGCACCCGCCTCATAGGTACTGGTACAGTCTCCCTGCGTATCCCCCACATAGACGGCATCCGAAATATGATTTTTTTCCATCAGTCTGGCAATCGTTTTACCCTTGGAAAGTTTTGTATCACCCCAGCACAGAATATCCGTAAAATAACCCGCAAATCCGTAATATTCCAGAAATGCTTCTATATAGCCTGACTGACAATTGCTCACAATAAACAGTCTGTGTTTTCCGGACAGCTTTTTCAGGGTTTCTTCCACTCCCGGATACAGGGTGCCCCCATGCTTTTTTAAATAGTCATTCTCATACAGACCACAGGCATCTAACAGTGCCATCTGTCTGCCCCTGCTGACATCCGGAAAGAGTTTCTTTGCAATGGCATCCATGGGCATCCCCATCACGCCTTTGATATCTGCTTCCGTTAAAGTGATATCTGTATCCGGCTGTTGCTTTAATACCTCATTCCACGATCTTGCAACATTTTCGGCACTGTCCCATAGGGTTCCATCCATATCAAATATAATCGACTCTGCCTGTACCATATTTTTCTCCTATCTGCTTTTCGAATGATCTTCTTATATTCTTTCCTGCAACGGTTATGATTTCCCAATTGTTTCTAAAATATTTATACCTTAGAAAACAGGACTTTGCAATACCGTATCATTCCTATTTCAGTGCACGGGTAGCATTAAGAATGGCTAAGAACGCCACTCCCACATCCGCAAACACGGCTGCCCACATTCCGGCCAGACCAAATGCCCCAAGCAGCATGATCAATATCTTAACACCTAATGCAAATACAATATTCTGCTTCACGATTGCAACTGTCTTTCTTGCAATCGCATATGCCGTCGCAATCTTTTCCGGATCATCATCTACCAGAACAATATCTGCCGCTTCAATTGCGGCATCCTGTCCCATGGCGCCCATAGCAATCCCGATATCCGCACGCACCAGCACCGGTGCGTCATTAATTCCGTCTCCCACAAAAACTACCGTTTTTTCTGGATTTTTTTGTGCAAGCAGTTCTTCTACCTTTGCAACCTTATCCGCCGGCATCAGCTCAGCCATCACGGTATCGATACCCAGCCTGGCCGCAACCTGCTCCGCTACATCCTTTTTATCACCCGTCAGCATAACCACCTGATTCATGCCGCATGCCCTGATATCTTTGATTGCCTGTACGGCCCCGTCCTTAATCTCGTCTGCAATCGTAATCCGTCCCTGGTATACGCCCTCCAGCGCTATGTACAGGATGGTTCCTGCTCCTGCATCAGACGGTTCACTGTTGACTGCAATCTGCTTCTCAGCAAACAGTCTCTGATTTCCGATTAACAGCTCCCGGCCGTGAAATACAACCGAAATTCCCATCCCGGACAGTTCTTTATAATCATGAAGCAACTCTGCATTGACGTCCTTCTGATAGGCCTGTCTGACAGATGCTGCAATCGGATGATTGGAATAATATTCTCCGTAAGCAGCAAGCTCCAACAGCTCCTCTTTGGTTATTCCCGCAGGCGCCAGTTCAACGACACGGAATACGCCTTTTGTCAGAGTTCCGGTTTTATCAAACGCAATCGTTTCTGCTTTTCCGAGCAGTTCCAGAAAATTACTGCCTTTTACCAAAATGCCGGCTTTCGAAGCGCCGCCGATTCCGCTGAAGAAACTCAAAGGAATAGAGATAACCAGAGCACACGGACAGGAAACCACCAGAAAAATCAACGCTCTGTGGAACCACATTCCCCATGCGCCCATAAGAAGCGGCGGAATCACTGCCACCGCCACTGCCAAAAAGCATACGACAGGCGTATAATACTTTGCAAATCTGGTAATAAACTGTTCATACTTTGCTTTTCTTGTACTTGCGTTTTCCACCAGTTCCAGAATTTTTGCGACGGTAGAATGATCAAATTCTCTGGTCACTTCTATCTTTAATACACCGTTCTGATTGATACACCCGCTTAAAGCCTCATCTCCGGCCGCAATCTTCCGGGGTACGGATTCTCCCGTCAAAGCAGCCGTATCCACAAAGGCCTCTCCTTCAATCACCTTTCCATCCAGAGGAATCTTTTCACCCGGCTGTACCACAATGACATCGCCGACTGCAACCTCATACGGGTCGGTCTGCACCAGCTTCCCATCCCGCAGAAGGTTCGCATATTCCGGCATAATATTCATCAGATCCGTAATACTGTTTCTGGAACGGTTGACTGCATACTTCTGAAACCATTCCCCGACCTGATAAAACAGCATAACCGCTACTGCTTCACTGAATTCCCCGGTTCCATATGCACCGATTGTTGCAACGGTCATCAGAAAATTCTCATCAAACACATGTCCCTTTGATATATTCTTTACCGATTTTATCACAACGTCATATCCGGCCATCAGGTAGGGAACCATAAATATGACTCCCTTGACCAGAGCATCCCATTTTCCCGGAAAAGAAAGAACATGATCAAGAACGACACACAGAAGAAATAAAACAAATGCAATAATAATCCGTAATAATGTCTTTTTCTGCTTATTCGTCATACCGATACCCTAATATTGAATGGAAGCCTCTTCATCAATATCCCTTACAATTTTTTGCGCTGCTTTGAGAATTCTGTCAAACTGATCCTCCTCCGCTTCTATTGTCAGCTTCTGTGCCATAAAACTAATGGAAGCATCCTTTACTCCCGGAAGCTTCTTAATCCCTTCCTCCATTTTTGCCGCACAATTTGCACAATCCACATCATTTAATTGAAATCTCTTTTTCATACTAAAATCTCTCCTTCCTGATTCATACGATCGTTTTGTTCCCTGCCTTTTACAGGAACAAAACCTGCATTCTTTTTATTCCAGAATATGTTCCAGTCCCTGGTTCATAATTGTCACAACATGTTCATCTGCCAGTGAATAAAAAATATTTTTTCCGGAACGGCGGTTCTTGATCAGCTTTGCCTGCTTCAGCATCCGAAGCTGATGAGATATGGCTGAGGGATTCATGGACAGCTTCTCCGCGATATCCCCGACACTCATCTCCTGTTCCAGCAGAACATATAAAATCTGAATTCTGGTCGAATCGCCGAAGATCTTAAACAGCTCCGCCAGATCATACAATGTCTCCTCGCCCGGCACCATTTCCGATAATAAAATCGGTTCCTCCGTGTGATGATATTCTGCAGCCATAGTACACCTCCTTTTAATATATGTAAACATATGAATTGTTGTTCATATATTGAATTTATCATATGCACATGTAAATGTCAACTACTATTTCCAGATTTATTAGAATTTTTTTCTTATCTTGTTTGGAATTTTTTTCCAGTATGATTCTATCAGAAATGCTTATCCTATGTATATACATCAAACTCATTTGAGGAGGAAAGTATGAAGGTATTAAATTGTATTTGTCTGACACTCGCCATTATCGGTGCAATTGTTTGGGGCATTATTGGAATTTTTAATTACAATATTGTTGACGCACTGTTTGGTGACAGCTCCGCATTCTCCAGAATTATTTACACATTAGTGGGAATTGCCGGATTATATATTATATCTTTTTACAGCAATGTCAGTCAGACATCAAACTAAAACAAAAAAAGATACAACAAACCATTCCTTTCCCGTTTGTTGTATCTTTTTTTTGTTCAAGCCTTTCCCGCTTCATATTTATTAACTGAAAAAAGCCGGTGCGATCCATTCATCAAATATACATTTTCCCAGACAATACAAAACCGTAATAATCAGAACCGGATTGACAATCCGGATTTTTTTTGCAGGGTCTCCCGCGGGTGCCAAGGTCTGTTCCTGCTTTTTAAACAATGCCAAAAAGGAATCTTTATTCCCATTTAAAATTGCAAGTGCAAAAATCAGGGCGGCTGCCATGACCGTCCCGACTACCGCAACCGGCAGATACAGCTGTATTACCTGTAATATATCATGTCTGCTTAGTGTACTGCCATCCGGCATCTGCTCCTGCGGAAACAGAAAAGACAGCCGGCTGATCAGAAAACTCAGCACAACAGATATCCCGTTGATACAAAAATGGGCAAGCATCGTTGAAAAAATACTGCCTGTTGCTTCTACGATAAATCCGAACACAATTCCGAGCACAACCGCATATGCCATCTGATTAAAATTCATATGCATGATACCAAACAGACATCCTGCAATTAAAATGGCCGCCAGTCTGCTGCCTTCCCTGAAATTACCGAGTATGACGCCTCTGTATGCGCTCTCCTCTATAACGGCGGGAAGCACCGCCATCAATAACAGGGAAACCGGCAGGGAATGATGCTCGATCAGCGCATTGGACACTCCGGCAATATAATTATCCACAAACAACAGGGATACGGCATTTAACACGGTCATTAACGGCTCTATGCAAAATACCAGTACCGGTATCAAAAGCCAGGTTGCCCAATGCATTTTCTTCAGCCGGAGCACCTGACAGACATTCTGTCTTGTAACAACAAAAAACAAAATGGTCGGAACCAGGATCAAACTCTGGCTAAATAAGATATTCTGTTCAGCCGACATACCATGAAACCAGTCAATTCTTATGACAAGAAAGGATGCCAGCTCATACAGAAAAATTAAAACCGCAAAATAAATAATCGCTTTTTGAATGTTTTTCTGCTTATCCATATATTATCCAACTACTGCAATCGCTTCAATTTCTATCAGAACATCTTTCGGCAGCCTGGCTACTTCTACACAGGAACGTGCCGGACAATCGGCTGTAAAGAAACTCTGATATATTTCATTGACAATTCCAAAGTCATCCATATTTTTAATAAATACGGTGGTTTTTACAACGTTTTCACAGGAAGAGCCGCCTGCCTCCAGCAAATTTTTCAGATTACCGATGGCCTGCGCAGCCTGAACCCGGATATCCCCTTCTACTAATGTATTGGTTACGGGGTCAATTGGTATGACGCCTGACGTATAAAGCATATTTCCGACCAGAACTGCCTGTGAATATGGCCCGATTGCGGCAGGCGCTGATGAAGTACTAATGATCTGTTTCATAATGATCCTCCTTTAAAATGATATTTTTTTCTGTAATTTGAATCTTACCTTCTTTTAACAGTCTTCCGACCGCTCTTTTAAAAGCATTCTTGCTTAATCCAAACTCTTTTTCAATGATTTCCTTATCTGCTTTATCTGTAAACGGCAGCACGCCGTGATAGCTTTCAATCACTCTGTATACCATCCTGCTGTCTTCTTCCATCTGCTGTCTGATCGGCTTCTGTCTGAGCAGATCCAGCTTACCGTCTTCCCTGACATTGACTACACGGGCTTCAATCCTGTCCCCTACAGATATCCGGCTATGGATTTCCTTCATCGGAAGCAATGCTGAATACAAATCGTCCACCGCAATAAAGGCACCCATATTCGGATTGAATTCATACACAATACCCTGGACTTCATCTCCTGCCTGATACGGAGCATCGGTCCGCAGATGCTCATATACCTTCATACTGACACACAGTCGTTCTGATTTGTCTTTATACATATAGACCAGATACTCTTTTCCCTCTTCCACCCGACAGGTCTGTTCTTTAAATGGCAAAAGAATATCTTTCTCCAGTCCCCAGTCCATAAATGCACCGATTTTTGTGACACCTGCGCATCTTAAAACAGCCAGTTCTCCCAGAGCGATGCGGGGTCTGTTTAAGGTTGCGATCAGTCTGTCGGAAGAATCACGATATATGAATACCGAAAGCTTTTCACCTTTTTTTGTTCCCGCAGGTACCTGTCTGACCGGCAGCAGCACATCATTTTCTCCTGTATCATCAGAAAGATATATCCCGAATTCCTTTTCTCTCACTACCTCTAACTGGTTCCATTCCCCGATTTTAATCATGCTTCTCCTCCAGTATAAACAATACAATACATCTTACCTGATCATCTTCCCCTGTAAATACAATCTGACAGTTTCTGCCACTGACCGCTTTTTTTATTCTGATAATTTCGCCTTTTACAAACTGCTTCTTATACTCTGTGCGTATTTCCTTTATAGCTGCCGTGTCTTCTATAAACTCCTGTGCAAGGGCAATATAGGCAGAATTATTCATATGATGATTGGAATCAATCTGATACTGCATCACCCGTCTTTCCTCTATGGTCCGGGCATCCGGCAGAAGCTGCAGCTTTCTCGGCGCATACTCCATATTCAGCTTCGGTTCCATTGGATAGGCTGCGGCAACCTCCGCCTCAATTTTTGTAGGCCGCAGCTCCAGAATATCCATATAGCTCCAGATAGACGCTACCTGCACCAGAGAATTTCCATCCTGATCTGTAATCTCTATATTCCGGTAACCCAGAGAGCCTTTAAAATCATGAGCCCACGTTCTGATCAAAATCTTCTCCCCAAGATCCGGATATCTGGAAACGGCAATCTGCCAAAAAATCAGAAACCAGGCACGGTGATGCTCTTTTAAATATTCAATTCCGATCCCCACCTTTTCAGAATGCAGGATTGCGCAATCCTGAAGATAATTCGCAATAGCGGCGGCATCTGCCTTCAGTTTTCCGCCGGTCTCACTATATCTGACCACTGCTTCATAGCTATACATATCTGCTCTCCGTTTCTGTCCTCCGGCCTGTTATATCACAGGTATTCCGTTTTCTCTAAAAGACGTCTCATATTATACAACAGGATGCTTCAGATTTCTACCTGTATCAGGCAAGAAATATTCTATATTTGTAAAAAAAGTTCTTGCAATTCATGTCTCTATCATATATAATAGCATCTGTTGAACGCATTGGGCTATCGCCAAATGGTAAGGCACTGGACTCTGACTCCAGCATTTTCTAGGTTCGAATCCTAGTAGCCCAGCTACAAAGGAACTGCTTTTTCGCAGTTCCTTTTTCTGTTTCTACGTTTCCGTATATAAAAATGAAGAGCCATGTTAATGGCGCAGATAACATGGCTCTTTATATATGTGTATTTTTGTGAAAAAAATTATTGTGTAACAGAATTGTAACATAATTTTAAATGTACTGCAATAGATATATGCAATTTTTTTATATTTTTTTTCACAAAAATCTTGTACGATTATGCAAGCTGTAATAACGCTGCTGCATTTTCTCCAAGGATTTTATTTTTCTCCGTTTCTGTCAACGGCAAAGCCCTGATATCTTCAACGGAAGTTTTCTGATCAGACCATGGACTGTCCGTTGCAAATAAGATACGGTCGGCCCCGTGTTTTGCAATGATCTTCAATACCTGTTCCTGTTCTGCCAGCTTCCATTTATGTTCTGCACCCGGGCGAAACGCAATATCTCCATAAGAAAAAGCCGTGTCCAGATATACATTTCTTCCACAAATATCCTGATATACCTGATCCCACATGTTCCAGCCTCCAAGATGTGCCAGAATAAGCTTTTCAGGCGCCACTTCCTCTAACATTTCAATTGCCATATCCGGAGTACAATGCACCGTATCGTAAAGCCCGATATCAATTCCCGCATGTACCACAATCATCAGATCCAGTT
The DNA here is from genome assembly GCA_947632705.1 of uncultured Coprococcus sp. Taxonomy (GTDB): domain Bacteria; phylum Bacillota; class Clostridia; order Lachnospirales; family Lachnospiraceae; genus Coprococcus. The sequence continues at coordinate 8,552 of CANRQE010000019.1, read as the reverse complement.
CACTTGCATAGTCCACAATCCGTTTATAACGGATATCATTGAAGAACACTCCCTGATAATCCGGATGCAGTTTGATTCCCTTTAATCCTTTGTGCTTTATATCCTGTAAAATTTCCTTGTAATTTTCGTTATCCGGATGGATCCCGCCAAAGGACCACAGCCCGGTATCGCCAAAATGCTCATTTGTCCCTGCAGCAACCGCATTAATCTTTTCCGTCTGCTTCGGCGCCGTTACAACCGGAAGAATCACCGATATATCTACCCCTGCCCGCTTCATGGATGCCTGAAGGCCGGCCAGGGTTCCGTCAGAAAATACCTCCGTGCCGGATTTGTTCATCAAATCCTTTAAAACCCTGTCTGCGATCTTTTCCGGATAGGTATGTGTATGAAAATCAACTATCATCATGCTTCCTCTTTCCATCATATATAATGTCTGATCATACCACTTTGGCAGAAAAAAGACAAGCTGTCAGAGGAATCCGTCTTCTTTTCTTCCTATACAAATTCAAAGCTAATCATCGTCGGCCTCGTCATCATCGTCATCATCATTTTCGTTATCATCATCTATATCTTCATCATCTGTGTCATCGTCATCTCTATCGTCATCCTTATCATCAATCTCATCGTCGTCATAATCAGCCGGCTTGTCATAAGCATCAGTTCTGTTGTTCTCATTGCGGCCGCTATCATTATTTTCTTTTGACTGGCTATGGTCAGGCTGCTTGCCATTATTTCCTGTAGAACTATCACCTTGTACAGGTTTTGTATCATCATCAGCCTCAACCTTATGCTGGAGAACTGCACCGGTGGATGCATTGATATCATAATCATATTCATAGCCGTCACAGGTAAATTCAACTTCATATATCTGCTGGCCGTTTTCATAATCCAGTCCGCATCTTACATTTTTTGCTCTTTCGGCAGAAATTCCCGCATGATTGAACGCCGCACTTTTTGCACTGTCCGGACTTATTACAGGAGAACCGTTACCTTTATTATCTTCCGTACTGCCTGTGCTATTACCTGTACTGCTGCCTGTACCGTTATTATTTCCGGAAGCAGGCTTTATATAGTCGTCATCCGCTTCTTTTTGATTCCATATCACTTCCCCGGTTAATGCATCGATATCATAGTCATATTCATAACCTGCAGAACTAAATTCTATTTCGTACACCATTTTGCCTTTGTCATAATCCATTTCCCAGCTGTAATTGAAAATATCCGCTTCTTTTACGCCTGCATGACTGAGAGCCGTGCTTTTTGCAGCAGTCTCTCCAACATACCCTTTATCGCTTGCTGCTCCAACGGACTCAATATCCTGAAGAACAATATTGCCGGTTCTGCTGATCAGGTTCAATTCATTGATAGAAAGCGGAACAAGGTCGGGGAAGGTATATCTGCTATTCTGGCTGACGATTTGCTGAATCAGCTGTGCTTTTCCAAGCGTAATGCCATATTGTGCGGCAAGCGCCCGGGTATCTTCGTCCTGTCTGACAGTCTGACTCAGTACGGCACCATCAAATGTATCTGTACAAAGCAGTAAACTGATTTCATCTGTCAATCTTTTCTGTATCTCTGCACTCTTATTGGAGTCATCACTATCTACACTCACAAGTATCGAATTACTGGTATCATTCAGGTACCCATTCTGGAGCATGGAACCAATCAGAGCGTTTACCGTGACTTCAAGATCGCTTCCTGTAAGATCCATGTCACCGAGTACTATTTTTCCATCATCGTTCAATGGTATGACAGCAAGCACACGTTCTTTCTGATTTACCTGAATTTCGATGCTCGGGTTTACATCCAGTGAGATGGTGGAATCCAGAGTATAATTAATTTTGTGATAATAAAGTCCAAAAGAAGCACATGCAATAATCAACAGTATTGCAACCATACCTGCAACCCGATAGAGCCATCTGTTCATTCTTTTCGTTCTGCCAGCACAGGCAACATTTCCCCGTTGTTCTTTACAGTCATTCAGAATTGCGTCGAATATATCAGGGGTATTATTTGTAAAAGTTTGTTTTAAGCTTGCTTCGATTTCTTTTTTTGTCATATGATCCATCCTCTGTTATATTATTTTTTTAAGTTTTTTAATTGCCCGGTTATATTTTGAAAGGACAGTCGGTAAAGGAATATCGAGCAAGGAGGCAATTTCCCTATGCTTAAAGCCTGACACTGCATGAAGAATAACGATCTGCCTTTCTTCATCTGAAAGCAGTCTCAGACATTGCTCCAGTACAAGCTTATCTTCCGGCGATAAATGTGCCGGCTCTGTAATATGTAACCCGGTATCTTCTATTGAAAAATCTGATAGTTTTTTCCGTTCCCTCAGTCTCAGCATACACAGGTTACGGGTAATCGTAATGATCCAGGCTTTTGCTTTTCCCTGCCTTTGATAAGTATTTGCAGCGGCATAAATGTGAATAAAACAATCATGAAGAATATCCTCTGCATCCTGTACATTTCTTAAAACAGAGTATGCATAACTATAAACAGAAGTTTTCATACAATTATACAATGCCTCAAAAGCAGCAGTGTCTCCCTGGGATACCCCTTTTAACAACTCGTCAATATTCAGTTTTTCTATGTTTGCATCCGTTGTATTCAATGGTATTAAAGTGATCATGATCTTTTGTCCTTTCATATTATTAACGCACAAAGGAACCATTTTATTGCATGAATGATAAAATTTTTTTGACCATAACAAAAGGGACATTTTTCTAATTGTTCCTAGAAAAATGTCCGTATAAGTACAAAGATCCGACTGGCATATATTCCTAAACACATATAAATGTATGATTCCGTGTCATTTGTTCAAAGATTCCGGCATTGATATTTTTTCAGATCAACCGCACCGTTTATCACTTCGATTCCCTCTTCCATAAGCAATCCAGCCTGCACTCCCGCTCCGCCGAAAGCAAATGCACCTGCCAGCTCTCCTTTCGCATTTACAACACGATAACAGGGGATGTTGTCCGGATCCGGATTTTTATGCAAAGCATTTCCAACCGCTCTGGCCATTTTCCTGTCTCCTGCTGCCTCAGCCACCTGAGCATAGGTTGCAACACACCCATAAGGAATCCGCTTTACCGCTTCATAAATCCGCTTCGCCGGACTGTCTGAAATCAAGTCATAGCTTTCGGCAATCATGCTTCTTATATCCCTGTCAGGAATACTTCCATCCAAAATAATCGTATTCCAATGTTCCTTGTTCAGATGATAGCCCGGAATTACGGATTTGTAGATATCTCTCCAGAAATATACCTTATCCGGAGCTGCCTTGACATTCAGATTGATATATCCATTCCGCTCATACACCCAAAGAAACGCTTTTGCATTTCCCCTGTACCGCACCAGTTGCCAGTTCTCATCACGAAATGGCGCATCCTGATAGGTATCCGGAAAGGATAAACCATATTTCAAAACCTGTTCTCTTGTTTTTATTACTCTTATCATATGACCCGATTACTCCAATCTGTGTACCCGCCTACTCCTTACATTCCAAATTCTCTACACAGCTTATCAAAGCGCACTTGTTCTTTCTCCTTAACAGTCTTTGACAGATCGTTCATGCAGTGATGTATCACATCTGCATCTTTCAGGACCTCATCCAATGGGCTGTCCGTAACCAGCTTATCATCATGATGATAGATTGCGGAGCAGATCATATCCGTTTCAGCCTCATCCGTCAGTTTTAATTCATGCAGAATCTCCCCGGCAAGCTCCGCTCCCTTATGCGCATGGTCTTCATAAGACCCTGTCTTATAAGCATAAAGATCATGAAGCATTGCAGCTATCGATGCAATTTCCGGATCCAGTCCACGCTTCTTTGCGATCATTGTTGCCGCAAGTGATACGCCATATAAATGTGCAATGGCATTTGTCCGCTTATCGGCATCCTCCATTCTGTTCAATTCCTTATCCACATATTTGCGAATTTCTTTCAATCTGCTCATAATGTCTCCCTCTGTCAGCCATAGCTGTACAATATCTGATTTAGCATATCAATCGGCTTCAAATCTTCCTGCATAGTTTTCCCATATCAGGCGTTATTTTTGAAATTCATAAATCACCATACTTTTTTTAGGTCACAAATTGCAACTTCAAATAAATTTTACATTCTCTTTTTTACATAGTCAATCTGTTTCAGGGCTTATCCATAAATAATTGATACAAGTTCCAATTACTTTCAAAATCCCTATCTTCGCCAGAATAATCTCCGTGTCCAAGAAGCCCCTAAACGAACAACATCCCCGTCAATGACGAGGATATCTTCCATACTGGTATGTAGTAATCTGCTTAAGATTATAAAATTGTCTAAGCTCGGTAATGACTTACCGGAAATCCATTTGTAGATTGCCTGGGGATTTTCAAATCCCATAACACTCTGCACATCCTTTACGGTATAACCTTTCTCCAGGAGCAGTTTCTTAATCTGTTTTCCTGTCTCCTTTTGCCGGATTGACAAATACATTGGTTCCATAAGCTTGTACCTCCGTAATCTCTTTTCTATCCCCTGAACACAATTCCATCTAATTGCCCATTATATCATGTACATTCGAAAAAGTCATTAAACCTGCTGTTTAATTTTATAATTTTATCACACACCACCTTAGCAGGATGGCATCTTAAATCAACTGCGCACAAGCAAAAAGGGCAGAGTTGGATTTGAACCCGGATGTGCAAAGCCACAATCACCGACTCCATTTATTCATTTTTCATGCGCTGACTGGCGCCTTCATATTTACATCTATCACAATGATAGCGTCCATAGGGACCTCCAGCACTGCTGCCAGTACAACCAGATTATCGATGGTCGGCAATGCGCTTCCGTGCTGCCACTTGTAGATTGCCTGAGGAGTCGCAAATCCGAAGATATCCTGCAGATCTCTTACGGAAAGTCCTGCCGCTTCTCTCAGTCTGGTTATATTTCTCCCGGTCGCTACCATATCGATGGTAGGTATATCAAACATTTCTTCCTCCATTTCTGCTCCTGCAGCCAGAGAAAGAATATCCTCTGCCTTAATCAGAAGCCTTAAAGTTATAAATCGGTTTCATCACATCAATGACGTCCACAGATTTCTTGATTACATCAATAATGTCATCCAGGCGCTTATATGCCATCGGTGCTTCGTCCAATGTATTTTCATTGATCGACGTTGTATAAACCCCCTTCATTGTTTCTTTGTATTCCTCCAGTCTAAGTTCGTGTTTCGCCTTAGTTCTGGACATAATTCTTCCTGCTCCGTGAGGTGCAGAATAATTCCATTCCGGATTACCTTTCCCAACCGCTAATACACTTCCATCTCTCATATTAATTGGAATCAGCACTTTCTCTCCACTGTGGGCGGCTATTGCGCCCTTTCTCAAAATCATTTCATCTGTATCAATATAATTATGAATTGTATGGAAGGCATCACTTCCGGTTATACCTGTTCTTTCCAAAATAATTTCAGCCATTTTCTCCCGGTTCCGTCTTGCAAATGTCTGGCAGATTTCCACATCGTGAAGGTAATCTTCAAGATATTTTCCACTTAAGAAACATAAATCCTCAGGTATGCTTGTTTCTGACTCACGAACCTGCCAACGGAGCTGTTTTAATGCATCCTGTATTTCATTCTTCCGCCCCTGCTCCTTGTAGGTTCTGATGATCTCATCACGCTTCTCCAGATAATCTCCATATCCTCTATTAAGATTGATGGCCAGTCTCTGATAAAGCTCCGCAACCTGTTTTCCAAGATTTCTTGAACCGGAATGAATGATCAGATATTTGGTTCCATCAGCTGCTTCATCAATCTCAATGAAATGATTTCCGCCGCCAAGCGTACCCAATGATCTTTCCAGTCTCTTTGCATCCTTAAGCTCTCTGTAGCAGCGAAGAGCCGTCAGGTCAAATCGCTCCTTGCGTCCTTCCCAGACATTCATTCCGGATGGAATATAATGCGCCGATTCATCAACCTTCTCAAAATCAATATCTATCTTTCCAAGATTAACCGTATACATACCACAACCGATATCCACACCAACCACATTTGGCACTGCCTTATCCATAATCGTCATTGTAGTTCCAATGGTACAACCTTTACCGGCATGAACATCCGGCATGATCCGTATTCTGCACCCTTCCGTTATCGGATAGTCGCACATTCGCCTGATCTGCTCTATCGCTTCATCCTCTATTACTTTTGCATAGCAGATAGCTGTATTAACTTTTCCTTTGATTTCTAATTTATCCATACTTTCGTTTCCTTCTTCCCTAATTCAAAATCTTCGATTGCTCATTATCACGGTACGCCTCAAATGTTCATGCAGGCAGGCCGTCCGGTCCGTTTCTCACATAAAAATACCGCCTATCATGCGCATTCACACAAGATAAGCGGTTCAAAATCTATGTATCTGGTTGTCTCTGCCTATCCACTACAAAAGGCCCACATCCTTCCTCACAGTATTCCTTTCAAGCTCATTCTTATCTGAACACACAAAACCAAAGCTCCACTCTTCTTGGCGATGGAGCGGTGCATTTTCCAAACTTTCCAGATATAAATAACTTGAATAAATAGCTGTAAACATCTTTTTTCCTTTCCCAGATTCATTTATCTGAATCTGCTGTTTTCTGTATCATACTTTATCACATAATTTTTTCGTTGTCATTATACTTGTGGTATAATTTTTCAGCTTTCGCATAATATGGATTTTTTTGTGAACAAATATCCTCATCAAACTCTCTCCAGAAAAATATCATCCGGCCAAGAATCTGGTCCCATTCCTCATGACAGGTATCATTAACAGGAATATCCTCTTCATTTGTATAATTCTCATCCAATGCATCTCCAAAACTGCTTAACCTTTGCAGGCAGCTTGCATTTCTCTCCTAAGACTGACATTGCAAAATCATATTTATTCCAAACATTCATGGGATTTTCAACTAACATTTTTTTGTCTTACTCAAATGATTCATCCCCAATTTTCAAATTATAAAAAATGCCTGCAACACAGCCATGAGGATAACTCCACGTCAACCGGTTTCGCACGGAACCTTTCTCATGGATTTCAGCATATTGCTATGCCTATAGAAAAGTTCATACGTCACATAGAACAAATTACGGACAATACGGTTCAACATTTAAAATTCACCAACGATAAAAAATTAAAAACCGTTTACAATCTCTAATGTTTGGTGGTTCCTAAAGAAGGATTCGAACCTTCGTCATCATGATTTTTAGTCATGTGCTCTACCTACTGAGCGATTTAGGAATTTATCATCATCGATTCCTGTATGTTTTTAAGACATATTATCGATTTAATGAAAGCAGCTTAACCCCGCTGCCTGGGGAAACCGGGTTTGGAATTTTCGTGTTGCAGGCAAAAATCTTAAATCTCGATGAAAGTTGTAGCGTTTGATACCTTAATCTGAGTATCAAGCTCCGACAGAAGCTTTGCTCTCTTCTCCTGAATCTCCTCCACCTTCCTTTGTACATCAATCGGATCCACCAGCTCAGCTGTATTCTCCTGTACATAAATAGTAACTACCTCAAGAGGCTTGTCATCCTTCGCCTTAGTATCTTTACCAAGAATGCTCAGACGCATATTCTCTGCAGTTGATTCCAGCTGCTTGTTCTTACCCTCAATGGAGATAAGACGCTTATCAAGCTCTACCTTCATTTTCCTGTAAAGGCTCTGCTCGAAATCAGCTTCATCATCATAGTTACCGTTTCCACGCATTCTGCTTCTAAGAGAAAGTGCACCTGCTACGGTGTAGTCTCCAAAGGAAGTATGAATCATGGAAGCCGCATTAGATGCGACAATTGCAGCATCAATCTTCTGGAATCTGTCAATCAGATCCATGATCTGCTGATATGCACTCTCTGCCTCCTGACGGAATGTCTCCTCGTCAACTCTACGGTCAATAACCTTCTTCTCATTGTGCTTCTTCACATCAGTAAAAGAAGCCTTTACAATTTTGTCCTGGATTTTCTTTACAAGCAGGTCTCTCTCATCCAGCGCCTGTGTTACAAGCATTTTTTCAGCCATTATCTTTTCCTCCTATTCCTTCCAGCCATAATCATTGTTTTACACCAACAAAAAATCCTCTCTCAAAACAATCTCTATGAGATCATTTTAAGAGAGGAAATGCATTTTGTCATTATACCGCTAGTTTAATGCGTTACCTTATATTTTTAGCATGACAACTTATACCATTTCTTTATATATGAATCTTCCAACAAAGAGTTCACTGCTTTTAACACTTCGTCCTGCTCAACCTCCATTGTATTAGCAAGCATCTTCGTCTGAATTTTTACAGTTTTTTTTGCAATGCACGAAGACGTTTGTCATTGATTACATATCCTTGAATAATATTATTCCTTTAAAATCTTGTTTGCCCAGCGTCTAAATTCAATTCCTCGCTGAGACTTAACCCGATATCCAACTGAAATAATCATATCAAGATTGTAGTATTCAATCTCTCTCAACCTCTCTATTTCCTTCGGTTTGAACTGTCGCAATTTTTGCGACAGTTGAATTATCCAACTCTTCCTTTAATGCAT
>CANRQE010000018.1 GCA_947632705.1 uncultured Coprococcus sp. | reverse complement strand
AGTTTTACCCAAAAGACGACAAGGCCGGCATCCGGATTGCGTCTTCGCATATCAAGGATGAGTTTGATTTCTTCCTGAGTATGCTGGTTGGGATGATGATGGGGTCTGCGTGATTTATCACGTAAAGATTCCATGGAGCCATCATAACGGCGTTTCCAGCGGTAAATGTACTGTCTGTTGGTTTTGTATTTGACAGCAGCTTTGGTAACACCATACTTTTCAGCATATTTGATTAATGATAGACGATACCTCATATCTTGTGTTATACTAGCCATACGGAAATACCTCTTTTCTTGTTGGATTTTTGTTTGGCGATGAAAGTATAACATAGAAATGGTATTTCCGTCTTTTTAAATATTTAGTTGTAACACATGTATTGTAATCCTACATATTTTTGTAAATAGAATTCGTACTTGCGATTGAATTCACCGGAAAATAATGATATAGTTAAATAGATTTATTATGTCTGAAAAAAAGTGAATACAAGAGGAGAACAGGATGTTATGACTTTGGATGAGGTTCGGAAAGAAATTGACCGGGTGGATCATGAAATCAAAGGCCTGTTCCGGGAACGGATGATGCTTGCTGATGCGGTAGCCAGAGTGAAGGCGGAGACAGAGGATGCCATTTATAAACCGGAACGGGAAGAATCCATTATTTCAAATCTGACAGGGGATATAGATGCCAATATTAAAAAAGAATATACTGCTTTGATCAAGCGGATAATGGAAATCAGCAGAAAGTATCAGTATGGCAGGACGCTGGAGCTTCGTGACTGTCTGAATATTTCTTTTGACAGAGAGGAACCGGAGGTACATTCTCTTGCGATGGTAAAACCGGAGCTTTATATCTGTCAGGACTATTCAAAGGATATGGTAACTGCCGTTGACGGCTTTAAGCAGGTAGCGGATCTGATCCGGCAAAAGAAGGTGGATGCCGGCATGGGAATTCTTGAAGATATCAGCTATGGTGTGTCGGACGAGCTCCATGAGATATTGTCGGAATCCGGATTGTATATATACAGATGTCATGTTGTCCCGGAAAACGATCACAACAAAAAAGTCGTCACATTTGCTGACCGGTTGATTGTGACGGAAGCACATAACCGTTTAAAGGTGATGTTTGTCTGCAGAAATAAGAGCGGAAGCTTAAGCAGTATTCTGTCCATGATTGCAGACTACGGGGTCAATCTGACGGAGATACATTCTACGCCAAACCGGAAATCCAACTGGAATTACAGATTTTATATGGAATTAAACGGTAATCTGCTTCAAAAGGAGATACAGTCATTGGTGTTTCAGCTGATGAATGAAACGGAGGAATTCCGGATATTGGGCAGTTATTTTTGTGAAGGAGATTTTCAATGACGGAAAGTAAGGCGATATTGATCAGAAACGGGCAGCTTGTGAATCCGGCGGATGGATTTACAGGCAGGAAGGATATGCTGATCCTTGGCGACAGGATTGCATACATAGAGGATTCCATTACAAAAGAAACTGCGGATCAATATATGAAAAAACAGGAATATGAACCGGAAGCATGCGTGGTGCTGGATGCTGCGGGTGCTTATGTTATGCCCGGCTTTGTGGATTTGCATGTTCATTTCAGAGATCCGGGACAGACCTATAAGGAAGATATTGAGACGGGAGCAAATGCTGCTGCACATGGCGGTGTTACGACGGTCTGTACGATGCCGAATACGATACCGCCCGTTGATAATCCGGAAACCTATGCCTATGTTGCAGAAAAAGCAAAGCGTGCAGCGAAGATTCATGTGTGTCAGGTATCGGCTATTACAAAGGGTATGGAAAATCATGAGCTGGTAGATATGAAAAGCATGTATGAGGCCGGAGCAATCGCATTCAGCGAAGACGGCAAGAGTGTGATGGATATCGGTTTGTATCGGGAAGCCATGAAACAGGCGGCGGGGCTTGGTGCCGTTATACTTGCACATTGTGAGGATAAGAATCTCGCAGGAAACGGAGTGTTGAATAAGGGCATTGCATCTGAAAAATTCAGTGTGCCGGGTATCAGCAATGCGGTAGAGGATATTATAGCTGCAAGGGATATTTTTCTGGCAGGTGAAACAGGGGCAAAGCTTCATCTGTGCCATTGTTCTACGGAAGCATCCGTTGAACTGGTAAGGATGGCGAAAAAACTGGGATATCATGTAACGGCGGAGGTGTGTCCGCACCATTTTACTTTGTGTGATGCGGATATAGAAAAGGAAGATGCCAATTACAAGATGAATCCGCCGCTTCGTTCCAGACAGGATGTTGAGGCGCTGCTTCGGGGACTTGCGGACGGAACGATGGACTGTATTTCTACTGACCATGCTCCTCACAGCAGGGAAGAAAAGAATCAGGATTTTATTCATGCGCCGTTTGGGATTACCGGACTGGAGACCAGCGCTGCGCTTACCTATACTGCACTGGTAGACAGCGGATTGATGTCTATTGTTGATATGGCAGCCAAAATGAGCTATCATCCGGCAAAGGTGTTGGGGATTGAAAAAGAACGGGGCCATCTGGATGTGGGAGCAATGGCGGATGTTGTGATATTTAATCCGAATGTCATGTATGAGATCAAGGCGGAGAATATGCAGTCAAAGAGTAAGAATTCCCCGTATATCGGACAGATGGTAAAGGGAGAAGTTCTCTGTACGATTTGCAGCGGGCAGATAGTATACCGGAAGGAGAAACAGAATGATCGATAAACTGGTAAAAAAAATACAGCAGACAGATGCGCCGGTGGTGGTGGGACTGGATCCGATGTTAAGCTATGTACCGGAGCAGATATGTAAAAAAGCATTTGATGAATATGGAGAGACTCTGGCAGGTGCGGCAGAAGCAATCTGGCAGTTTAATAAAGGAATTGTAGATGCAGTCTGTGATCTGATTCCGGCTGTCAAACCGCAGATTGCGATGTATGAACAGTTTGGCATTGAGGGACTGCAGGCATTTCAAAAGACCGTTGCTTATTGCAAATCAAAGGACCTCGTTGTGATCGGAGATGTAAAAAGAGGAGATATCGGATCAACGTCTGCTGCCTATGCGGTAGGGCATCTTGGAAAGGTAAAGGTCGGCAGCCGGATTTGTCAGGCGTTTGATGAGGATTTTGTAACGGTGAATCCTTATCTTGGAACAGACGGAATTTTGCCCTTTGTGGATGTGTGTAAGGAGGAACATAAAGGGATTTTTGTGCTTGTCAAGACGTCCAATCCTTCTTCCGGCGAATTCCAGGACAGATTGACAGATGGAAAACCGTTATATGAGCTTGTAGGGAAGATGGTAGATCAGTGGGGTGCAGATCTGGTCGGTACGAGCGGATATAGCGCCGTTGGTGCAGTAGTGGGTGCAACCTATCCTGAAATGGGAAAAATATTAAGAAGCATTATGCCAAAGGCCTATATTCTGGTACCGGGATACGGGGCACAGGGCGGAAAGGCTTCTGATCTGGTACATTATTTCAATGAGGACGGATTGGGAGCAATTGTGAATTCTTCCCGTGGAATCATTGCCGCTTATAAGCAGGAAAAATACAGTCGTTTTGGTGCCGGGGCATATGCAGATGCATCCCGTCAGGCAGTGATTGATATGATTTCAGATATTAATGAAGCAAGAAAATCCCGTTAAGGTGAATTTGGAGGAAATATGGGCAAATTAAAAATGGAGGCGGCAGTGCTCAGTCAGCGTCAGCTTGCAGCCGATATCTATAGTCTGGTTCTGAAGGCGGATGAAATTGCCGCACAGGCATGCGCAGGGCAGTTTATATCCGTATACACCGGAGATGGGAGCAGACTTCTGCCACGTCCCATCAGTTTATGTGAGATTGACAGAGCTGCAGGAACCATCCGTCTGGTATATCGTGTTGTGGGGTTTGGAACGGAAAGCTTTTCCAGACTGAAGGAAGGCGACCGGATGGATATTCTCGGACCGCTCGGTAACGGGTTTATGAAACAGCAGAAAAAAGCAATATTGGTAGGAGGCGGAATCGGAATACCGCCGATGCTTCAGCTTGCGAAGGAACTGGATTGTGAGAAGTCCATTGTCCTTGGATACAGGGATGAACTTTTTTTAAATCGCGAATTTGAACCATATGGGTCTGTTTATATTTCTTCAGAAGACGGTATGCATGGAGTAAAAGGCAATGTGATTGATGCCATAAAGGAATACGGAATTTGCGGAGATATCCTATATGCATGCGGACCTGTTCCGATGCTTCGCGGAGTGAAGGCCTATGCGGCAGAACATGATATTTCCTGTCAGATATCCATGGAGGAAAAAATGGCATGTGGTATCGGCGCCTGTCTTGCCTGTGTCTGTCAGACAACGGAAGTGGACGGGCATTCACAGGTACATAATAAGAGAATCTGTAAGGACGGACCTGTCTTTGATGCCGGGGAGGTGGATCTTTGATGGAGCAGCCAGTGAATACTTCCGTAACGATTGCGGGTGTAACGCTTAAGAATCCTGTTACCGTTGCATCCGGAACCTTCGGCTCGGGAATGGAATACAGCGAATTTGTGGATTTGAACAAGCTTGGTGCAGTTACAACAAAAGGGGTTGCGAATGTACCGTGGCCGGGCAATCCAACGCCGAGAATAGCCGAGATTCATGGAGGCATGATGAATGCAATCGGTCTTCAGAATCCGGGAATTGACATGTTTATCAGGCGGGATATCCCCTTTTTGAAAGAATTTGATACAAAAATCATTGTGAATGTTTGCGGAAAGTCCACGGAAGATTATATAGATGTGGTCGAAAAGCTTTCTGACACAGATGCAGATCTGCTTGAGATCAATGTTTCATGTCCGAATGTCAAAGAAGGCGGGATTGCATTTGGACAAAATCCCAAAGCATTATATGATATTACAAAAGCAGTAAAAGCTGTAGCAAAACAGCCGATTATTATGAAGCTCAGTCCAAATGTGACTGATATTACAGAGATGGCAAAGGCTGCAGAGGCAGCAGGCACAGATGCGGTTTCCCTGATCAATACGATTACTGGAATGAAAATCGATGTGAACAGACGGACATTCGCAGTTGCAAATAAAACGGCAGGGGTATCGGGACCGGCGATTCACCCGATTGCCGTACGGATGGTTTATCAGACAGCACACGCCGTAAAGGTTCCGGTTATCGGAATGGGAGGCATTGCTACAACAGAAGATGCATTGGAGATGATTATGGCGGGTGCGACTGCGGTTGCAGTCGGTACGGCAAATTTTTATAATCCGTATGCAACCTCTATGATCATCGATGGAATAGAGGAATATATGAAAAAACATGGGATAACTGATATCAGACAGCTGATTGGTTGTGTAAAATAGAAGCGGAGGCATTTTATGGGAGAACAGCTATATATTGAAGAAGTGACCTATTCAAAATATAGAGTGCGGATACCTGACGGAAAAATTATTCAGACTGATGAGAATTTTGAATGCCTGCTTGGATATTCCAAAGAAGATATTGAAAAGCAGGATTTAAAATTATGGGACATCATGCTGCCTGAAGACTGGGAACCATATGCCCATATGGTAATGCAGACCTTTGGCATAAAAAATGAAGCTTATCTGGCTCATCGTCTCAGAAAAAAGGACGGTAAGGTCATTTTTGTTTTTTGTTTCGGAAAACAGATTGAAATTAATGAAAAAGGTGAAGTCCTGACAGAAATTCTGATCACGGATATTACAAATACCAAAACCCTGCAAAATCAGGTCACGGAGTTGTCTGGGATTAATGCAGATTTAGCAAAGGAAAATATTGATAAGAATAAAATTCTGGAATCAGTGTTAAATAATCTGGCTGACGGAGTCTGTTTGTGTGAGGTGGACAGGGGAATTGCCAGTGTCCGGTATATGAGTGACAGCTTCTATGAACAATTTGGCGTTACGAAAGAACAGATGAAGGAATATCTCGGAGATATTACGGCACTGGTATATCCGGAAGATAAGAAACGGCTGGAAAAGGCAATCCGGGAAACAATCGTTTCCAATAGGGCGACACTGGACGAATTTCGTTTTATAGACATCAATCATCCGGGTGTGTTCTGGGTACAATTATGTATGTCGGTTTTATCTGTACATAAGGGAAAGTTTACTGTATGTGCCGTTATTTTAAATGTCAGTCAGAAAAAGGCAGATGAAGTGGAGCGGAATATGCAGAATGAGCTTTTAAAGCTTGTCATTGAAGGAAGCGGGGAAAAACTGCTGTCCTATGACCTGGATAAGGATATTTTGTTTATTAACCACTTTAAGGAAGGCATGGTTACGGAGCTTTACCACAGTGATCATTTTCTGGCCGGCATCAAACAAAACAGCAGAATTTTCTTTGAAGACAGAGAAGAACTGGAAAAGCTGATCCGCGAGGTAATCAAAACTGCAGGGAAGCGTTCTCTGGAGGCCAGAATGGACATGGATAAACGGGGACAGTATCTCTGGTATCGGGTTATGATTGTCGGCATTATGGATAACAGCGGGCATGTCAGGAAGCTTGTAGGCAGAATGTATTCCATTCATGAAGAAAAAATGCAGAATCAGGAAATGCTGCTTCGTGCAGAACGGGACTCTCTGACCGGCATATATAATTACAGTACCTTTATTACAAAGGTCAATTCCATGCTGCAGTATTATCCGGGAAGCTTATGTGCTTTTTATATGGTAGATATTGATAATTTCAAGCTGATCAATGATGCGTATGGACATTATGAAGGTGACGATCTTCTATGTGAGACGGCGGCGGGGCTTGAACAGCTGGCAAGCATGCACGGAGGATTCTCAGGAAGACTTGGCGGAGATGAATTTGCCGTCTTTTTCCCGGATATTGAGAATCAGGAAAAAGCAGTTGCACTTGCCCGGACACTCACGGAGGAAATGGCTAAGGTGCCGTGTAAAACCGCCCATACGGTATCAGTTGGCGCCTGCCTGTTGACCATTGATAAAAATGTGGACTTTGCCCAGCTCCATTATCAGGCGGATCAGGCCTTGTATGATTCTAAGAGAAAAGGAAAAAGCCAGTTTGTATTCTTTGCCCATTCTGAACAGGAGAAAGCGGATCCTTCAGTTGATATAAAAGACAGTTATCATGCAGAGGAAGGATATCTGATGGATGATATTGAGCATCCGATTTATATTTCGGATATCAATACATATGAGCTTTATTTTCTGAACCGGGCGGCAAAAACAGGTATTGGACTTTCGGAAACGGATGAAGCGTGGAAGGGCAGAAAATGCTATGAAGTCATATATCATAAAGACCGGCCTTGTGAATTCTGTACCAATAAGGCTTTGAAAAAAGAAAAAAGCGTTGTTTGGAATATTAAAGGCGAGATTGACGGCCGGGACTATGTGCTGAAGGATAAGATCATAGACTGGTACGGAAGAAAATGCCGGATGGAGATGGCCCTGTGTATCTTCAATTCCGAACAGATTGCAAATGCACTGGCGGAACGTATCGATATGGAGGATGCGCTTTCTCTCAGCCTCAGAAGTATTGCATTAAGCGGTGAGGACGATTATAACTATATTGATCTGCTTGGGACAATCGGCATGTTTTACGGAGCCAATCATAGCTGTATTCTGCAATATGAAGGTGAGACGGGCGGTTCCATTTATAAGTGGAAAAATTCCAATGCAAAAACCTTTGGAGACAGTCTGGAGATATTTCTGAAACCGGAAACCAGAGCCTGTATGGACCGTATGTCAGCTTCCGGCGGTGTCCTGATCATAAGACATGCCGCTGATGTTGAAAAAACGATACCGGAGATCTATCAGTTCTGCGTGGAGCACAGGGTCTGGTCTATCTATTCAGTACCGATCAGGGACAATGATAATATCTGTATTGGAAGAATTATGGTATTTAATCCGAAACTGCATTCCGGGGATATCAGGCTGCTGAATCTGTTGGCCCTCTATATTGGAAATGTGCTGGTAAAGCAGAAGCTATGGGAAACCAAACAGTACGAATTGAAGCATGACAGCCTGACAAGAACCCTGAACAGAAACAGTTATATCGAATATGCAAGCCGGCTGGTCAGTGCGAAAACGATGGGCGTTGTGATTATTGATGTGAATGACGTCAGAGTAATCAATGAAGAATTCGGACAGACGTATGCGGATCATGTACTGGTGCAGTTTGTAGATAAGATGAGGGATATTTTTCCTGGAAATGAAATCTACCGTATGGGGCATGATGATTTTATTATGGTCTGTGAGAATATTCCGAAGGATACATTTCTGGAAAAAATTGATATTTTAAAGTCCCAGTTCCAAAAAGGCATGTTTACGGCGTGTGTAGGCTATGTGTGGGATGATTATGATATTGATATCAGGCGGATGGAAGAACATGCTTATGATCTGCTGTATATGGAAAAACAGAGGTGGTATGACTATAAGGACGAACATTCCTATAAGTGGAACACGCTGTCCGGGCAGCTGTTGAAGGAAGAATTGAAGCAAAATAAATTTCATGTATTTTTACAGCCGAAGGTAGACTACAGAACCGGCCGCTTTTATGGTGCGGAGGCACTGGTCAGATATAAAGAAAAAGAGAATCTGGCAAATGTTCTTGCGAGACTTGAAAAGAGCAGGACGATTAAGTATCTGGATTTGTTTGTTCTGGAGCAGGTATGCAGGATTCTGGTAGAATGGCAGAAAAAACAGATATCCCTGATACCGGTTTCCTGTAATTTCTCCCGTATGTCGATACTGGAGGAGGGTATGACGGACAGGATCAATGAGATTGTGGAGTCTTATCATGTGCCGAAGGAAATGGTGGAGATTGAAATTACAGAGTCCATCGGTGAAATGGAGCATGAGATGGTTATCCGGATGGCAAATAAGCTGCATGAAAATGGTTTTCGAATTGCCATGGATGATTTTGGTACAAAATATTCCAATATTTCCATTCTCGCTTCATTAAAATTTGATGTTATCAAGTTGGACAGAAGCATGGTGTACAATATTGATAAGAATGAAACCAGCAAAAAAATTCTGAAGCATCTGATCGGAATGTGTCAGGATATCGGAGTAGAATGTGTGGCCGAGGGTGTAGAGACGGAAGAACAGGCCGAAATCCTGCAGGAAATCGGATGCCCGCTGCTGCAGGGCTTTTTGTACAGCAGACCGGTATGCGCCGGGGATTTTACGCAGATGTATCAGGAAAATATAAGCAGACAACAGACAGAAAACAGATATTCGGAGGTATAGAATGGAAGGGTATAAAAAGGAATTTATCGAGTTTATGATTGACTGTAATGTATTGAAGTTTGGTGACTTTACTACAAAGAGCGGCAGGAAAACCCCGTTTTTTGTAAATACCGGTTTTTACAGGACCGGCGCACAGTTAAAGCGGCTCGGTGAATATTATGCGGAAGCAATCAATTCGGAGTTCGGGCTGGATTTTGACGTTTTGTTCGGACCGGCTTATAAAGGAATCCCATTGACCGTTGCAACAACGATATCCATTGCGGAGCTGTATGATGAGGATATCCGGTACTGCTCGAACAGAAAAGAGGTAAAAGATCACGGAGATAAAGGCATCCTGCTTGGAAGCCCGCTGGAGGACGGAGATAAGGTGGTCATTATTGAAGATGTTACGACCGCCGGTACCTCCATTCAGGAGACGCTGCCGATTATCCGGGCGCAGGGAGATGTCAGTGTGGTTGGGCTATGTGTTTCTGTAGACAGAATGGAACGTGGACAGGGTAAGAAGAGCGCTCTGACGGAAATCGAAGAGACCTATGGGATTAAAACAACAGCAATTGTTACAATGGCAGAGGTGGTAGAGCATCTGTATAATAAGGAATATAAAGGCAGGGTTATTATCGATGATACCTTAAAAGCCGCTATTGATGTTTATTATGACAAATACGGTGTGAAATAAATCAAGATTGGAAATGATAATAGACAGAGGAAATAGAGTATGAAGCTTGGTAGAAATGATCCATGCTGGTGTGGAAGCGGAAAAAAGTATAAAAGCTGCCATCTGAATCTGGACAGCAGATTGGAGGAAATGAAGATCAGGGGATATCGGATCCCAACCCGTGCGATGCTGCGTACGCCGGAACAGATTGCCGGAATCCGGGAAGCCTCAAGGATCAATACAATGGTGCTGGATTATATTACGCCGTTTGTAAAGATAGGGGTTTCTACGGGAGAACTGGATCGGCTGATCTTAGAATATACGACGTCTGTTCATGCGGAGCCTGCCTGCCTTGGTTATAAGGGGTATCCGAAGAGCGTCTGTATCTCGATCAATGATGTGGTATGCCATGGTATTCCCAGTGAGGATACCATCTTAAAGGACGGCGATATTGTCAATATTGACTGTACCACCTTGTATCAGGGCTATTACGGAGATTCCTCCAGAATGTTTATGCTGGGAAATGTCGATCCGGTATGGAAAAAACTGGTCGAGGATACAAAACATGCACTGGATATAGGCGTGGAGGCATGTAAGCCATGGGCAACGATTGGAGATATCGGATATGCGATCAATCAGTACGCGGTGAAGCAGGGGTATTCCGTAGTTCGTGAGATTGGAGGGCACGGTGTTGGACTGGCCATCCATGAGGACCCGTATGTCTGTCATATCGGCACGCCGGGAACCGATTATGTTATTGCACCGGGAATGACCTTTACGATTGAGCCTATGATCAATCTCGGAGCACCGGACGTATATCAGGATGCAGATGACGGATGGACGATCCGTACCCAGGATGGTTCTCCTTCTGCCCAGTGGGAATATACGTTATTGATTACGGAAGAAAAGGCGGAGATTCTTGCCCGCTAGAATATAAAAAAAACCTGTATGCAGGCTGTCTGTTTCCGGATATGGTTCCGGTAAAGCGGCTTAGCATACAGGTTTTTTTATGAAAAAGAATTATTTTGTCAAAATGGAAAGAATCTCGTTGCTCCTTGCCACGAATTTGGTCATGGCTTCCGCAGATAACGGTCTGTTTGCAAGGACGGCAAGATCATAAAGCTGGCAGCAGAGCGTATCTGTATATTCTGCATCCGGATGCTCAAGCAGATATTTGACAAGCGTATTATTCGCATTTAATACCAGAGTCTCTCCGGAACCGCCGAACATAGACGGGTCCATGCCTGTCATACCATACATTTTCATCATTTCCTGCATCCGTCTGGATTCCTCGGACAATGTCAGCATAGAGGAGATCGCTTCGTTTTTCAAAGCTTCCACCTTGATCGTGATCGTCTCTGTATTTAGAGCCTTTTTAAAGGTCTCTGTCAGCTTATCCGTATAATCCTTGACGGTATCTTCTGACAGGGCTTCTCCGACAAAGTTTTCTGATAAATCTGCATCAATTCTCATGAAATGTACATTTTCATTTTTCTGTTCAAGAAGAGTGATAAATGGACTGTCAATGGTCTGTGTCATGATAAGAGCATCCATGCCTTCTTCTTTGAACATGTTAATGTATTGTGACTGTGCGACTTCATCCGTTACATAGAAAACCTTGTTTTCATATTTTTCTTTTCCTGCTTCCAGATAATCAGGCAGGGTCAGATACTTTCCCTCAAGGTTTTTATAGATACAGTAATCCTTCATTTTTTCAAGGAACTTTTCATCCTTTAAGCATCCGAATTTGATAAACGGATTGATGTCATCCCAGTATTTTTCATAGTCCTCGCGATGCACTTTGTACATACCGGACAGCTTGTCTGCTACCTTTTTGGTAATATAATCGGACAGCTTTTTCACAAAACCGTCATTTTGGAGAGCGCTTCTGGATACGTTTAACGGAAGATCCGGGCAGTCGATGGCACCTTTTAACAGCATCAGGAATTCAGGGATGACTTCCTTGATATTGTCCGCAACAAATACCTGATTGTTATAAAGCTTGATCGTGCCCTCCAGATTATCATATTGTGTATTGATCTTCGGGAAATAGAGAATTCCCTTCAGGTTAAAAGGATAGTCCATATTTAAATGAATCCAGAACAAAGGCTCTTTATAATCATGGAAGACTTTTCTGTAGAAATCCTTGTATTCTTCGTCGGTACAGTCGTTTGGATGCTTACTCCAAAGCGGGGTGGTATCATTTAACGGCTTTGGTTTCTTTGGTTCTTCCTTTTTATCTTCGGCAGCTTCATCCTGAGCTTCAGACGTATTCTCGGAATCTGCCTCTTCGGTTTCCGTTTTTTCCGTGTCTTCAACGACTGTGCTGTCTACGGTTTCGTTCTTTGGTTCTTCTGCCGGTGCATCTGCATTTGTAAAGTATATTTCCACAGGCATAAAAGAGCAGTATTTTTCAATCACTTCCTTAATTCTGTATTCATTGGAAAATTCATAGCTGTCTTCATTGAGATACAGTGTGATTACGGTACCTCTGTCGGTTTTGATGCCTTCCTTCATGGAAAATTCCGTGCCGTCTTTACATTCCCAGTATACAGGCTTCGCATCCGGCTTGTAGGAAAGGGTTTCAATTGTAACCTGATCGGCAACCATAAAAGCCGAGTAGAAGCCCAGACCAAAGTGACCGATAATCTGTTCTTCCGTAGCCTTGTCCTTATATTCCTGCAGAAAAGCCTCTGCACCGGAAAAAGCAATCTGGTTAATATATTTCTCGACCTCTTCCTCCGTCATTCCGATTCCGTTATCGATAAACTGCAGGGTTTTGTTCTCCGGGCTTGCAACCACATCAATCCGATATGGTTCATCCGGTTCTTCAAATTCTCCCATCAGGGACAGCTTCTTTAATTTTGTGACTGCGTCGCAGCCATTGGAAATCATCTCACGAACAAAAATGTCATGGTCTGAATAGAGCCATTTTTTAATGACAGGGAAAATATTTTCACTGTTAATGGATAAATTACCTTTTTTCATAAAATTGATACATCTCCTTGTGTTAAATTGTCCGCAATGCGGATTGATTAATACGTATCATAAAACAGTTTGTAACAGAAGTCAAGAAAAAATTAGCACTCAAATAACATGAGTGCTAATAATTCCGCATTTTTTAAAATATGCCAGTACATTTTGATCCCAAAGCTGTTCCAGTGTCTTATCTGTGGAAAAGGTTTTCATGGAGGCCATAGTGGTAATATTGATATTTTCTCCGTCGTAGTAAATATTTAAGGAAAGATTTGCAACCTGCTCCAATGAAATCGGAAGATTATTTTTTTCAATGATCCTCAGGATGTTAGGAGCAGACAGGATAAAAACGATTTTAAAGCTTAAGGGCAGCTTTTTCCCTTTGATGACCTGATAGATATGCTGTCTGATTCCTGCCCAGGTGATATATACCGCGCCATTTAAGCCTGCGAGTTCTTCCGTATCATAAAACGCAGGATTGATACGTCCGCTGATATGGTAGGACACGTCGCTTTTTACGCCGGCCTCCACCACCTGAAACGTATCAAAGACCTCCTCCATTAACAGTTTTCTTACAAATCCTTTTAAATCTGATATTTGCAGCTGCAGCACATGAGACCTCCTGTTCGTGATATTCTGTTTCCAATTATATATCATGACGAAGGAAATTGAAAAGAGAAAAATGAATGTTGACAAAATAAAATATGCCTCATATACTAATGCTATAAAGGCGGAGAACGGAGAGAGTAGGTAAGCCGGATATCAACAGAGAGGATTTGTCATTGGCTGCAAGCAGATCCGGATAGAAGCTTACGGAAGTGCATCCGGGAGTTGACCAGAGGAAAACAGTATGCTGGTACGTAGGAGGGCGTTAACCTTATCGAGTGGGATAACGGGATTATCCAATGAAGAGTGGAATCGCGGAGCGCAGGCTTCGTCTCTGGTAACGGGGACGGGGTTCTTTTTATTTTCCGGTCTTTTATCCGGCAGGGAAGAGAATATGGAATGCAGGAGAATGTATGTTATCGTTTGTAAAATATTTTCGTGAACAGGCGGCAGTGATCAGAGAACGGGATCCTGCCATAAAAACAAATAAAGAGGTATTGTTATATCCAAGCTTTTGGGCCGTTTACCGATACAGGAAGGCTCATAAGCTCTATGAAAAAGGGAAATACTACAGGGCAAGAAAGATTTCCCAGAAAACAGCCAGGCAGACAGGCATCGAAATCCATCCGGGCGCAGTCATTGGAGACGGTTTTTTTATTGACCACGGGAATGGCGTGGTAATCGGAGAGACGACGATTATTGGTAATAATGTGACGCTGTACCAATGTGTGACGTTAGGCGGTACAGGAAAGGAACAGGGCAAACGGCATCCGACCTTGGAGGACAATGTGATGGTGGGAGTCGGCGCCAAAATTATCGGTTCCTTTACTGTAGGAGAAAATTCAAAAATCGGAGCCAATTCCGTCGTTTTATCCGAGGTACCTCCGAATTCGACCGTTGTCGGCGTGCCGGGCAGAGTGGTAAAGATGAATGATGTCAGGATACCGAGAGCCGATATGGATCAGATTCATCTGCCGGATCCAGTATGGAATGATATTACTGAGCTGAAGAAAGAAAATGCAAAAATGAAGGAAATGATCGAAAGTCTGGCGGCTATGATCCAGAAATAATGATGAGGAGACAGAGAAATGAAGATTTTTAATACTTTAACAAGAACAAAAGAAGAATTTGTGCCGATTCATCCGGGAAAGGTGGGAATTTATGTATGCGGTCCTACCGTATATGATTATATTCATATCGGAAATGCCAGACCGATGATTGTATTTGATACACTGCGGAGATATCTGGAATATAAGGGCTATGAGGTCAATTATGTTTCTAATTTTACGGATGTGGACGATAAGATTATCAGACGTGCAAATGAAGAAGGCGTGGATGCATCCGTTATTTCCGAACGATATATCAAAGAAGTAAAAAAAGATATGCAGGACATGAACGTCAGGGAGGCCACCACCCATCCAAAGGCTACGGAAGAAATTCCGGATATGATTGAGATGGTAAAGACCCTGATTGAAAAAGGATATGCGTATGAAGTAAACGGTACTGTTTATTTCCGGACCAGAAGGTTTGAAGAATACGGAAAGCTGTCAAAGAAGAATCTTGACGATCTGCGCTCCGGGAACCGTTCTTTGCTTGTATCGGGCGAGGATGAAAAGGAGGATGCCTTGGATTTCGTATTATGGAAGCCGAAAAAAGAGGGGGAGCCTTCCTGGCCATCCCCATGGGGTGACGGAAGACCCGGCTGGCATCTGGAGTGCTCCGTCATGTCTAAAAAATATATAGGCGATATTATTGATATTCATGCAGGAGGAGAAGACCTGATCTTTCCGCATCATGAGAATGAAATCGCGCAGAGTGAGGCGGCAAACGGCAAAGAATTTGCAAGATACTGGATGCATAATGGATTTTTAAAGATCAATAATGAAAAGATGTCAAAATCTCTGGGCAATTTCTTTACGGTCAGGGAAATTGCAGAGCAGTATCCGCTGCAGGTCATCCGGTTCTTTATGCTGTCTGCCCATTACAGAAGTCCGCTGAATTTTTCCGCAGAACTGGTTGAAGCATCCAAAAACGGGCTGGAACGGATTTTGACAGCAGTGAAAAGACTGGATGCCTTATCTGATGAAGCCAAAGCTGCAAATCTGACAGAGCCGCAGAAAGAACAGGAACAGGCATTGCAGGTTTATATGGACAGATTTGAGGCTGCCATGGATGATGACCTGAATACGGCGGATGCCATTTCTGTTTTATTCGAACTGATAAAATACTGTAATATCCATATGGATGCACAGTCTCCGAAGGGGCTGCTTGCACAGGCCGCAGCTGCTGTAAAACAGATATGCGAGATTCTGGGAATTGAAACAGAAACAGAACAGGAACTGCTGGATTCGGATATTGAGGCCCTGATAAACGAACGGCAGGAAGCCAGAAAAAATAAAAATTTTGCAAGAGCAGATGAAATCAGAAATATGCTTGCAGATATGGGGATTCTCCTGGAGGATACCAGAGAAGGAGTAAAATGGAAAAGAGCATAGACAGATATTTTGAAGAGATTCTGGAGGTAGAGTATGTAAATCCGGGTGAATATTCCCCGCTATCGTTAGCTTATATCGGGGACAGCGTCTTTGATCTGCTTGTAAAAACGGTTCTTGTAACCCGGAATAATAAACAGACATACAAGTATCATAAAGAGGCAAGCCATATTGTAAATGCAAAGTCCCAGGCACAGTATGCGGACATACTGCTTGATATATTGACAGAAGCGGAGATGGAGGTATATAAAAGGGGCAGAAATGCCAAACCGCATTCCACGGCAAAAAATGCAACGGTAGGACAATACCATAAGGCTACCGGATTTGAAGCACTGTTTGGTTATTTGTATCTCGGAAAACAATATGACAGGCTGTTTGAACTGACTGAGAAGATATTTGATTTTCTGAAAGAAGAGGAAAAGGAGTAATGTGATGGAGGAATATCAGACGGAAGAGAGCGTCATAGAAGGAAGAAATGCCGTGCTTGAGGCGTTCCGTTCCGGGAAGACGGTGGAAAAGCTGTATATTCTGTCAGGCTGTCAGGATGGCAGTCTCAATTCTATTATCAGAGAAGCAAAGAAACAGAATACACTTATCAGCTATATGACCAGGGACAGACTGAACCAGATCTCCCGGACCGGAAAGCATCAGGGAGTAATTGCCCATGTGGCCGCTTATTCTTATGCGGAGCTTTCCGATATCTTTGATTTGGCAGCAAAAAAGGGAGAATCGCCGTTTGTTTTTGTTCTGGATGAAATTGAAGATCCGCATAATCTGGGTGCGATCATCCGTACTGCAAATCTCTGTGGAGCACATGGCGTCATCATTCCAAAACGAAGAGCTGCCGGCATTACGGCAGCTGTGGTAAAGGCATCCGCCGGCGCTGTGTGTTATACCCCTGTCGTAAAGGTCACCAATATTGTAAAAACGATAGAAGAATTAAAAAAACAGGGAATGTGGTTTGCATGTGCAGACATGGACGGACAGAGCATGTATGACTGTAATCTGACAGGTTCTCTGGGCCTTGTGATCGGAAATGAAGGAAGCGGGGTAAGCAGGCTGGTAAGGGAAGCGTGTGACTTTATGGTGTCAATTCCTATGTATGGAGAGATTGATTCCTTAAATGCATCTGTCGCTGCAGGAGTTCTGGCATATGAATCTGTCAGACAAAGGAGAGGGAGATAAATGTACGAACAATGGTCGGATGAGGAGATTGTAAAATATATAAAGAACGATAATGATGCGATAGAATATCTGATCAGGAAATATCTTGGAGTCGTAAAACGGGAAAGCCGCACCCTTTATCTGATCGGCGCAGAATCAGAGGATCTGATTCAGGAGGGCCTGATCGGTTTTTTAAATGCAATCAAGGATTATGATGAAAAGAAAGGTGCATCCTTTTCTACATTTGCCACTATCTGTATCAAAAGACAGATGCTTTCTGCAGTCAAGCGCTCCAACAGAAAGAAGCATTCACCGCTCAATTCCTATATTTCCTTTTATTCCACGGATACAGAAGGAGAAAAGGAACTGGTAGATGCCCTGGAAGCGGGAGGAGATTCCTCGCCGGAGGAAATTATGCTTGACAGGCTGAAGTCGGAAAGTCTGCAGTCGGATATTGACAATAAGCTGAGCCAGTATGAAAAGACGGTTCTTACCGAGTATCTGAAGGGAGATTCTTATGAGGGAATCAGTGAACGGCTGGGGAAGCCGGTAAAGTCCATTGACAATGCGATTCAGCGGATCAGAAAGAAGCTGAATGGATATGAATGATCTTTTTATTTCAGGAAAGAACCATGCAGGGAATGTAAATTTCCTTGACAATTGCAGACACATATATTATATTAGGTTATGGTTTTTGAACCGGCTACTATAGCTCAGGTGGTAGAGCGCCACATTGGTAATGTGGAGGTCACGGGTCCGACTCCCGTTAGTAGCTTTTTTCATGCAGTAGTGTGCCTGATACTACTGCTTTTTCTGTATGGAAGGCTTGAAGAAAAAGCTATGGTATTTATGGCTAAAGTATGGTACACTAACTAAATAGGGTCAGTGTAATCTTGTAGGAGGCATGTTAGGATTATGGCAGAAGAAATCAGCGGGAAAAATTTTATTGAGCAGATAATCGATCAGGATTTGAAAGAGGGTAAAGTAACGAAAGTTGTTACCCGGTTTCCGCCGGAACCGAACGGATATTTGCACATAGGGCATGCAAAGTCTATTCTTTTGAATTACGGCCTGGCAAAAGAGTATGGCGGGCAGTTCAATCTCCGGTTTGACGATACAAATCCGACAAAAGAGAAAACGGAATTTGTCCAGTCCATTTTGGACGACGTAAAATGGCTGGGAGCTGATTTTGAAGACAGGCTGTTCTTTGCTTCCGATTATTTTGAACAGATGTATGAGGCGGCTGTATTCCTGATCAGAAAAGGCAAGGCATTCGTCTGCGACCTTTCTGCGGATGAGATCCGGGAATACAGGGGAACCCTGACAGAACCGGGCAAGAACAGTCCTTACCGGGACAGAAGCATTGAGGAGAACCTGCGGCTTTTTGAAGGCATGAAGAACGGAGAATTTCCGGACGGAAGCAAGGTGCTCCGCGCAAAGATTGATATGAGCTCACCGAATATCAATATGCGTGATCCGGTCATATACCGTGTGGCCCATATGACACATCATAATACCGGAGACAAATGGTGTATTTATCCGATGTATGACTTTGCACATCCAATCGAGGATGCAATCGAAGGAGTGACCCATTCTATCTGTACCCTGGAGTTTGAGGACCACAGACCGCTCTATGACTGGGTAGTGAGGGAACTGGAATATGAGAACCCGCCGAAGCAGATTGAATTTGCAAAGCTTTATCTGACCAATGTCATTACAGGAAAGCGATACATTAAGCAGTTGGTGGAGGAAGGCATTGTAGACGGCTGGGACGATCCGAGACTGGTGTCCATAGCGGCGCTCAGAAGAAGAGGCTTTACTCCTTCTGCAATCAGAAAATTTATGGAGCTGGTTGGAATTTCAAAAAGCCAGAGCTCGGTGGATTATGCCATGCTGGAATATTGTGTCAGGGATGATCTGAAGCTGTCCGCTAAGAGATATATGGCGGTCGTAGATCCGGTCAGACTTGTAATAGATAATTATCCTGAGGGACAGGTGGAATATCTGGACGTCGAGAATAATCAGGAAAATGAAGCCTTAGGCAGCAGAAAGGTAGCGTTCAGCAAACATTTATACATTGAGCGTGAGGACTTCATGGAAGTGCCGCCGAAAAAATATTTCCGACTGTTTCCGGATAATGAGGTCCGCCTGAAAAACGCTTATTTTGTAAAATGCGTCGGTTATGAAAAGGATGACAGTGGAAATGTGACGGTAGTACATTGTACCTACGATCCGGAAACAAAAAGCGGTTCAGGCTTTGAGGGCAGGAAGGTAAAAGGAACCATCCACTGGGTATCGGAAGAAAGTGCCATTGACGCCGAGGTGCGTTTGTATGAAAATATAGTTGATGAGGAAAAAGGAAAGCTGAATGAAGACGGTTCTCTGAATCTGAATCCGAATTCTCTTGTTGTTATGAAGAACTGTAAGCTGGAACAGGCGTTTGCAGACGCAAATCCGGGGGAGGCCTTCCAATTCCTGCGGAACGGATTCTTCTGTGTGGACAGCAAGGATTCGACAAAAGAGCGTCCCGTTTTTAACAGGATTGTATCTCTGAAAAGCTCATATAAACCGGGAAACTAACATTACCAAAGGTAAGGAACAGTATGGAGAAGATTAACAGTAGAAAAGTATATATTTTAATATCGAAAACCCAGACGGTTCCCTCTAATATCATTAAGCTTTGGACCAAAGAGCCGTACGCACATACCTCTCTGGCTCTGGATATAGAGCTGAAAGAGATGTACAGCTTTGCGCGAAAGGAAATGTGGAATCCGTTTAACTGTGGATTTATTTGTGAAGATATTGAAAAGGGAATTTTTGGCAGGGATGCGGATACCAAATGTATTGTTTATGAACTGGATGTAACGAAAGAGCAGTATGATTTGATTCTGCAGGAGCTGAATAAGTTTAAATCCAATGAAAAAAAATACCGCTATAATTACCGTGGCATTTTTGGTGTCATCAGGAATAAAGCGGTAGAAAGAGAATATAATTATTTTTGTTCTCAGTTCGTTGCAAGTGTTTTAAAACGTGCAGGCATCAATATTCTGGATAAGGAACCGGGACTTGTAAGACCGGAGGATTTCAGAACATGCCGGTATTTACATATGATCTATAAAGGCCTTTTGGTCAATTACAGGGATTACCTGTATCATACAATGAATCATCGGAAAGAGGCGTAGACCATTATTCCACAAAGGTATGATTGGTTTTAATGATTCCTCTTGGCAGGGCATCCTTGGAATTCTTCCAGGGTTCGTTTTTGAACCGGTAATCGAATTTGTCAATAAACCAGCCGATATCTCCGTTTACCCGTTCCATATTGGTGAAATAAACATCGTTTAATACGGACAGAAATTCGGCGTATTGTTCCCGTCCCAGCTTTTTGTTTCCATATTCATATAAAATTCCATAGTGATATGTACAAAAGCCTTTACAGGCTTTTACTTTTTCACGGAATTCCCTGTCCCGCTTCCACATATAAAAAATGGTATCTATATATCGTTCAAAGGTTTGTTCCATCCGGTTGCAGATAAAACAGGTGGATTCCAGTTTTGTTATATATTCATATACAGGAGAACCGGAACCGGATTTTCCGAACAACCCCGGTTTTGTACCGGGCCCCTTGGCAGCAAGCGCTTTTAAATCTTTTATGGTCTTATCCGTGTGTGTCTTCATCATGAGTGCCAGCCCCAGACGGTTTTTTTCCGCATACAGCATACGCATATGATGGGAACAGAAGCCCATCTGGTCTGTGATTGCCCGGTTGTCGTCTTCCATATAGCTTGGCCCCATAGTATATTCAATTGCATTTATCTCCAGATCTTTTTTCATTTGGCATAAAGGACATTCGCAGTCCGTGTCAAATGCATCGTTGACAGGAATTGTATATAATTGTTCCGCCATAAAAATCTCTCCCTCCTGTTTTGATTAGATATTTTTTTTATTATACAATGCAGACGGCGAATCAGGCAAATAACTTTCGAATAATTTTCATAATTATGAGGAAAAAATCATAGGATATAACAGTGAGATTTTTTCAATTATTTACAGTTTATGTAATTTTTATGAAAATAGGGCTTGATTTTTTCTGGAAAATGAATAGAATAGTATTTATGTTAGCACTCAAAAAGAGTGAGTGCTAAAAATTATAATATCTGATAGGAGGAATCTATATTATGAAATTATCACCACTGGGAGACAGAGTCGTATTGAAACAGTCTGTTGCTGAAGAAACTACAAAGTCCGGAATTGTTTTGCCGGGTCAGGCAAAAGAGAAGCCACAGTATGCAGAAGTAGTTGAGGTAGGTCCGGGAACAGTTGTAGATGGCGTAAAGGTAGAAATGGAAGTAAAAGCCGGCGATAAGGTTATTTACTCTAAATACGCAGGTACAGAAATCAAGCTGGAAGATGAGGAATACATTATTGTGAAGCAGAGTGATATTCTTGCAATCGTTCAGTAGCAAATACGGGATTTGAAACTATGTGCATCCCATATGCACTATAAAAGAAAAATTTGGAGGTAAGTAAAAATGGCAAAAGAAATTAAATATGGAGCAGAAGCAAGAAGTGCTTTGGAATCCGGCGTAAATCAGTTGGCAGATACAGTCAGGGTAACACTTGGACCAAAAGGAAGAAATGTTGTTCTTTCAAAATCATATGGCACACCCCTGATCACAAATGACGGCGTAACAATTGCGAAGGATATCGAGCTGGAAGATCCGTTTGAAAATATGGGAGCCCAGATTGTAAAAGAGGTTGCAACCAAGACAAATGATGTTGCCGGAGACGGTACTACCACAGCAACCGTACTTGCGCAGGCTATGATCAATGAAGGAATGAAGAATCTGGCCGCCGGAGCCAATCCGATCGGTCTCAGAAAAGGGATGAAGAAGGCCTGTGACGCCGCAGTTGCCGCAATCTCAGAGATGAGCCAGACTATCAACGGTAAGGAGCAGATTGCAAGAGTTGCATCTATCTCAGCCGGTGATGATGAGGTCGGAGAATTGGTTGCAGATGCAATGGAGAAGGTTTCCAAAGATGGTGTTATTACCATTGAGGAATCCAAGACCATGAAGACAGAGCTTGATCTGGTAGAAGGTATGCAGTTTGACAGAGGTTATGTATCCGCTTACATGTCAACGGATATGGAGAAAATGGTTGCAGAGCTCGATAATCCATATGTCTTAATTACGGATAAGAAGATTTCCAATATTCAGGAGATCCTTCCGTTGTTAGAGCAGGTAGTACAAAGCAGCGCAAAGCTCTTAATCATTGCAGAGGATATCGAGGGTGAAGCACTTACAACCCTGATTGTCAATAAATTAAGAGGAACCTTCCAGGTAGTCGGCGTAAAGGCACCGGGATATGGTGACCGCAGAAAAGAGATGCTTCAGGATATTGCAATTCTGACAGGCGGTACCGTCATTTCAGAGGAGCTTGGTTATGATCTGAAGGATACTACAATGGATATGCTTGGCCGTGCGAAGAGTGCGAAGATTACAAAGGAAAATACAGTGATCGTTGATGGCTATGGCGCTTCAGAGGATATTGCGGCAAGAGTGAATGTGATTAAGGCACAGTTAGAGGAGACCACGTCTGAATTTGACAAAGAAAAGCTCCAGGAAAGACTTGCAAAGCTTGCCGGTGGAGTTGCCGTTATCCGTGTAGGTGCTGCAACGGAGACAGAAATGAAGGAAGCGAAGCTTCGTATGGAGGATGCATTGAATTCTACCAGAGCGGCTGTAGAAGAGGGAATTATATCCGGTGGCGGTTCTGCATATGTTCATGCTGCCAAGAAGCTGACAGATCTGGTTTCCGAGCTGGAAGGAGACGAAAAGACAGGTGCAAAAGTTGTGCTTAAAGCAATGGAAGCACCATTATATCATATCGCTGCAAATGCCGGTTTGGAGGGCGCGGTGATCATCAATAAGATCAAAGAGTCTGAGCCTGGCATCGGATTTGATGCATATAAGGAAGAATATGTAAATATGATCGAAGCAGGTATCATTGATCCGGTTAAGGTAACAAGAAGTGCATTGCAGAATGCAACCTCAGTTGCATCAACCCTTCTGACGACGGAGTCAGTGGTTGCCGATATCAAAGAGGATGCTCCGGCTATGCCGGCCGGCGGTATGGGCGGCGGCATGGGCATGATGTAAAAATGTCCTGAAAAATTCAATATAGAAAATGCGGAAAACGTGTGTAAAGATGATCCTTTATGCACGTTTTTCTTTCTAGCAGACTGACGGATGTAAAGCAATAGAAAATATACTGTGAATTAAACTACAGAAACTCAGAAATCAGAAACATGTTGTATCAATGATTATGATTTTGTTTTTCTGAAAAATGAGTAAAATCCACTTGTATGTATCCTGTAAAACTGATAAAATATTTCATGGAGAAAACCAAAGACTATATTAGTTTTAGATAGGAGAGACGCATATGGATAACAATGATATCTACAGCAATCAGTCGGATTCGAATCAGCAGACATATGGCGGACAGCCGAATCCAAATCAGCAGCCGTATAACGGACAGCAAATGAATCCGCAATACGGCGGGCAGCCGAACCCGAACCAGCAGATGTACGGCGGGCAGCCAAACCCGAATCAGCAGATGTATGGAGGGCAGCAGTACCAGAATCAGCAGATGTACGGCGGGCAGCCATATCCAAATCAGCAGATGTACGGAATGCAGCCGCAAAACCAGCAGTTCTATGGAGATGGACGTTTCGCAAGAGTTCAGGAAAGAAATATCGGTCTTGCCATTGTTTTGACGATCGTAACCTGTGGAATCTATGGTCTGTACTGGCTTGTTTGTCTGGTAAATGATCTGAATGAAGCCAGTGATAATCCGACAGATACCTCAGGAGGTCTGGTTCTTCTGCTGATTATTGTGACTTGTGGCATTTACGGATGGTACTGGTATTATAAGGCAGGAGAAAAGGTTGATTACATACATAGTAAAAGCGGACGGCCTTCAAGCTCCAATACAGGTATTTTGTATCTGATACTTGGAATTTTCGGACTGGGTATCGTAAACTATTGTCTGATTCAGAACGAATTGAATCAGGTTGCAGCACGTTAGCCGGCTATGCAGAGGTACAGGGCAAAAAAGGTACTGGCCGGCATGGCAGTCCTGATTGGGATTGGAATCGTATATGCAAGTATCTGTTTCGTGACGGATATCGGAATACCTTGCATGTTCAGACAGATTACCGGCTTTAAATGTCCGGGCTGCGGAGTCACCCATATGTGTCTTGCGTTACTGCAGCTTGATTTCAAAAAGGCCTGGCAGAGTAATCCTGCTATTTTGTGCATGCTGCCGCTTGGCCTGTTCCTGACGATATATACAATATATACATATATCAAAAAGGGCTGTATGCCAGACAAACGGTGGTATAATGTGATCATATGGATTATGGTTTCGGTCTTATTGATCTTTGGCGTAGTCAGAAATATAGAGGTCCCATTTTTAAGCTTTCTTTAAAAATGGGGCTTTTTTTCTGTGTTGAAATTTCCTTTTTTTTCATATATAGTATGTTTGTGTATGAAGAAAATCTGTATTAAAAAAACGGAGATGATAGTTTGGAAGAAAAAATACCGGTATCGGAAGAAAAAATAAAGGAATTGATCAGAGGGGCATTATCTGCCCGGACATTTTCCTATGCACCGTATTCGGAATTCTGTGTCGGTGCGGCAGTCTTAGCAGAGAATGGAAAAATATATACGGGTTGTAATGTGGAGAATGCATCCTATGGTGCATCCAATTGTGCAGAGCGGACCGCTGTTTATAAAGCGGTCAGTGAAGGCTGCAGAAGGATTGAGGCAATTGCCATTGCAGGTGGTATGAAAGACAGAAATATGGCGGATACTTATCCATGTGGGATATGCAGGCAGGTTTTAAGTGAATTTGCAGCTCCTGATCTGCCTGTGATCCTTGCCGGATCAGAATCCCGGTATCGGATTCTTTCATTGGGAGAATTGCTCCCGTTTTCATTCGATTTAAAAAATATTTAGAATAGGAGAGTTTGATTTTGAGCAGATTACATGAATTAAAGGCTTATCAGATTATGAAAGAGGAGAAGCTGCCTGAGGTAAACGGGATGGGGTATCTTCTGGAACATCAAAGGACAAAGGCCAGAGTTCTGGTAATAGAAAATGATGATAATAACAAGGTTTTTACGGTCGGCTTCCGCACCCCGCCTTATGATGATTCCGGCATTCCGCATATTCTGGAGCATTCTGTATTGTGCGGCTCAAAAAAGTATCCGGTAAAGGACCCGTTTATCGAACTGGCAAAGGGTTCCCTGAATACATTTTTAAATGCCATGACATATTCTGATAAAACAGTATATCCGGTTGCAAGCTGTAATTTATCCGATTTTGAAAACCTGATGAAGGTATATCTGGATGCAGTCTTTTATCCGAATATTTATCAGATACCGGAGATTATGAAACAGGAGGGCTGGCATTATGAGCTGGATTCTGTTGAGGGGGAACTGAAGTATAACGGTGTTGTATTTAATGAGATGAAAGGTGTATTTTCTTCTGCTGAGCAGCAGATGTACCGCGTGATTGAAACAACCCTTTTGGGGGATACTCCATATGGAAAAGAATCAGGCGGAGATCCGAAGGCAATTCCAACTTTGACACAGAAGCGGTTTGAAGACTTTCACAGAACCTATTATCATCCTTCCAACAGTTATATTTATCTGTATGGGGACTGTGATATGGCGAAAGAACTGGAGTACATTGACCGGGACTATCTTTCACAGTATGAATACTGCTTTGTAGATTCGGCAATCCCGTTACAGACACCATTTACACAGATGAAGGATGTAGAGCAGTTTTACTCGATTGCAGATACAGAAAGTGAAGAAAATCATGCGTTCCTGACATACAGCATGATCACAGGTAACAGCTGCGATAAAAAGCGGGTGACTGCAATGACTGTTCTGGAGTATGCAATTATGGATGCACCGGGAGCTCCCCTAAAACAGGCCCTCGTCGATGCAGAGATCGGGGAGGATATCTTCTCCTCCTATGATAACGGTATACAGCAGACCATTTTTTCCATTATTGCAAAAAATGCAAATGCCTGTGATAAGAATCGATTTGTGGATGTCATCAGGGATTGTCTGACAGGGCTTGCGGGAAAAAAGACCGGTGTTCCTTCCATAGACAAGAAATCTCTGGAGGCAGCCATTAATCATTTTGAATTCAAGCATAAGGAATCCAATTTCGGCAGATATCCAAAAGGACTGATGCTGGGACTGGATGCATTTAACAGCTGGCTCTATGATGACAGTTCGGCTCTCACTTATTTTCAGCTGAATGATGTTTTTGATGAGCTGAAAAAAGAGCTGTCCACCGATTATTTTGAAAATCTGATCTGGGAATGTCTGGTTGATAATACCTTTGGCGCAGTGGTGACGTTAAAACCGAAAAAGGGAATGGCAAAAGAGATTGAAGAGGCGGAACGGGCTGAGCTTGCGGCTTATAAGAAAACGCTGAGTAAGGAAGAATTGCAGCAGCTTGTGGATGATACAATTGCGCTTAAAAAATATCAGGAGACTCCGTCATCGGAAGAAGATATGGCCAAGGTGCCGCTCCTGAATATTTCAGATATAGAAAAGCAGGCCAGAAAGCTGAAAAATCAGGTTGATACAATCTATGGGATACCGGTTGTGACACAGCCGATATTTACAAACGGGATCGGCTATCTGGAATTCCTGTTTAATATCAATGACCTGAATGTGGAATATATTCCGTATGCAGCACTGCTGACCTCTGTTTTTAAGTATGTTGATACGGAACATTACAGCTATGGTGATCTGTCAAATGAGATTGATTTTCATACCGGTGGAATCGGATTTTCGACCGGTGTGATACACCGGGCGGAGGGAGAAGGTTATGTATCCTATTTTTCCGTAAAGACAAAAGCGGTTTATGACAAGCTTTCAAAGGCAATCGCATTGATAGAAGAAATTCTGTATACGACGGATTTTAGGAATAAAAAACGTCTGAAGGAGATCATAGCGGAAGAGAAGGCCGGCCTGCAGTCGGAGCTGACTGAGTCAGGAAATGTTACAACCGCGACCAGAGCCATGTCTTATCTGTCAAAGGAAATGGCCTGGAAGGATCTGACAGAGGGAATTGACTATTATCAGTTTCTGGTGGAACTGGACAGGAATTTTGACGCCCGGGCAGAGGAAATTTCAGACAGTCTGATGTTAACGCTGGCAGAGATTCTCCGGAAAGGCGCACTTACCATTTCCTTTACAGGAGATCAGGATGTGCATGCCCTTCTCGGAAAGGAAATTGAAGAATTTGGCAGGCGATTGTCTACAAGACCTGCCCATACAGATGTGAAGGCTCTGGTACCGTCCATAAAAAACGAAGGCTTTAAGACGGCAAGTCAGGTACAGTATGTGGCGCTTGCAGGCAATTTTAAAAAGGCCGGCTATGAATATACGGGTGCATTAAATGTACTGCAGGTAATCTTTGCTTATGGATATCTGTGGGAAAATATCCGTGTGAAGGGAGGCGCTTACGGTTCCATGTGCCTGTTCCATAAATCCGGCATCAGTTATCTGACTTCTTACCGTGATCCGAAGCTGATGGAGACCTATGGGGTATATCGGAATGCATGGAAATATGTAGAGTCCTTTGAGGCAGATGAGAGGGATATGACAAAATATCTGATCGGCGCGATTGCCAAGCTGGATGCGCCGCTTACCCCGTCTGCGGAGGGAGCTTTCAATTTCCTGTGTTATCTGGCCGGAACGACAGATGAAATGATACAGAAAGAGCGGGATGAGATCCTCGCCACAACGGCGGAAACAATCCGGACTCTTGCACCGCTTGTCAGAACCGTTACGGACAGCGGTATTATCTGCGTAATCGGCGGAGAAGACAAAATTGAAGCCGCAAAAGAGAACTTTGGGGAAGTTTTAAGCGTGTTCTGATACCGGAAAGGCATGGAACTATCAGACAGAAAGATCATGGAAGAGGATAAGGATGAATCAGTATAAATCAGGATTTGCTGCAATTATCGGAAGGCCCAATGTCGGAAAATCGACATTGATGAATCGTATGATCGGACAGAAAATTGCCATAACCAGCAGCAAGGCACAAACGACAAGAAACCGTATACAGACCGTATATACATGTGAAACCGGACAGATTATTTTTCTTGATACGCCGGGAATCAACCGTGCAAAAAACAAACTGGGAGAGTACATGTTAAAGGTTGCGGAAAGCACCCTGAATGAAGTGGATGTTGCACTTTGGATTGTAGAGCCGACAGATTTTATCGGGGCAGGGGAACGTTATATCATTGAGCAGCTTACAAAGATTAATACCCCAATCATCATTGTTATTAACAAGGTTGATGCAGTGACGGAGGGCGAAATCTTAAAGGCAATCGATACTTACCGGAACGCCTGTCAATTTGCGGAGATCGTTCCGGTATCCGCTCTTAAGGGTAAAAATATACAGGAGCTGATTACGGCCATTTTTCAATATCTTCCATACGGACCACAGTTCTATGATGAAGATACCATTACAGATCAGCCGGAGAGACAGATTGTGGCAGAACTGATCAGGGAGCAGGCCCTTCGGCTGCTGGATAAGGAAATCCCTCATGGAATTGCTGTTATCATTGATTCCATGAAAGAACGTCCGGACGGAACAATCATAGATATTGATGCAACAATCATCTGTGAACGGGAGTCCCATAAAGGAATCATAATCGGAAAACAGGGAAGCATGCTCAAAAAGATAGGAACCCATGCGAGATACGGAATTGAGCGGCTGCTTGATGCAAAAGTCAATCTGAAGCTTTGGGTAAAGGTTAAAAAGGACTGGCGGGATACGGATACACTGCTGAAAAATTACGGCTTTGACATGAAGCAGATGTAAGGTGGAATAACAAATGAAGGACGAGATTGTATTAAACGGAATCATACTTGCAACCAGCCTGGTCGGGGAATATGACCGCAGGCTTGTGATCCTGACGAAGGAACGGGGAAAGATTACTGCATTTGCAAAAGGTGTCAGAAAAACGAACAGTCAGCTGATCTCGTCCAGTCAGCTGTTTGTTATGGGCGCTTTTACCTTATATGAAGGAAGAGATGCCTATACTTTAAAGAATACGGATGTCAGGGAATATTTTCATGAATTGACCTTTGACATGAACAAATACTGTTACGGTTCCTATTTTTGTGAAATGATGGCATATTTTACAAGAGAGGGAGAGCGGGCCACAGATTATCTGAATCTGCTGTTTGTCAGTCTGAATGCGTTGAAGAAGGGACTGATGCCGGTCCGGCTGATCAGACGCATCTATGAAATCAAAATTATGGATGTATTCGGACAGGGAATACAGAGCCATCATTGTCCGATTTGCGGCAATGATCATCTGTCCCATATATTTGACGCCTATGCCGGAGGCATTGTATGTGAAAACTGCACCGGAAAAACAAAAGAGCCGATTCCGGTTTCTGCAGATGCGTTATATACGTTACAGTATATTAACGGGGCACCGCTTGGAAAAATGTATAATTTTAATGTTACGGACAGTGTATTATCCGAACTGGATACAATCTGTGAGAGCTTTCTGGAACTTTATATTGATAAAAAATTCAATTCCGTTCAAATAATTGATTCTCTGTCTTGAAAAAAAACGGGATTGTGGTATAACTATAAATACTTATGACAAGAACAGTCTTTGACATGAACGGACTGGTCACACAAATAAAATATGGAGGATATTATGGAAAAAACATTGGAGAAAATCGTTGCTTTAGCAAAAAACAGAGGATTCGTGTATCCCGGTTCGGAAATTTACGGCGGTCTGGCCAATACATGGGATTACGGTAATCTGGGTGTAGAACTCAAGAATAATGTAAAAAAAGCATGGTGGAAAAAATTCATACAGGAGAATCCATATAATGTTGGTGTAGACTGTGCAATACTTATGAATCCGCAGACATGGGTGGCTTCCGGTCATCTGGGTGGATTTGCCGATCCGTTGATGGACTGTAAAGAATGTCATGAACGGTTTCGCGCCGATAAACTGATTGAGGATTATATGGCAGAGCATCAGATAACGATCGAAGGTTCCATTGACGGATGGAGCAATGAGAAGATGGAAGCATATATAGAAGAGAATCAGATCTGCTGTCCGAGCTGCGGTAAGCATAATTTTACGGGAATCAGACAGTTCAATCTGATGTTTAAGACCTTTCAGGGAGTTACGGAAGATGCAAAAAATACGGTATATTTAAGGCCTGAGACTGCACAGGGAATCTTCGTAAATTTCAAAAATGTGCAAAGAACTTCGAGGAAAAAAATTCCATTTGGTATCGGTCAGATCGGTAAGTCCTTCAGAAATGAGATTACGCCGGGCAACTTCACATTCCGCACAAGAGAATTTGAACAGATGGAGCTGGAGTTTTTCTGTGAGCCGGGAACGGATCTGGAATGGTTTGAATACTGGAGAGGCTTTTGTATTAACTGGTTAAAGGAGCTTGGCATTAAGGATGAGGAAATGCGTGCCCGTGACCATTCACCGGAGGAGCTTTGCT
This sequence comes from uncultured Coprococcus sp., assembly GCA_947632705.1. Lineage (GTDB taxonomy): Bacteria > Bacillota > Clostridia > Lachnospirales > Lachnospiraceae > Coprococcus. The sequence continues at coordinate 11,388 of CANRQE010000018.1, read as the reverse complement.
TCTACAGTAAGGGAACGACAGATATTGAATTCCTGTTTCCGTTCGGATGGGGAGAGCTGTGGGGCATTGCAGACAGAACGGATTATGATCTGACACAGCATCAGAACCTGTCCGGAGAGGATATGGATTATTTTGATGACCAGAAGAAGGAAAAATATATTCCATATGTCATTGAACCGTCTTTGGGAGCTGACCGTGTAACGCTTGCCTTTTTATGTGCGGCGTATGATGAAGAGGAGTTAGAGGGCGGAGACCTTCGTACTGTGTTACATCTTCATCCGGCGCTGGCACCGGTCAAGATCGGCGTTCTGCCGCTTAGCAAGAAGCTGGAGGAGGGCGCTGAAAAGATTTATCATGAGCTGTCCAAATATTATAACTGCGAATATGATGACAGAGGCAATATTGGAAAACGTTACAGAAGACAGGATGAGATCGGTACCCCGTACTGTGTCACCTATGATTTTGAGTCGGCAGAGGACGGAGCCGTAACGGTTCGCGACCGGGATACCATGGAGCAGGAACGGATCAAAATTGAAGACCTGAAAGCCTACTTTGAAAAGAAATTTGAATATTGATAAAATAAAAAGCCGGTATTTTTATAAATCTTATAAAAATATTGGCTTTTTTTCACATAAATATTGCCAAATTTTTCAAAAAATATGTTTAACATTTGTGTTCTTTATGGTATACTTTTACATAGTGTGGTGAGGACATGCCATAGTCTTTACCGCAGGAAAAATGAATACTTAGGAGGTATAAATAGCATGGCAAACAAATGGGTATATTTGTTTACAGAGGGTAACGCAAACATGCGTGAGCTTTTAGGCGGTAAGGGTGCGAACCTTGCTGAGATGACAAACATCGGTCTTCCTGTTCCTCAGGGATTTACAATTACGACCGAGGCATGTACACAGTATTATGAGGATGGTCGTGAGATTAACGACGAGATTCAGGGACAGATTAATGAGTATATTGTGAAGATGGAAGAGATTACAGGAAAGAAGTTCGGAGATAAAGAAAATCCGCTGCTTGTTTCCGTTCGTTCAGGTGCAAGAGCATCTATGCCTGGTATGATGGATACAATTTTGAACCTTGGTTTGAATGAAGATGTTGTAGAAGTAATTGCTGCAAAGTCAGGAAATCCACGTTGGGCTTGGGACTGCTACAGAAGATTTATTCAGATGTACTCAGACGTCGTTATGGAAGTCGGTAAGAAGTATTTCGAAGAGCTGATCGATGAGATGAAGGCTAAGAAGGGTGTTACCTATGATGTAGAGCTGACTGCGGAAGACCTGAAGGAGCTTGCAGGCCAGTTCAAGGCTGAGTATAAGGAGAAGATCGGAGCAGATTTCCCGGATGATCCAAAGGAACAGCTGATGGGTGCTGTTAAAGCCGTATTCCGTTCATGGGACAATCCTCGTGCAAATGTTTATCGTCGTGACAATGATATCCCTTATTCCTGGGGTACCGCTGTTAACGTTCAGAGTATGGCATTCGGTAACATGGGTGATGACTGTGGTACCGGCGTTGCATTTACAAGAGATCCTGCTACAGGTGAGAAGAAGCTGATGGGTGAGTTCCTGATTAATGCACAGGGCGAGGACGTAGTTGCCGGTGTTCGTACACCTATGCCGATTGCTAAGATGGCTGAAGAATTCCCGGAGGCATTTGAGCAGTTTAAGCAGGTATGCCAGACACTTGAGAATCACTACAGAGATATGCAGGATATGGAATTTACTGTAGAGAACAAGAAGCTTTATATGCTTCAGACCAGAAATGGTAAGAGAACAGCACAGGCTGCTTTAAAGATTGCCTGCGATCTTGTGGATGAGGGCATGAGAACAGAGGAAGAGGCTGTAGCGATGATCGATCCTAGAAATCTGGATACGCTTCTTCATCCACAGTTCGATGCAGCAGCACTGAAGGCAGCAACACCAATCGGAAAGGGTCTTGGTGCTTCCCCTGGAGCTGCATGCGGTAAGATTGTATTCTCAGCTGAGGATGCAGAAGAATGGCATGCAAGAGGCGAGAAGGTGGTTCTTGTCAGACTTGAGACATCACCGGAAGATATTACAGGTATGAAGGTTTCCCAGGGTATTTTAACAGTTCGTGGCGGTATGACCAGTCATGCAGCCGTTGTTGCCCGTGGTATGGGTACCTGTTGTGTATCAGGTTGCGGCGATATCAATATGGATGAAGAAAACAAGAAATTTACACTGGCCGGCAAGGAATTCCATGAAGGAGATTATATCTCAATTGACGGTTCAACCGGTAATATCTATGACGGTATTATTCCTACTGTTGATGCTTCTATCGCAGGTGAGTTCGGTAGAATCATGGCATGGGCTGATAAATACAGAACATTGAAGGTTCGTACAAATGCAGATACTCCTGCAGATGCAAAGAAAGCCCGTGAACTGGGTGCTGAAGGTATCGGTCTTTGCCGTACAGAGCATATGTTCTTTGAGGAAAGCAGAATTGCTGCATTCCGTGAGATGATCTGTTCCGATACAGTAGAAGAGAGAGAAGCAGCTCTTGAGAAGATTCTTCCATATCAGCAGGGAGACTTCGAAGCTTTGTATGAGGCTCTTGAAGGCAATCCGGTTACGATCAGATTCTTAGATCCGCCTCTGCATGAGTTCGTTCCGACAGAGGAAGCTGACATTCAGAAGCTTGCAGATGCACAGGGCAAGTCAGTAGAGGATATCAAGGCCATTATCGCTTCTCTGCATGAGTTCAACCCTATGATGGGTCACAGAGGATGCCGTCTTGCAGTTACCTATCCTGAGATTGCAAAGATGCAGACAAAGGCAGTTATCCGTGCAGCTATCAATGTTAAGAAGGCACATCCGGATTGGAATGTAAAGCCTGAGATCATGATTCCGCTTGTATGTGATATCAAAGAGCTGAAGTTTGTTAAGAAGGTAGTTGTTGAGACTGCTGATGCAGAAATCGCTGCTTCAGGTGTTGCATTGGAGTATGAAGTAGGTACAATGATTGAAATTCCTAGAGCTGCCCTGACTGCCGATGAGATTGCTACAGAGGCTGACTTCTTCTGCTTCGGTACCAATGACCTGACACAGATGTGCTTCGGTTTCTCGAGAGATGATGCAGGTAAGTTCCTGGATGCTTACTATGACACCAAGATTTTTGAGAACGATCCGTTTGCAAAGCTTGATCAGACAGGTGTCGGTAAGCTGATGGAGACCGCTATCAAGCTTGGTAAGCCGGTAAATCCAAAGCTTCATGTTGGTATCTGTGGTGAGCACGGTGGAGATCCTTCCTCCGTAGAGTTCTGCCACAAGATTGGTCTTGATTATGTATCATGTTCACCATTCCGTGTACCAATTGCAAGACTTGCTGCTGCACAGGCTGCAATTGCAAATAAGTAATTTGCTGAATTATGAAATATCTGCTTAAAATCGGAAGGTTTTGAGTAAGGAAGGCTCACAGGGTAACCTGTGAGCCTTTGCAGCATATAGGTGTTGGATTTAACTATATTTTTAGTTAATATTAATGATTAGGAGAGATTTATTGTGGATGCGCTGAAATACTGTTGGACAGACGGAACCAGTGAAATATTTCATCAATTCTATCTGATTACCGAAGAATATTACAGTCAGATTGTGGGTGGAGCAAAAAACAGAAAAGCATTTATACCATATAATATTTCAGAAAGTATTCAGGATGTATTGCTTGTATATCAAGATAATGTCTGTATTGCATGCGCAGGAATGAAGAAGTATTCGGAACAGGATGTTGAGATAAAGAGAGTATGGGTAGAACCGGCATACCGGGGATTGAAAATTGCGACGCAGATGGTGTTAAAAATCGAAGATAAAGCGAGAAAAAAGGGATTTCAGAGAACGATACTACAGACCAGACCGATCATGCCGGATGCAATTGCATTGTATAAAAAGCTGGGTTATTATCAGATAGAAAATTATCCCCCATATGATAAATTAGAAGGGGCTGTCTGTTATGCGAAGAATTTGTAATCCATGTACTATCATTTGATAAATCCCTAAGGAGTCCGGTCAGGACTTGCTTAGGGATTTTTATGCATATATTCAAAAAACTTATCTTATGATCCTTATGGTAAACGCAGTAGTCTGCGGCGGAATACTGGCGGTCATAAAGGATGCATGTTCCACTCTGACACGAAAGCCCGGTCTTAAGGAGGATAGAGATATGCGCCTTCCAAACAGGTCCTGAATGACTGTGTCATTGGAGATATTAAAACGAATGGCAGAAGAAGGGTTCTGATTCCGAAGAACCAGAATAAAATTGTTACGGGTATTTACTTCTATGATTCTGCCGGTTGTAGTATCCGCCTGATTTTGTCTTCTGATTATCCGGATGAAAAAGGCCTGTGCCTGTGGAGGGATGCTTCTAGTCATTGCAGAAGAGAAGCTGGCGTCAATTGTCATTCCGCGTTCCAGCTCATTTGCACGGATTTCCTGTGCCTGTTCATTGTAGATGGAGGTATCCTGATTTACAATAAGACGGACTGTATTTGGTCCTCCGGTACATCCGATACAGTCGTTATATACAATTGTTACAAAGGTGGTACCGCGTTCTCTTGAGATTTCCTCAATGACTGCAGAAAATACTCTGATTGCATTCCGGTCGGGAGACGGGAATGCAATAAAATTATCTTGATTGTCCATATTTCATACCTGTGATTATTTTTATTCATATTATATGCATCTGATATTTGAAAGAAGTATATCTTTCTTTTTTTATGCCTGTCAAGTACAGGATCTATACATCAATCAGGATCCTTTAAAATTGCATTGAAAAAAGAAATACATTTGCAATCGTTATACTATAATAATATAATAAAATAAGACAATGCCTTATGACCCTGATACAATTTAATCTCAATCATATAAAAGAGGGTATTTTGAAACAGAAAGGATGATGTTATGACGGAAGCTGACCGGAAAAACGGAACACAGGAAAAAGGAAATGGCAAGATCCGGAAACTGATAAGGCTTTTATGGGAATTTCTGATGCTGGCAGTCGGTTCGGCCATTGCCGCAATTGCAATCGAAGAATTTCTGGTTCCCTGTACGATATTAGATGGCGGACTGGTGGGAATCAGTATCATGGTCAACAATCTGACCGGAATTCATCTGAGTATACTGACATTTGTACTGAATGTACCGTTTCTGCTTGTAGGCTACAGAGTTTTGGGAAAGAAATTTGTTGTAAAAGCAGGATTTTCGATGATCATGTTTTCTGTTTTTCTGGAAATCTTTGCACCGCTCAAGAATATGACAGAGGAATACCTGCTTGCCGTTTGTTTCGGAGGTATTCTGCTTGGTGTTGGCGTCGGACTTGTCATTTCCTTTGGGGGTTGTCTGGACGGTACTGAAACAGTGGCAATCCTGCTGAATCGGAAATTTGATTTTCCTGTCGGACGATCCGTTCTGATCTTTAATATTATTATTTATACGGTTGCCGGCTTTCTGTTCGGATTTGACAGGGCTATGTACAGTCTGCTTACATATTATATTGCTTCAAAGGTGCTGGATTTTGTAGACAATGGTATGAATCAGGCGAAGGCGGCGATGATCATTACCAATGAGGGACGGGAAATTGCCGATATGATCTATAAGCGCATGGGCCGTACCGTCACGATCTTAGAGGGAGAAGGACTGATCAGTGGAAAAAAAGATGTACTGTATTGTGTTCTGAACCGTCTGGAGGTATATGAATTGAAGAAGCTGATCAATGAGGCGGATGCCAGTGCCTTTATTGCAATCAATGAGGTTTCCGAGATTATCGGCAATCATATTAAGAAAAAGGGAACTGCTGCAAAAGAGGAGAAACAGGAAGATATAAATCATGAAGATATAAATCAGAAAAATATAGATCAAAAAAATATAGATCAGAAAAATATAGATCAGGATATCTGATCGGGATACAAAGGCGGAAATAGATATGACTTTAAAGGATTTACCAATCGGAAAGAGGGCAATCATTACCTCCGTCGGGGGTGAAGGTGCATTAAGACAGCATTTTTTGGATATGGGAGTGATACCGGGAACGGATATCACATTAGTAAAATATGCTCCGCTTGGCGATCCGATGGAGTTCATGCTGCATGGGTATGAACTGACGCTTCGGAAGGCGGATGCCGGGAAAATTGAGATAGAACAGATACAGGATGCCGTTCCTGAGACGGAGCAGAAACATCGAAAGGAGCTTAAGAAGCATATAGAGCATCCTGGTCTTGGAGAAGGCGGAAAGTATCATGTAAAAGCAACAGAACGTCCATTGCCGGATGATACGGTTTTAACCTTTGCTCTGGCCGGGAACCAGAATTCCGGAAAAACAACATTGTTTAATCAACTGACAGGTTCCAATCAGCATGTTGGTAATTTTCCGGGTGTGACCGTAGACAGAAAAGACGGGGTAATAAAGGGATATGCCAATACCCTGATTACAGATTTGCCGGGTATCTATTCTCTTTCCCCTTATTCAAGTGAAGAGATTGTAACGAGGTCTTTTGTGATCAATGAACATCCAAAGGGAATTATCAATATCGTGGATGCTTCTAATATTGAGCGGAATCTGTATCTGACGATGCAGCTGATGGAGCTTGACATACCGATGGTTCTGGCACTGAACATGATGGACGAGGTGCGCGGAAACGGCGGTTCCATTCAGATTAATGAAATGGAGGACTTGCTTGGCATTCCTGTGGTTCCGATTTCTGCTGCAAAAAATGAAGGAATTGAAGAACTGATTCAGCATGCAATCCATATCGCAAAATATCAGGAACGTCCCGGCAGAATTGATTTTTGCAGGGAAGATAAGAACGGCGGTGCTGTACATAGATGCCTGCATGCCATTATGCATTTGATCGAAGACCATGCAGTAAGAGCCGGAATCCCTGTTCGTTTTGCAGCAGGCAAGCTGGCGGAAGGGGACGAAGAAATTTTGAGCATTCTGGAGCTGGACCAGAATGAAAAGGAAATGTTAGAGCATATTATCTGCCAGATGGAAAAGGAAAGTGAGATGGACCGTGCAGCGGCCATTGCAGATATGCGGTTTTCCTTTATTCAGGATGTATGCGAGGCAACAGTCATAAAACCGCATGAAAGCAAGGAGCATGAAAGAAGTGCCAGAATTGATAAGATTCTGACAGGCAAATATACAGCCCTTCCCTGTTTTCTCGGCATTATGATGCTGGTATTCTGGCTGACCTTTCATGTAATCGGGGCATGGTTACAGGAACTGCTCGCAAAAGGAGTGGATGTGCTTTCGGATTTTATGGATGGGATACTAACATCCGCCCATGTCAATCATGTCATACATTCTCTGATCATTGACGGAATATTTCAAGGGGTGGGAAGCGTACTGAGTTTTCTGCCTGTGATTGTGGTTTTATTTTTCTTTTTGTCGCTGCTTGAAGACAGTGGATATATTGCAAGGGTTGCATTTGTCATGGATAAGCTCTTAAGAAGGATTGGATTGTCCGGTAGAAGTATCGTGCCGATGTTAATCGGATTTGGCTGTACGGTTCCGGGTGTTATGGCAACAAGGACGCTGCCGTCGGAGCGGGATCGAAAGATGACGATTCTTTTGACCCCCTTTATGAGCTGCTCAGCAAAAGTACCGATTTATGGCTTTTTTACCGCAGCCTTTTTTCCAGAGCATGGAGCGCTGGTCATGATCGCACTGTATCTGACGGGAATCGTTCTTGGAATTTTGATGGCGTTTCTGATGAAGGGAACGGTGTTCAAAGGAGAGGCTGTACCATTTGTAATGGAGCTGCCGAATTACCGTATGCCGGGGATAAAGAACGTAGGACATCTGATGTGGGATAAGGCAAAGGATTTTTTACAAAGGGCGTTTACCATTATATTTGTTGCAACAATCGTTATCTGGGCGCTGCAGACATTTGATTTCCGGATGAATATTGTGGAGGATGCACAAAAGAGTATGCTGGCAACAATCGCCGGAGTGATTGTACCGGTACTTGCTCCGTTGGGGCTTGGTGACTGGAGAATTTCCACGGCGTTAATTACAGGCTTTATGGCAAAAGAAAGTGTGGTTTCCACCTTATCAGTCCTGTTTCATACAACAGATGTTCTTGCATCGGTTCTGACTCCGCTTGCAGCTGCAAGTCTGCTTGTATTTTGTCTGCTCTATACGCCGTGCGTGGCGGCGATTGCTTCTGTTAAACGGGAGCTTGGAGGCAAATGGGCTTTTGTGGTGGTCGTGGTACAATGTCTGATTGCATGGACGATAGCTTTTCTGGTAAGGCTTGTTGGACTGCTATTTGGATTGGGATAATAAAGCAATTGAAGTGAGGCAATCAAATGGAACAGAATGAGAGACAGGTTTATCTGATTAAAAGGCTGCTTGATGAGCAACCACAGTATAAGAATATGCAGATCCCGTCCGATCAGAATGAGCAGAGGTCGATGCTCCGCTCATTGATGAATGTTCGGATGCCGAAAAGCATCGACAGAGAGTTTCTGGAAGTTCAGGACGACTATCTGAAGGAGGAGCTTGCAGCTAAGACGATTACGGACCTTGCAGATTTGGTGCCGGTATCGGACGGAATCTATGTATGGCAGGGAGATATTACAACACTGCGCTGCGATGCAATCGTCAATGCAGCAAACAGCGGTTTGACCGGCTGTTATGTACCATGCCATAGATGCATTGATAACTGTATACACACATATGCGGGAATGCAGCTCCGGCTGGCATGTGCGGAAATTATAAAAAAACAGGGGCATGAAGAGAAAACAGGAACGGCTAAGCTCACACCGGCCTATAATCTTCCATGCAGATATGTCATTCATACGGTCGGTCCGATTGTTTCCGGTCCGTTAACGGAGACACACAGGCACCAGTTGGCGTCCTGCTATCGTTCCTGTCTGGAGCTGGCAGAAAAGAACGGGATTAAAAGCATTGCATTTTGCTGTATTTCTACCGGAGAGTTTCATTTTCCGAATGAGACCGCCGCAGCAATTGCAGTAGAGACAGTAAAAAGTTATAAGAGAGAATGTAATAGTGCCATTCAGGTTATTTTCAATGTTTTCAAGGATGCGGATTGGAGGATTTATCAGAGATTATTAAAAGATACATCCCAAAGGATTTCTTTTGAGCAGTTCCTGTCCGGCAGACCGGCGGACGATTATATTTTTCAGGATGCGCCCTACGAGGATCAGATTAAACAGGCAGCATCCATGATTCAGGATGCGGAATATGTTCTGCTCGGGGCGGGAGCCGGAATGAGTGCGGCGGCCGGAGCGCAGTATGGCGGACAGTTTTTCAGGAAGCATTTTGGAGAATTTATACGCAAATATGGAAGCTCCTATATGAAGGATATGTATAGCGCCGGTTTTTACCCGTTCCCGGATGAGGAATCGAAATGGGGATACTGGTCGAAGCAGGCGTTGCTTGCAGGAATTGATCTGGATGTTACTCCGCTGCACAGGCGGCTGTTGGGGATGCTGCAGGGGAAAAAGATTTTTTTGCTGACGACCAATGTGGACGGCCAGTTTGCACGGGCAGGCCTGCCGGAAGAACAGATATTTGCGACACAGGGAAGTTACGGATACATCCAGTGCAAAAAAGGGTGTCATCCGAAGATTTATCCGGCATCAGAGATGTTCCGCCGGATGGATCAGGCGAGGAACGACTGCAGGATTCCGTCTGCCCTGGTTCCCAAATGTCCTGTATGCGGCGGACCGATGGAAATGAATCTCCGGTCCGATTCAAATTTTGTTCAGGATGAAAACTGGGAAAAGGCCGAGAGCCGGTTCAGTGATTTTCTTCTGTCGTGTATTCATCAAAATACGGTATTGCTGGAGCTTGGAGTTGGATTCAATACCCCGACGATCATCCGTTTTCCATTTGAGCAGATGGTACGGGAACATAAAAATATCCGGCTGATCCGTTTGAATCTGACGGAGGCAATCGTTCCCCAAAGCTTTGGCGGCAGGGCGGTAGGAATCAATGCAGATATGGCGCAAAGCATTGCAGATATTGCAGAAGCATTACAGATGTAAAATGATCTGTAAAAACGGTTATAATAGAAAGGAGCATACAAAATGTCAGATTATTTTGGAAAAGATGTACCGAAGCTTGGATTCGGTCTGATGCGTTTACCGAAAAAAGGAATCGGAAAAGACATTGAAGAAACGAAAAAAATGGTGGATTTGTTTTTGGATGCAGGCTTTACCTATTTTGATACTGCTTTTGTGTATCCGGGGTCCGAAGCAGCAACGAAAAAAGCACTGACAGACCGTTATCCGAGAGAGGCGTATACGCTTGCAACAAAGCTCAATGCATTTCTTGCTCCTACCGAGAAAGCGGCAAAGAAGCAGTTCTATACCAGTATAGAGCGGACAGGGGCAGGATATTTTGACTACTATCTGCTGCATTCATTGATGGAAAATAATTATAAACGATATGAAAAATTCCATATCTGGGATTTTGTCAAAGAGCAAAAAGAGAAAGGCCTGATTAAACATTTTGGTTTTTCCTTTCACTCAGGACCGGAATTGCTCGACTGCCTTCTGACGGAACATCCGGAAGTGGACTTTATCCAGCTTCAGATTAACTACGCCGATTGGGAGAATCGTTCCGTGGCAGCAAGGGCAAATTATGAGGTTGCCAGAAAGCATGATAAGTCAATTGTCGTTATGGAACCGGTCAAAGGAGGAACCCTCGCAAATCCGCCTGCCGAAGTAAAAAAGCTGTTCAAGGAATATCATCCGGACATGTCCTATGCATCATGGGCAATTCGGTTCGTGGCATCCTTAGATGGAATTATTACCGTTCTATCCGGTATGTCTGATGTAGAACAGATGGAAGACAATATTTCCTATATGAAGGATTTTCAGCCTTTAAATGCGGAAGAGCAGAAGATTATCCAGCAGGCACAGCGTATTCTCGGGAAATCTTCAACCATTCCGTGTACAGCCTGCCATTATTGTACGGAAGGCTGTCCAAAACAGATTCCGATTCCGGAAATCTTTTCAGCAGCAAATAAACAGTTTGGAAATGGGCAGATGGCGGAAGCGGTTCAACATTATCAGGAGACTGCATCAGAAGGTCACAGGGCATCTGATTGTGTTGCCTGTGGACAGTGTGAGCGCGCATGTCCGCAGCATCTTCCGGTCATTAAGCATCTGAAACAGTGTGCGGAACTTCTGGAAAAATAGCGGAGGCTTTATCATGGCTGAAATTCTTGTTGTGGATGATAATACATATATCAGTAATTTATTGGAAGAGGCGCTTTTGAATGCAATACCCAGATTCATATAACCGAGCATAAAGTGGTCAGAAAGCTGGATCGGTATTCCCTCTCCAGAGTACTTGCCAATTTACTGGGCAATGCTGTCAAATATAGTG
>CANRQE010000017.1 GCA_947632705.1 uncultured Coprococcus sp. | reverse complement strand
AATGATGCCCTTGAGCAGTATTATGGACTTCTTGCTGTACTATCCCTGGCCGGAGCATTTTTTGGCTTTGATCAGGCCATGAAAGAAGCCGGAATAACGGCAGACCAGTTAGCTGTTGCCAAGGAAAATGCAAGTGTAGTCACAGACTCAAATGTAGACATCAATCATACGACTGTACCACCAGTAAGTGGAGGTTCTAGCGGGGCAAGTAGTGCGAGTAAGGGTGGTAGTAATACTAAACCAAATCAAGTTCATCACTTTGCAACAAATAAAAGTTCAAAATATACAAGTCAGTTTGAAAGTATAACAAAAAAATATGGTTTGGATTTAGATGATTCCTGGAATAAAGCATTAATGCCACATCAGGGTAGACATCCATATGCTATCATGATTATGTGTTGGATAATATGCAAAGATTTGATAGAATTGCAAAGGGAGATACTAATAAGTTTCTAAAATTATATGTCCAAATGAAGCAGAAAATAATTAATAATTCAGATATGCTATATAAGGGTTATTGGAAGTAGAGAGCATTCCTGTAATTCAGAAATAATGCCAATTGAATAAAAATGAACCTCAAGGTATGATTGAGTTGCATCTTGGCGGATGTAAACAAAACAATCAAAACCGGAGGTTCAAAATGAATTTAACACAGAATGACAGATTAAATCAAGTAACATGTGACACTTTAGTTGTGGGAGTTGATATTGGCTCACAGGAACATTTTGCCAGAGCCTTTGACTGGAGAGGTTTTGAATTCAGTAAAAGAGCTTTTAAGTTTGGCAATACAAATGTTGGCTTCCTTTCTTTTCTTCGCTGGCTGGAAGAAACACTTAGTAAAACCGGCATGAAGAAAATCATTGTGGGTTGTGAACCTACAGGCTGTTACTGGCTTGGTTTTCAAAAATTCCTGCAGGACCATGATGTATTGTTGGTAACAGTAAATCCATACAGTGTAAAGAAGTGCAAGGAGCTTGATGATAACAGCCCTGAAAAGAGTGATTTGAAAGACCCCAAAACGATTGCAGGATTGGTAAAGGATGGAAGATTTTTAACTTCGTATCTTCCTACAGGAGTTTATGCTGAAATCCGGGAGGCTTTCGTATGCAGGGAGCAGATCATGAAGCAGCATGTAAGGCTGTCAAATCAGATACAGGGATGGCTTCAGAAGTATTTTCCGGAATATTTTGAATGCTACAAAGACTGGGATTCTGCCAGTGGACTAATGGTGCTGGAACATGCGCCATTACCACAGGATATCATAAGAATCGGTGCCGGAGGCATCAATAAGATATGGCGAAATGCCAGGGTACGTGCAGTTGGAATAAAGAGGGCAATGACCCTGGTGGAAGCTGCACAGAACAGTGTAGGACTGGAAGGTGGAGAGGCGGCAAGGCTTGAAATCTGGATACTGGTAAATGACTACATTGCCAAGGCAGAACAGCTAAAACGACTGGATGAATATCTGGCACAGAAAGTAATGGAAGTACCAAATGTGGAGAAACTGCTCGCCATAAAAGGAGTAGGGCTGAGTACCGTGATAGGCTTTGTCGCAGAGGTGGGTGAAATCGGACGTTTCACAGACCCGAGACAGATTCAGAAGCTGGCAGGTTTGGAGATAACCAAAATCAGCTCCGGCAAACGAAAAGGGCAGCCGGGAATCAGCAAGAGGGGCAGGTGTAAGCTGCGGAGAGTGATGTATGAGTCGGCAAGGTCGCTCATCACATGGAATCCGGCATTTCAGGATGTGTTCCTGTATTACAGGCATCGTGAGAGGAGACCATTGGGAGGAATGCAAAGTAAGATAGCGGTTGCCTGCAAGGCTATCAGAGTATTTTTCGTGATTTTGCAGACAGGATGTGACTTTGATGAAGAACGGTTCAGAAAAGATATCATCCGACCACAGGCAGCGTAAAGAACAATAAAGCACACTGTAACAGTGTACGTCCGCCAAGGTTCAATTGGTGCTGGATTACAGGAGTGCTCTCTGGCAATGACAAAGCAGAGCGAAGCCGCTAAAACATGTTTTATAGGGTAAGACCCTGATAAGGAGCAGTGGCGGCACCCACTATGGGAAGGCTGGACGAAGGAATTTAGGACTCTGTGCATTTGCATCAGATGATCCTGTTAGACATGAGAGGTTAGCAGCCATAGGAAGAATGGGACATGGGATTCGCCTTCATAAAAAGGATGACGTTGTATTTCGTGTACCTTTCTGACCGGAAAATGAGTACTTTGAACCAGAAAAGATACAATTTTCGCCCATATAAAAGAGCTGAGTCATTGTTGTAACTTTTAACCCAATTGCACAAAGTGCCTAAAATAAAGGATTTTTTGTGCAAAATAAATAAGAAAGTATAGAGAGACCATCTATGAAATATATAATAAAAAAGATGTCTGCAGGATTGTTTTTAATTCTGTTGTTATTCACATCTTGCTCGGATAATCCTATTGCTATTAAGGATGAAATTAAAGATACAGCGGAACAGGCCATTGACGCCCTTGTGAATGAGGACTCTGAAGAATTATTTCGTTTTTTTGCTCCAGATATACAGAATAATCATAAAAGTGAAACAATGGCAGAAATCCAGGAAGCATTTGATTTTATAGACGGGAAGATTATTTCATATGATTACGACCAAGGAGGCGAAGAAGAAAAAAAGAATTATGGTGAATTAATTTATTATGATTGTCGAATTTGGTTAACAAATGTAACCACTGATACCGGAAAAGTATATTCTATTGATTTTACATATCATTATATATGGGATGAAAAACCTGAATGTGAGGGAATAACCAAAATTTTAATTTACCCAAAAGATGATTCTGAAAATATAGTACAAATTGGTATGAGCTACAGCTGAAGATGATACAGAACAATTTGGATATATATATTTCTATACTTTTATTTAATGAACAGTCATAATAGTGGATGGTCGTTTTCAAAGAGACTTCATTTAATATAGAAATGATTTTTTCAATATACTTATGTCTTAATTGCCATGAAAGATGGTCAGGAGTATGTTATTTGGGCAAGGGAATACTAATTATTTGAAAATTAATAATCATCTCATAATAGGATTGAACAAAGAATCTGTACTCCAATGCATTTATATTATTCCAGACAAATTTATATAGGGTGGAACTCCCATATTTTTCTATTGCTTACGGAACAAATGTTCTATATAATAAAGAGGATTTATTTATGGGAGGGATTCCGGTGGGTGCAATAGATGAACTGCATTTTGTAAAAGGATATCATCGGAAAGTCGCAGTAGACTGTTGGTTTACATCCGAAGGCAGAAGCATACCGCATCTGATCAAATATGAAGATGACGATGGATGCAGGCACACACTTGATCATGTATGGCTTGTGCGGGAGGAAAAAAGGAATCATGCAGGTCTGATGGTACAGAGATATGACTGCAAGGTTGAGGATCATGGATATATTAAGGATATGATTCTTTTATTTCGTCCCGGTGTAAATACATGGGATATGATTTTACAATAACCCTATTGTAATGAGTCTTTTTTATAAAGCCTTGTACGCTTTATAATTTATTCAAAATTGCAAAAGATATGCAGTTTATATACCTTTATAAATTATTATATTTATAGTCAGAAGGGATAAGTAGAAATAATCCGGAATAGTAGAGTTATATATCTAATGAATTACGTTTCAAAGAAATCAGAAGTTAAATGAAAAAATTCATACGAGGGGAATACGGATGAAAGGAAAACGCTTATGTATTTTATTGCTGATATTTGATATGGAATTATCAGACTGTGAAAAGCAGAAGGTTAATTATGAGCTTGGGACTGGGAATTCACAGGGAAGATATAGGAGATAATACAGAAATGGAAGAAGATGTATTGGTGGAAAGATTTGGCATACCGACATCTTGTGATGTCAGTATGGATGTTGGCAATTCAGGTCTGCAAAGCATTACTGTAAAGATGATTCTATAGAACTACCAGAAAAAGATAAAATGAGTATTGCATATATATCCGACCCAGCTTGTGATCATAAATGCGATGGATGGAAGTGTTCTGGATCTGATTGAAATTGCGAAAGAGATGTGAGGCTGTCATGACGATCAGTCAGATTAATGCAGGGGGGTGCTTTGAATAAGGATGTCTGCTTGAGAGATACCGGTATTAAATCATATACGAAATAAAAAACAGGGTGTTCTGTCGGATAGAACACCCTGTTATGCTTATGCGTTTGCCATTGCAGATAATTCCTTTAACATTGCAGGAAGACCTTCTCCCATCGTTTCATCCGTAAACTGGCAGGTTCCTACTTTTTTATGTCCGCCGCCTCCGTATTTTAGCATCAGGCTTCCAACATCTAAGGTGGCAGTCCGGTTCAGAATGCTGTAGCCGACAGCAGCGGAGCAGCCTGCACCGCCTTTTCCGCTGACAATCCATGCGGAAATATTCTGTTCAGGATACATACTGTATATCATGAAACGATTGCCTGTATAAATGGTTGCCTCTCCCCGGAGATCCGTTATGATCAGCTTGCCGTCCACCACGGTATGGGCAAGAACCATTTCTTTGAACTTCTCTGTCTGTTCATTGTATAGTTCGATTCTTTCCTGAATATCAGGCATTGCAAGAATCTCTTCAGTGGTCATGGAATGACAGGCGTCAATCAGGCGTTCCATTAACTGATAATTGGAAATGGTAAAATTACGGAACCGACCCAGACCGGTCCGTGGATCCATCAGAAAACCAATCAGGATCCAGCCCTGCGGATATTGTATCTCATCAATGGTGAGATTACCGGAATCTACCTTGTCTACAGCCTCCATCATTTCATCATATTGGGGAAAACGCTCCTTTCCTCCATAATATTCATAGATGATCCGTGCACAGGAAGGTGTAATACGGCTTTCCCCTTTGTATTTGCCTTTCAGTTCCAGTCTTTCATGCTCACTGGAGTGATGGTCAAACCAAAGTCCGCAGCCCTCCACAAATGGTACGTTTGCAAGACAGTCATTTTCCGTTACTTCTACAAGTCCATCCTGTAAATCCTTTGGATGGGCAAATTTCCAATGGTCAATGATACCTGCTTCTTTTAATAATGCACCGCATGCCAGTCCGTCAAAATCAGAACGTGTGATCAGTCTCATATGTACAGCTCCTTCTTTTTACATTAATCATTCTGCTTTTTATTATAGATGTATTTGCCTTTTTTTTCAATACAGATATTTTTATGGACAGACAGGTCAAAAAATATTTGACACCTGTAATGCAGGAGGCTAGAATCTTAGTATCAAAAAAGATAATCACATAAACAGGAGAAAGCAGGGGAAAATATGAATAAAAAAATATTGGTAGTAATAGATATGCAGAATGATTTTATAGATGGAGCACTGGGAACGGCAGAGGCGCTTGCAATTCTGCCTAGGGTGGAAAAGAAGCTTGCTGCATTTGATGGAGAGATTATCTTTACCCGGGATACCCATGAGCCCGATTATTTGGAGACTCAGGAAGGGAGAAACCTGCCGGTGCCGCATTGTATCAGAAATTCTAGGGGCTGGCAGATTCATGACAGCCTGAAACGATATATATCACCGGATACCCGCATTTTTGATAAGCCGACGTTTGGTTCTGTTGCATTGGGAGAATATCTCTCTTCGCAGAAGGACATATCGGATATTACATGCATTGGGTTATGTACGGACATTTGTGTCATTTCCAATGCCATGCTGATCAAGGCATATCTTCCTGAGATTCCGGTTATTGTTGACTCGTCCTGCTGTGCGGGCGTGACGCCGGAAAGCCATGACAATGCACTGGCTGCCATGAAGCTTTGCCAGATACAGGTTGTATCGTAAAGACATAACGGGAATCATGTTAATACAGTTTGTATAACGAAAACGGAACCAGGGATGGATAAAAAGAAAGGCGGATGATTGTATGGAAAAAAATTTTGTCAGAGTGGCGGTAGTTACGCCAAAGGTGCATATTGGAAATGTAACAAAAAATGTGGAGGAGATAGAGAAGTATTATCTGGAGTATCAGAATCGGGCGGATTTGATAGTAACGCCGGAATTGTCTCTGACCGGATATACCTGTGCAGATTTGTTTGAAAACAGGAGACTGATAGAAAATGCGCTGCAGGGACTGCTGCATTTGGCAGCCCTGACAGAAGAAGCAGACGGCAAACGGGCAGCGTTAGTCGTTGGTCTGCCGATAGAAAAAAACGGAGAGCTGTTTAATTGCGCTGCCTGTTTAAACAATGGAGAAGTGGTGGCAGTCATACCGAAGACATATCTGCCTAATTATGGGGAATTCTATGAAAAACGCTGGTTTACCGGCGGCAGGCAAACCAGTGAAGCATGGATGCTTAAGCCGGGCGTTATGACAGTATTTGGAAACAATGTGATTATAAAGCTTCAGGGACATACGGGAAGTGTCAGTCTGGGAATTGAAATCTGTGAGGATGCATGGGCTCCGGTTTCACCGGGACGCCTGCTGGCCTTAAACGGTGCGGAACTGATTCTGAATCTTTCTGCCTCTAATGAGATTATCGGAAAGGAACAATTCAGGAGAAATCTGGCGGCCGGTATCTCATCCGGATGTATCTGCGGATATGTCTATGCATCCGCCGGAATGTATGAATCTACATCCGATCTTGTATTTTCGGGACATAATCTGATGTATGAGAACGGTAAATTGCTGGCTGAAATGAAACCCTTTGAAGAAGGGGTACTGGTCCGGGATTTTCATCTGACGAAGATTCGTCATGACCGTCTTGCAAATAAATCCTTTGCTGACTGTAAGCATGCCTTTTCCGACTGGGTTTGTCAGACGGTTACCTGTCATAAAACCCTGATGGAGAAACCGGAGATTCTGGCCCGCATTCCAATGACGCCGTTTGTGCCGTCCGTAAATAAGCTGGAACGTTGTCTGTCCATTTTCCGCATGCAGGTAGCGGGTCTTCAGAGGAGAATTGAGGCAACCGGAAGCAGTCATGTTGTGGTTGGGGTATCAGGCGGACTGGATTCTACACTGGCGCTTCTGGTATCTGCACAGGCTGTAAGAAATCTGGGAAGATCTCCGGAGACTTTGATTGGAATTACCATGCCGGGCTTTGGAACAACAGGCAGAACAAAAAATAATTCAACGGCACTAATGAGGATTCTTGGATGTGATGCCCGCGAGATCAGTATTGTGGAAGCTGTGAGACAGCATTTTGCAGATATCGGACAGGATGAAAATGAGCATGACGTTACTTATGAAAACTGTCAGGCAAGGGAACGTACCCAGATTTTAATGGATGTCGCTAACAAAGAAAACGGATTTGTCGTGGGAACGGGTGATCTGTCAGAGCTTGCTTTGGGATGGTGTACCTATAATGGTGACCATATGAGTATGTACGGAGTCAATACCAGTATTCCGAAGACCCTTGTGCGTACCCTGGTAGATGAGATCGGACACTATATGGATGAGCATGGATTTTCCGGTATTCGGGAAGTCATTGAAGATATTATTGAGACTCCGGTCAGTCCGGAGCTTCTGCCGCCGAATGCGGACGGAACGATAGCACAGAAAACGGAGGATACGGTGGGATCCTATATTCTGCATGATTTTTTCCTGTATTATACGCTTCGATATGGCATGTCGCCGGAGGAGGTTTTAAAGCTATGCCTAAATGCTGTCAGACAAAATGAAGAGTACCAATTCCGTGAAGATGAAATCCGAAAATGGCAGAATGTATTTTATACCAGATTTTTCAGACAGCAGTTCAAACGGAACTGTATGCCGGACGGAGTCAAGGTTGGTACAGTATCGGTCAGCCCGAGAGGGGATCTGCGTCTTCCGTCAGAAGTAGAGTTTGAAGATTTTTTGCTGTGAAAGGCAGGAATATGTATAAAAGGAAAGTGGGAGAAGGAGTCTGTAAAAAGAGGCAGATATTTATGTCCCCTGTTTGCGGCAGAGTGATAAGGCTTGAGGAAGTACCGGATGCCGTCATAGCGAAGGGACTGTTAGGCAGGGGAGCCGCAGTTTTGCCGGAGAATGGAAGGGTGGTTTCACCGGTGGACGGAACCGTTACCTTGTTGTGTGATACAGGGCATGCGATTGGAATTACTTCTAAGGACGGTGCTGAGATTTTGATTCATATCGGAATCGATACAGTCTGTCTCAGAGGCAGAGGATTTAAAACTTATGTAAACCAAGGAGACAGAGTGAAGCGGGGACAGCATTTACTGGACTTTGATCCGGAGGGAATCAGGCAGGAGGGATATGAGACTGTAACGGCAATCCTGATCACTAACCCCGATATATATATGGATATCGTAACGGAACAGAGGGAGCGGGTCGGAACAGGGCAGATTTTGTTAAAGGCATATAAAAAACCTTAAGAGCGTATTTTTGTATAAATTGTTTGCTTCCGGTGGTGTATATGTGTTAGAATAAAAACAGTATTTGGAATTATACCATATGAGAGGATGACTGAGATGACAATCAAGGAATGTTATGAAAAAATAGGCGGTAATTATGATGAAGTATTGCGGCGGATGATGAATGAAGAACGGGTGTTGAAATTCGTAAAGATGTTTTTGCGTGATACGACTTATCAGACTTTGTGTCAGGAGATGGAAAACCAGAATTATCCGGAGGCTTTCCGGGCTGCACATACATTGAAGGGCTTATGTCAGAATATGGCGTTTACATGGTTGAATGAACCGACGCAGGAGCTGACGGAATGTCTCAGAGGCGGAACCCTGAAGGACGGAGCTCTGGAATATTTTGAGCAGGTGAAGGAACGGTATCAGCGTACATGTGATGAGATACAAAAGCTGTAGACAGGAATGAAAATGAAAGGCGATACAAGTGATGAGGAATAAAATACTCGTAGTAGATGATGCGGAATTAAATCGTGAACTGCTTGCAGGTATTCTGGAAGATGATTATGAAATCGAAATGGCGGAGGATGGAGAAATCGCGATTCAGAAGTTATACGATATGCATGAAGAAATTCTGGCCGTTTTGTTGGATCTGCAAATGCCGAAGAAGGATGGGTTTGCGGTGATTGATGAGATGAAAAAACAAATGTTTACAGAGAAGATTCCTGTTTTGATTATCAGTGGGGAATGTTCTGTTGAAATAGAAAACAAGTGCTTTATGTTAGGCGTATCGGACTTTATACATAAACCGTTTGAACCTTCTATCGTCAGAAACAGAATCCGGAATTCAGTAGAGCTGTTCATGTATAAGAACAGACTGGAGGATAAGGTAGAGGAACAGACCCATACACTCAGGAAACAGAATGAGCTTCTGCAGCAGCAGGCGGAGACCCTCCGAAAGAACAATACAAAACTGATTGATGTCTTAGGTACGGTTGTTGAAACAAGAAATCTGGAAAGCGGACAGCATATCATGCGTGTGAAGGAGTTTACCAGAATTCTTGCCCGTCAGGTGATGGCGGATTATCCGGAATATCAGCTGAACGATCATATGGTAAAAGTAATTGCTACAGCCAGTGCCCTGCATGATGTGGGAAAAATCGGCGTAAAAGATGAGATTCTTCTGAAGCCGGGCAGATTTACTCCGGAAGAGCGGAAAGAAATGGAATTTCATACGGTATATGGAGCCGATATTATCAGTAAGATTCAGGGAATCTGGGATGATGAATACAAGCAGGTCAGTTATGAGATATGCAGATACCACCATGAGCGTTATGACGGAAGAGGATATCCGGATGGCTTAACGGGTGATGAAATACCGATTTCAGCACAGATTGTATCTGTGGCAGATGTATATGATGCACTCGTGAGCAAACGGTGTTATAAGGATGCATATGAGATGGATCGGGCTTTTCAGATGATTCTGGCAGGTGAGTGCGGCGTATTCTCGCCGAAGCTGATGGAATGCCTGAAAAAATGTCGTGCGGATTTCGAGGAGCTGGCGCTTCGGATGCAGTAATCCATGTATAAAATATCCCTAAATGGGAAATAATGTTTATGTCTTAAGAAATCAAGAACGAGAGGTGTAAACATTATGCAACTGAAAGAAAAGGAAATTACCGTATTGAAGGATTTGCAGACACAGGAAAAAAGCTGTATTGAAAAGTATGGCAGATATAAGGAGCAGGCAAAGGATCCGGAATTAAAAAATCTGTTTGAATCCCTGCAGCAGAATGAGCAGGAACACTATGATTCTCTGGAACAGGTCATTAACGGAACGGTTCCTACTGCCAATTGTAATTGCAACAGCGGAAAAGAATATCAGCCAAAGGCGACCTATACCATGTTAGGTGACTCTGAGGATAAGAAGAATGACTGTTTTCTTGCTACAGACTGTATCGGTACAGAAAAGCTGGTATCAGGAGAATACAATACGGAGGTATTTGCATTTGGTGATTCCGCGATTCGGAAATTACTGGCAGATATCCAGGTTGAAGAACAAAATCACGCAGAAATGTTATACAAATATAAGACAGCAAACGCTATGGCATAGTGTGAATCCCCTGAACAAAAAAATGACCGGAATGTTCCGGTCATTTTTTTGTTCTGTTATCCCTATTCCGGAGCAGAAATCAGGAAATGAATGATATTAGAATGCTAATTCGGTAAAGTATTAGTGTGTTTTATGTAGCAATCAGTGTTCCGGTGTGATATAATGGGAATGCTTGACGGCACGAAAAGATAAAGTGCTAGACAGGTTTTGTAAAAACAACATGCAAAGGAGAAGCGGTATGAAACAATCAAACAAAGTAATAGCCCTTTTGTTAATGCTGTCACTGATGGCAGGACTATTGATTGGCTGCGGAAAAAACGATCAAAATGAAGATCTGTCAGATAAGACAACCTTCACTATGGGATTTGATGCAAGCTTTCCGCCATATGGATATCAGGATGAAAATAATGAGTATGTAGGTTTTGATATTGATCTGGCGCAGGAGGTTGCAAACCGGAATGGGTGGACTCTGGTAAAACAACCGATTGACTGGGATTCGAAGGATATGGAGCTGAATTCAGGTACCATTGACTGTATCTGGAACGGCTTTACAATTAACGGAAGAGAGGATAATTATACATGGTCCAAGGCGTATGTAGATAATTCCCAGGTGGTGATCGTAAAGTCGGAGTCCGATATCTATGAGCTGGAGGATTTAAAAGGAAAAGTTGTTGTGGTTCAGACAGATTCTTCCGCACTGGCTGCTTTTACAGGAGAGGATGCAACGGAAGAGAATAAAAATCTGTGTGCAGAATTTCAGGATCTGCAGCAGGTATCTGATTACAACAATGCATTTATGAATCTGGAAGCAGGTTCTGTAGATGCCATCTGTATGGATGTCGGTGTTGCCAATTATCAGCTTGAGCAGAGAGGCAGCCAGTTCAGAATGCTGGATTCGAATGTATCCTCAGAGCAGTATGGTATTGGATTCAAACAGGGCAATACGGCGCTTCGGGATCAGGTTCAGGTCACCTTGGATGAAATGCTCGCTGACGGAACATTTGCTGAAATTGCAGAAAAGTGGGGGTTGACGGACAGCGTGTGTCTGGGGGAAGAAGGAACGGATCAGGCCTATAAAAAAGATGCTTCAGAGGCGGAAAAGGTTACATTCTGGAATCGGTTCGCTGATACTGTCAAGCAGCTTCCGGCCGGTATGCTTGCGACGCTTCTGATCTTTGTCCTGACAATTGTTTTTTCAATGCCGCTCGGACTTTTGCTTTGTATGATACGGATGTCCCGATCTGCAATTTTAAGAGGAATTGCAAAGGTATACATATCCATTATGCGTGGAACCCCGTTGATGCTCCAGCTGCTGGTGGTATTTTTCGGACCGTATTACCTGTTTAAAATACCGGTTTCTTCTACTTATAGATTTTATGCGGTCATTATTGGATTTTCATTGAATTATGCAGCATATTTTGCTGAAATCTATCGTTCTGGTATTGAAAGTATACCGGTAGGACAGCATGAGGCGGCTTCGGTACTTGGGTATTCCAAGGTTCAGACCTTCTGGAAGGTTATTTTTCCGCAGATGGCAAAGCGGGTGCTCCCGCCTGTTACCAATGAAGTGATTACACTGGTAAAAGATACCTCACTGGCGTTTGCTTTGGCTTATACGGAGATGTTTACACAGGCGAAACAGATTGCCGCTGCACAGGCAAGTATTATGCCGCTTTTCATTGCAGGTTTATTCTATTACATTTTCAATTTCCTGGTTGCATTTGTCATGGACAAGCTTGAAAAGAAGATGCAGTATTACAGATAAGGGAGGGAAAGGAAAATGAAATTACTGGAGATCAATCATTTGAAAAAAAGCTTTGGAGAGCTCTCTGTTTTAAAGGATATATCCATGCATGTGGAAGAGGGAGAGGTGGTTGCCATTATCGGGCCTTCCGGTTCCGGGAAATCGACTCTGCTCCGTTGTGCAACCCTTTTGGAAACCATGGATGAAGGAAGCATGTATTATGACGGAAAGGTGGTTGCTGCGGATGAAAGCGGGAAAACGGTATATGTAGGAAAAAAAGAACTGCAGGAGCGGAAGAGTATGTTTGGTCTTGTGTTCCAGAATTTTAACCTGTTTCCGCATTATACGGTTTTGAAAAATATTACGGATGCACCAATTCATGTGCAGAAAAGAGATAAAGAGGAAGTATATCAGACTGCAAGGGAACTGTTAAAAAAGGTGGGCCTTGAAACCAAAGAGGACAGTTATCCATGTCAGCTGTCAGGCGGTCAGCAGCAGAGAGTCGCAATTGCAAGGGCATTGGCCATGAAGCCGCGGATGCTGTTCTTCGACGAGCCGACTTCCGCACTGGATCCTGAGATTACAGCCGGTATTTTGAAGGTCATGCGGCAGCTTGCGGAAGAGAAGATGACCATGATCATTGTAACACATGAGATTGCGTTCGCAAAAAATGTAGCTGATCGGGTAATTTTTATGGATGGCGGAGTAATCGTTGAAGAGGGGGCACCGGCTGACGTCATTGATCATCCTAAGAATGAGAGAACAAGGAATTTCCTTCAGAAGATGGAAAAGTAGACTCATCCGTAAGAAAACAGACGGATAGGTCAGATTTGAAACAGACATTGCAGATCGTATAAATCGGACCGGAGAGGAATATATTATGATGAGTAACCGGTTCCGTGCGTTACAGAAAAGGGAGTCTTTTATGAAAAGCCAGGGAAAGGAAAAATCCATTTTTCGTATAGTGATATTCCTGACATTTGTATTTGCTGTTGTTTTGTTTCTGGCTCTGTATTTTTTGATTCTTCCGGTCAAGACATATTCGGCTGAAGATTTTGGAATTGAGACCATACACAGCAGTGTTGATTTTAATCAAAATGGAGTGGATGATTATACGGATTTCCTGCTTGGGGCAAGAGCGGATGCTGAAAATCATCCCAAGTATGACGGCAGCTATTATGAGGGCGGATATCCGCCGGATCATATTGGAGTATGTACGGATGTGATATGGAGAGCATTTAAAAATGCGGGGTATAGTCTGAGAGATATGGTAAATCAGGATATTCTTGACAGGCCGGAAGCATATCCGTGGATTGATGAGCCGGATGATAATATTGATTTCAGAAGGGTTGTGAATCTGCGCGTGTTCTTTGACAAATATGCGGTGCCTTTAACGCTGGATACGTCGCAGATTGCAGAATGGCAGCCCGGAGATATCATAATATTCAGAGATGATGCGCATATTGGAATCGTATCAGATAAAAGAAACAGAAACGGACGAACCTTCATTATCCATAATGGGGGACAGTCAAAACGGGAAGAAGATTATCTGAAGCGGGGTGTGGTAACAGGACATTATCGGTTTGACGCCGCCCTGATTGATGAAGACGTACTGATCGCATGGGAAGATAAATAAGAGATGAAAACAAAAAACCTGCAGGAATGCAGGTTTTTTGCTGTTGTTATTCCTTATCCCGTAACAGGGAGGAAAGGACTTCTATCAGCTTTGCAAGATCAATCGGTTTGGAAACATGTGCATTCATGCCGCATTGGAATGCCATTTTCTGGTCATCGTCAAATGCGTTGGCAGTCATTGCGACAATCGGAATATTTGCAAGCGCAGGATCCCGGAGCTTTCGAATTGCTTTTGCCGCATCATAGCCATCCATAACCGGCATCTGAATATCCATCAGAATCAGATCATAGTAGCCCGGCTTGGACTGCTTGATCATATCGACAGCAATGCTTCCGTTTTCCGCCGTTTCTACAAGCAGTCCCTTTTCTGTTAAAAGCTCGACTGCAATCTCGCGGTTTAAATCATTGTCTTCTGCCAACAGGATTCGTTTGCCTTTTAAAATGTCAGGCGTATAGGATAGAATTTCCGGTTCTTTATGAGGATGATCGGATTTATTGATAGCGGCAATCAGCGTATCACGCAGTTCTGAAAGGAAGATTGGTTTGTTACAGAATGCTGTTACGCCAGCCTTTCTGGCTTCCTCCTCGATATCACTCCAGTCATAGGCAGTCAAAATAATAATAGGGATGTCATTGCCGATTATGGAACGGATCTGTCTTGCAACCTCGATACCGTTCAAATCAGGTAAAAGCCAGTCAATAATATAGGCATAGAAGCCATCGCCCATTTCTACCGCCTGTTTTGCACGGAGCACGGCTTCCTTTCCATGCAGTGTCCATTCAGCGCGCATGCCGATTTGCAGCAGCATTTTCGTGATGCTGTCACAGGTACTGAAGCTGTCGTCTACAACAAGTGCATGCAGACCTTCCAATTCTCGGATGACTTCAATCTGCTTGCTTTCCGTCTGCAGGCGGAATTCAAAATTGATGATAAATTCAGTTCCTTTTCCTTTTTCAGTTTCTACCTGAATTGTACCGCCCATGGTATCTACAATACTTTTTGTAATGGCCATTCCAAGCCCGGTACCCTGAATGCCGCTGACCGTAGATGTCTGTTCTCTTTCA
Source organism: uncultured Coprococcus sp. (assembly GCA_947632705.1). Lineage (GTDB taxonomy): Bacteria > Bacillota > Clostridia > Lachnospirales > Lachnospiraceae > Coprococcus. The sequence continues at coordinate 28,770 of CANRQE010000017.1, read as the reverse complement.
AAAGGTTCAAATATATGTTCTGCAAATTCAGGATTCATACCGATACCGGTGTCTTTCACCCGGATTTCATATGCACCATAGCCCTTAGGAGCACCATGCTTTTGCCGGATGATCATGGATACGGAACCACCGGCCGGAGTAAATTTGATTGCATTTGAAAGAAGATTTAATAATACCTGATTTACATGCAGCTTATCGCAATAAATATTTTCATCGATCACATCAATGGTATCCATAAAGAAATTCAGTTGTTTGGACTGCATTTGTGTCTGGATGATATTACGCATATCCCGGAAGATATCAGAAATGGAGCATTCTTTTTCTTCGATGTTCAATCGCCCGCTTTCAATCCGGCTCATATCCAGAATATCGTTGATTAAAGAGAGCAAATGGTTGCTGGAGGATAAAATTTTAGACAAATATTCCTGTACCCGCTCTTTTTTATCTATATTTGCTTCTGCCAGTGTCGTAAATCCGATAATGGCATTCATCGGCGTCCGGATATCATGGGACATATTAGATAAGAACATGGTTTTGGCGTGTTCTGCCGCTTCTGCTTTTTGCAGCTTTTCTTCCAACACAGCTTTTTCTACTGTTTTCTGCAGAGTTTCTTTTGCATTTTTTCTCATCCAGATATAGTAGATAATCACTACGATCAGGATAAAGCATGCAATTAAAAGACAGACTTTCCGTATCGCATACAGATTTGCAAAAGCAACCTTTTCAGGAACGGAGACACCGATGGACCATTGATTGATATTGGAAGGAGCATAGTATAAATGCAGCCATTCATCGGAGTTGCCGGGTTTCAATACAACATGACCTTTATGTCCTTCCATCAGATCTGCTTTGACGTGGTTCCAGTCATAGCCGTCCTTTGTGGCAGCTACTTCAAAGGAATCCAGATCCCCCAGCTGTCCGTCCCAGGTATTCATAATAAAATCTCCGTTTTCAGTATCGATGATATAGACACTGGCACTGGCGTTGTACAGATTGCTGATATTCATAATTTCCGGCAGTTGGGAGAGCCTGGTCACCCCATAAAGAATTGCAACGGTTTTGTTGTCTTTTATAATCGGAACATAGTGGCGGAGAATATATGTATTGCCGTCTAACATACTGGTCATGCGATTAGATACATGCTCGCCTAACGGTGCCAGTTCGTCAAAGGATATCATGCCGGAGCCGTCTGTGATGGTACCGCCGGCTTCCAGAATTGTATTATCCGGCAGGAGAATACAAACCTCCATGGTTTCCATCAGGGGCGCAATCGAATCCATTGTGGCAATCAGTGATTCCGAATCAAATCGTTCGTTGTTGCTGATGATATCTGCGGCGGAATTCAATATCTGGCTGTCTCTGGTAACCTTCTGTGTAATTTCATCTATAACCGTATTAACGCCTTCCTGCATCCGTTCAAAGCAGCGGGTTTTAATCAGCTGGCTGATTTTGAAAAAAGCAATCAGAAAAAGAATGATCAGAGCAGCAATCATAAAAAAGGTGACTGACAGACTTTTTTCTCTTACTATATGTTTCTCTTTTTTTTCGGTATTGACAATATCTTTACGCATAGCCATCCTGTTTTGCTCCTTCTGTTTAAAATCTGTAAAATAAAAAATACGCCGGATTTAGCATAAAATCAGGAAAATCCGTAAGTGTAGACTTGTTATTTATGGTAGCATATTTCAACAGAAAAGTCCATAGGATGCATACCCTCTTAATGACCGGAACAGGTTGTTTCAGGCATAGCAATATAAGCTGCCGACAAATATCAAGTGCCTTTTCTGCAAATAAAATTACCGCAGACAGTCGATATTTGAAGTAGCCGATCATCAGATTCACATTTGCTCTGTATTGATACTTGCAGTTAGCTTTGCCTGATAACAGTTTTCTGTTTACTGTTGCTGACATGGCAGCAATGCAGTTTCATATGAATATCATGGCATAATACTTCTGCAAAACTGCAACAGGAGATCGTCCTGCAAACTTCTCTATCAGCAGCTTATTTTTCAAAGTATCATAGATTGTTTTGATACCCCAGCGAAAAAAGTAGAGTTCAAGGAAATCATTTGACGAATTTTCTTTTACGCCCTTGAAGTACGAAGCCTGAAGACGCATCAGATATTTGCAGCCCGTTCCGGTAAGTGTAGCGATCATCTCTCTGGAAGGATAACCACGATTAAAAATGAAAATGTCTTTTTCATCGCAAATGCTTGAAAAATAGGCAAGGTTTTTCTTAGCGTATCCTCTCTCGCAGACACCGATGGAACCTGTCTGAGCATCTATCACATAATGTGAGATCACATCATACAACAGTGAGATCTCAGCATTTGTTTTATTCTCAGGAGAATGATTTCTAGGCAGAAATATATCTTTGTTCTGCTTTGTTTTATCCAGCCGGAGTTTCGAACCGTCTATTGCAAGAATACGATAACCCTTATGCCGCTTGATCTTATTCTTGCTCAAAACCATATCTCTTGTCATGAGGAACAGCTCCTTAAACGCATCAGGCAGAATATTTTTGCGAGCTTTGAAAAAAGCCTGTTTTGTCACAGAATCCGTACCCGCATCAAGAACATTTGCAAAGAAATTATCAAGCTCTATCTGCATCGTTCTTGTAAGGAAATTCAGAAGAAGAACAATCATAACAGGAAAATTCAGTTTCCTGTTTCTTGTAAATGCTGTCTGTTTTGTAATATTCCTCTTGCGATAATCATCAGAATTGATAAGTTCAGATACCTTGCGAGTAATCTGATAAAAAACTGGTTCATGTTTCTAACTTTCGAAATAGCAAAATCTACTATTTCGATTTTGGCGGCTTTTTCATTTTGTCAATTCGCTTTTGCACAAATTTACATTTTTTTGTGCATTATTTTCTTTGGAATCCTATTTGATTTTTTCGGGTTTTATCACATTAACGCTTAAGTTGTTGGCATTGATTGCTCCACATTCTGCCGAAGATATTGAAGTTCTTTGTGATACCGTTTCGGAAATGGATAAAAGTATTCTTACAAAAATAAATATAACAAAATCACCGATAGGGCTTGCCTTTCGGTGATTTTTATTTGTCAAATTTGACTGTTAATGTATAAACTTGTTACATTTTGTTTTTCGGTAAACAGGTCGCTTTGGAATTACCCATTTTTGCATATCATGTTGGCAGAAACCTGAAAAAAGACGGTAGATAGCCTGTTGACAAAGAAAACTGAATAATGGACAAAGCGGACGGTGTTTCATACAAGTGAAGCGCTGTCCGCTATTTTTATGCTATGAAATTATTGTAAGGTCATAGTTTGAATCGTTTGTTTACTCATATACAACAGGAATCCGGATATAACTTTTGTAGTTTTCAGATGTCATATCTCCGTCGGGGTAAACCTCGATATCCAATTCATAGGTTGGCTGATAATCTGAAACCGGAAAAAATTCCGTACAGATTTCATGCCAAAGTTTTTGGATTGCATTAGGCATTGCTCCCGTGCACTCAAAAATAATCCAAGTTCTTGCCGGAATTTCATTGACACGATAACCTTTGGGTGCAATTGTATCAGGAGCACATTCAACTGCAATTCCGTAGTCAAAACTTTCGCTGTCGGTGTGGCTGTTACCGTAACATATTCCGAAGATAAATTTTTTGTCTGAAGCATTTCCAAGCAGAGTTGTAATTGTTCCATCCTTATGTGACTTATCCCAGAAATCCGGAATTGTGTTCAGATTTTGTTCACCGGAAACCGTATGCCTTTCAACTTTTTCAAGAACCGTGAACGCATTTTTTGTGATAATTTTGTAATTCATAGAATTACCGCCTTTCAATATAATTTGCACTTTCAGGCGGGAAAATGACCTTAGTTTACAGGATTTTTTTCTTACCTCAGACGGAGTTACACCGTGAAAGCGAACAAACGCTCTTGTAAAACTTTCCGGCGATTCGTAGCCGTATTTCAATGCGATATCAATTACCTTTGTACCTGTTTTCGCAATTTCATTTCCGGCAAGTGAAAGTCGTCTGTTGCGAATATATTCGCCGACTGTTATACCACAAAGTATTCCGAAAATTTTTTGAAAATAGTATGGTGAACACATAGCTTGTCTTGCAATTTCGTTATAATTCAATTCATCAATAATATGTTCCTCAATGTAATCAACAGCCTTTTGAATACCCATTGCTAAATTCATTTTATTCCCTCCTTTCAGTGTAATTACGTTATATCTTGTATTTACCACTTTTTCCTGATAATTTATGCCTTGTTATGTCCAATTTATGTTTTTATATGAATCATATTACCATAATATTCGTAATTTGTGCACTCCTCATACCCTTCAGTCATGTGCCTTAAAAGGCCCTTTGTTTATGGATTGCCGTGGATTTCCTGAATCCTGAAAAGTATTTGATATATTTAGACATAATTCATTTTATCCTTTTTTATGACAGGAAAATTGGCGGATGATTATCACGCATACTTTGTAGACTGGTTTTTTCCTGCTCTGAGAGAGATTTAGGTAGTAAGGCAGATTCATGCTCTTCTGGTGAAAACCAAAGATGAAAAAGAATCCTAAAAATCTGCCAATATAGCTGCTTGGTTTTTTTGTTTAAAATGTCCTTTGACAGAAATTCTGTTTCCGGATATAGTTATAGAAAACAACGTGTGGCGCAATGCGTAAATCCGGTTGCGCACTCCACGTTGTTTTTTTTATGTTTATCATATGCGGAAACAATCTGCTGATAACAGAATTTCCGCACAGGAAAGGAAGAAAAAAATGAAAACAGAAGCAAATCAGTTTTTAGGGAGTGAACGTATTGGAAAGCTTATGAAACAGTACGCCATTCCATGTATTATTTCACTTTTAGTGGGTGCATTGTATAATATTGTTGATCAGATTTTTATTGCAAATGCCGATTATCTCGGTTCTTATGGCAATGCTGCAAATACAGTGGTATTTCCACTGACGGTCATTGCTCTGGCCATTGCTGTTATGATCGGTGACGGCTGCTGTGCGTTTGTCAGTCTGTGCATGGGAAGAAAGGAGACCGACAATGCGAAAAAAAGCGTGGGGAATTCTGTAACTATGATTCTTTTTAGCAGCGCTGCACTTTGCATTCTTTATCTGATTTTTTCAAATGCAATGATTACAATGTTTGGCGGAACAGTGAGTGATGAGACCTTTCATTATGCAAAGGAATACTTTTTCTGGATTTCCCTTGGAATTCCCTTTTATATGTTTGGCCAGGCTATGAATCCGATCATTCGTGCAGATGGATCTCCAAGGTTTGCAATGGTTTCCACCTTGTTTGGCACTGTCATCAATATCGTTCTTGATCCTGTTTTTATTTTCGGATTCAAATGGGGAATGATGGGAGCCGCTGTTGCCACAGTAATCGGACAGATTGCAACAGCTGCCCTGACTTTATGGTATCTTACCAGAATGAGGTTTGTCAGGCCGGAAAAAGGTGATTTCCATATAGATTGTCATATCTCCGGGCAGACACTGATGCTTGGTATTACAAGCTTTCTGTCACAGATTGCATTAGTTGCAGCTATGGCGGCCATCAACAATATGATTCGCAAATATGGTGCCGTAGATGCTGTTTTCGGCCGGGAGCAGTATGCACAGATTCCAATGGCAGTGGTGGGTATTGTCATGAAATTTTTCCAGATTGTGATTTCTATTGTAGTGGGTATGGCGGCAGGATGTATTCCGATTGCAGGCTATAATATGGGTGCAGGATTCAGGGACAGAGTGAAGAGCCTGTTTTCCCATCTGCTGATTGCTGAGGCGGCAGTCGGGATAGTCGCATTGCTGATTACGGAATTTTGTCCGGGACAGCTGATTGCAATTTTCGGAGCCACAAATGAAAGCGTTTACTATACTGAATTTGCCATCAGGGCATTTCGGATTTATTTATGTATGATTCCGTTTGCCTGTGTAAATAAAGCCTGTTTTATTTTTTTGCAGGCTATGGGAAAGGCAGCGGCCTCCACAATGCTTTCCATGGTGCGTGAGATTGTCTTCGGCGTAGGATTTGCATTCATCCTTCCGTTGTTTTGGGGATTGGATGGAGTATTGTATTCTATGCCTGTTTCGGATATCTTAACCTTTATGATTGCGGCTGTTCTGATCAAGAGGACTTATACGGAACTGACACGGGTTACATCTCCGGCCTCATAATGGAATCAATCTGCAGAATCAGCAAAAAGAATATGGAATGCGAAAATTCTTTTTTGACATCAGATGAAAAATTGACTGTAGAAAACCAATATGTTACAATATTTATCAAATATGACAGGGAACAGGAGAATCTGCCGGCAGCGGCAGATTCTCTTGCATGACCAAGTATAGAAAGACTTCTGATTATATACACTGTGTATGTAATTGTGGTTTTATAAACGAAATTACAGGATGTGAGACATGATGAAATCAGACATGGATGATGATACTTATTTATTTGTAAAAAATACATTGCTGGATAATTTTTTGAAGCTTGCCCGGGTGAATGTATTGACGGGAGAGTATGAATTCCTGAAGTATGATACGGTCCTGCAGGAAGAAGGGTATGAGAATATAACCAGTATATATGAGTATATGAAAAAGCAGGTTTCTGATAATCTGGTATTGTCAGAATATGCGGTCGATTATTTGCGGTATGCTGATCCGGAATATGTGAAAAAGAGGATATTTGACAATGGTGACAGAAGAATCATTCAAAGCTTTAAACGAAAAATTCATAACGGTTATCTTTGGGTGACGTTTGGTATTGTGATACCATATGAAATTTCTTTGGAAAATCCATGGGCGCTGTTTTACTGGCAGAAGGCTGATACGAATACGACCACCATGGTGGATGCGTTGTCTACGCTTTCCTCCATCTATTATAAAATTCTTAAAATCAATTTAACGACAGATACATTTCAGATTATTAAAACAGAACTGTCAGAGCGCAGCCAGCTTTCCGGTAATGTGGACAAAATTACAGAATGGTGGCAGCAGTTTGTAGAATACGGTTATGTGTTTCCCGAAGATGAAAAAATATATCGTGAGTTTACAGATATACGACGGCTGAGAGAACTGTTTTATAAGAAAAATTGCCACGGACAGAGTTGTCATTACAGAAGACGGATCGGGGACACCTGGAGATGGGTACAGATGGAACTGATTCCGAGTATTGAATATACGGATGACAATCAGGTCCTGATTCTGTATGTCAGGGATATCCATGATGAATATATGAAGGATAAGAGAAATCGTGAAGCCCTGCTGGATGAGTACCACAGGGATGCACTGACCAGATTATATAATCGTCATAAATATAATGAGGATATTGAAAAATTATCAAAGGATGACATTTCCAATCTGACAGTTTGTTATATTGATGTCAACGGCCTTCATGAATTGAATAATCATCTGGGACATAAAAAGGGCGACGATATGTTGTGCAGTGTGGCGGATACTCTGAAAAAATACTTTCCGGAAGAATCTGTATACCGGATTGGCGGAGACGAGTTTATGGTACTGAGCAAAAGATTTTCCGGACAAAGTATGGAGCAGGTTATGGCAAAGGTGCGGGAAGATCTGTCAAAGGATAATTATGAGATTGCCATTGGGATAGAAAGCGGAGAACAGGACCAATCCGTTTATAAAATGATCGGTGCCGCGGAACTTGCCATGCGGACAGATAAAGAAAAGTACTATAAGGAAAAGGGAAATCAGAGAAAAAATCGTGCAATGAATGAAGAATTGGAAGAAACATTGACGGAAAAGAAATATGCTGAACGTTTTTTGAATCTGCTTTCTGATAAATTTAATGGTGTATATTATGTAAACCTAAAGCAGGATACATTCCGATACATTTACATACCGTATTATTTTCTGGAGCTTGTAGAAAATGCAGATTCCTGTTACAGCAAAGCCATGCAGCTATACCTGAAGAAATATGTAAAATGGGAATATTATGATACTTTCCGGGAAGTGCTGGATTATGAGATACTGAAAGAAAAGCTTAAAAAGGAGAAGGTGGTTTCATTTTCTTATCTGAAGGTGGATGGAAGCCGGATGTATCTTAGTATTCTGAACCAGAATGATCAGAATGAGACTGTCTGGATTTTTTCAGAGGAACAGATGTCATAGATATTGTGGCAAAGAAAAGCCGGGGAATTGGATAGGAACCGGAATGGAACCGGAGCTATAGAGAATAGAAAAAGCTTGGATAGGGAGGAATGATTTATGGACCCAATAGATTTTATAAGAGATAAGTTTTCACAGGATTGCGCAATTGAGACGGTCTTACATCTGGTTATGGCGCATTTTCATCTGTCTGAGGAGGAAGCGCAGGCTGAGATCAATGCGTATTTTGAGATTGTAGAAGGATACAGGGGATGAAAGAATACAGGTTTTATGGATGGGAAACAGCCGATATCAAGGATGCTAACGGTCTGACTCCGAGAGATTATTATGATATTCTATCTGGTATCTGGTGTGCCGATACCTGTGCACCACGGATGAGGACAGAATGGAGTGTTCATAATCCGACGCTCGGACAGTGTTCCATCACGGCTTTTTTGATGCAGGATATTTTTGGCGGCAGAGTTTATGGTATTTTAAGGCCCGGCGGGAACTATCACTGTTTTTATGTGGCAGACGGCTGTACATTTGACCTGACAAGCGAACAGTTCGGGGAAGAAGTGCTCGATTATAGTAATTGTCCGGAGCAGTTCAGAGAGATTCACTTTGCCAAAGAGGAGAAACGGCGGCGGTATGAATATCTGCGGGCACAGCTTTTGAATCAATGCAAGGAGACAGGCAGATGGAAATAGGATTATCCGGGAGTCTGCAGCCTGAGACTTCACAGAAGCAGACGGTACGAATGAAAAAATATTTAAAATACGGCCTGTTTGTCATTGCTGTTTTAATCATAATAATCATTTGGAATAGAAACAAGCCTGCGCCGGAACGTATCCGGAACATGCTGCTTGATAATAAAGGTGCATATGATGCTGTGGCTCGATTGTATTATAACGATTATCAGACGCATCATGCGGGGATGTTATCATATTCGGGTGGAAATAGTAGTAGAATTTCTTGTGATATGTATCATCATGAAATTGTACTTACGAATGAAGAATGCTTAAATATGCAGAAAGTAGCTGCCAGTTATTATTTAGATGAGCAATTTTGGGAGCGAGTTTATGTATATGACACATTTGTGGCATTTTGCAACATAAATGGACGAGAATCCTTGGTTTATTCGGTCGAGGATAAAAGACCAACATATATTAACAGACCAGATGATAAGGATAAACATGTTACTGTCAGAAAAATTACGGATCATTGGTATTATGCGTATGATTCATATATAGGATTTTAACGGCAGTGTGATTATCCGGCGGCAGCTTTTTCTATGGGAAAGCTGTCATTTGTTATAAACGGTTCAGTTTTTTGGTTTCACGATATCCTATTTCCTTTCATTTGGAAGATAAAAAGAAATGAGTTTATTCAGGGCGGAGAAGTTCTCCGCCTTTTTTCGTATGAGTATAAAGAAAAACCACCTGCTATGCAGATGTATCTTCGGATAGCGTTAGATTATATTTTCTATTGACAAAGACAATACTTCGTAATATGATGTATAGCATGAAGGGAGGTATATTATGGATGCCCAGTTGAAACGAGGTCTGTTGGATGTGTGTGTGTTAGCGGCGATTAAAAGTAAAGATTCATATGGTTATCAGATCATAAAAGATATGAAGCCGTACATTGAACTGCCTGAATCGACTTTATATACCATTCTGAAACGCTTGGAAACAGCAGATATGTTGGTGGTTCGCACCGTGGAGCACGATGGACGGCTCAGGAAATATTATCATATTACAGGTACAGGGCTAAATCGCATTGAGGATTTCAAAGACGAGTGGAAGGAAATTGTATCTATATATCGGTTCGTAACTAAGGAGGATGATGGAAATGAATAAGCAAGAATTTCTTGCACAGCTACGCAGGGGCTTATCCGGCATGCCGCAGGAGGATATAGAAGAACGACTGATTTTTTACAGTGAAATGATTGATGACCGTATGGAGGAAGGGTTTTCGGAAACCGAAGCAGTGTGTGCGATTGGAACAGTCAATGATGTCGTTTCGCAAATACTGGCGGAAACGCCGCTTACAAAGCTTGTAAAGGAGAAAGTTAAGCCTGACAGATCCCTGAAGGTGTGGGAAATCGTACTTATGATATTAGGATTTCCGGTATGGTTCCCGCTTTTAATTGCTGCTTTTTCAGTAATCTTTGTAATCTATATGAGTGTGTGGTCTGTAATCGTTTCGTTATGGGCAATAGAAGTATCCTTATGGGCAGGCGCACTTGCCGGAATCATTTCGATGGCATTTTTTGCCTTTCAAGGAAATGGACTTACGGGAATTATTATGCTTTCAGCCGGTCTTTTTTGCGCCGGACTGTCCATATTCCTCTTTTTCGGGTGTAAGGCAGCAACAAAAGGAATATTGTGGATGACGAAAAGGACAGCATTATGGATCAAATCTCTGTTTGTCGGAAAGGAGGCAGCATGATGAATAAAACAGTAAAAACCTGGCTGATTGTTGCAGCAGTGCTCGTTGTGCTTGGAGGAATTCTGTTTACAGGTGCGATGTTTGCAAATGATTGGGATTTTGATAAGTTCAGTACTGTTACATATACCACCAACACCTATGAGGTAAACGGTAGTTTTAACAGTATATCCATCGACGTTGATACAACCGGGATTGAGTTTGTTCCTACCGATGACGGAACATGCAGCATCGTTTGCTTTGAAGAGGAAAGCGTAAAGCATTCTGCTACGGTGCAAAACGGTACGCTGGTGATTGATACGGCAGACACCCGTAAATGGTATGAATACATTATTTGTCTTTCTTTTAGTCAGCCGAAGATGACCGTTTATTTGCCGGAAAACGAGTATGATTCATTGTTTATAGAAACAAATACGGGAAATATTACGATTCCGGAAGATTTTTCTTTTAAGACGCTCAACATTCAGGGCGACACATCCGATGTGAATTGTTTTGCCTCCGTCTTGCAGGACATTGAAATTAAATTGAGTACCGGCGATATCTGTTTGGAAGCATTTGCGGCAGGACAATTGAAGCTTACAACGGATACGGGTCAAATTCAGGTGAGCGCTGCGGATGTCAGCGGAGATATAAAGATTGAAACGGATACAGGAAAAGTGAATCTGACGGATACTTCCTGTGAGAATCTTTTTGCACAAAGCGATACCGGTTATATAACGATGAAAAATGTCATCGGGGCCGAAAGTCTTACCGCCCAGAGTGATACCGGTGACGTAAAGTTTGAAAACAGCGACGCCGCAGAAATTTCCGTTAAAACTGATACAGGAGATGTTACGGGTACTTTACTTTCCGATAAGATTTTTATCACTGAAACATCCACCGGAAGAATCGATGTGCCGAAAACAACAACAGGCGGCAGGTGTGAGATTCAAACATCGACCGGAGATATCAAAATTGATGTAAGGTAGATTTGTCAAACATTTTTGCACTGACGCCGGACATCCAATCGTACCTGCTTTGGAGTTTCGGAGGAAAAATATTATGATCTGCATCCGTTACATCTGCTGCGGAAGGATATTCCGGGCAAGGAGAAAAGCCTGAAGAATTGCTATTTCCTGTGTTCCTTGTTCGGTATTACCAACGATTTACCAATATTTCTGGAGAGCCAGATTTGCGAAAACTACGGCTGGAATGAGTATTCGTAAATTCTGATAATAAATAAGAGTTGACTTTTAAACACACTTTTATTTGATTTGTAGTGATAGAACGTTATGTTGCAAAAATAAAACTTTCTATTGCGGCAAAAATGTGCAGATTAAACCGAAAACGGTTGATATTTTTGCCGATGATATGATATACTATATTATAGGTTAATGTAGTTTATTGATTTGATTTATGACGGAGGATAGCAGATGCGATACCTTTCAGTTACTGAAATAGCAAAAAAGTGGGATGTGTCGGAACGCAGTGTTAGAAATTACTGTGCTCAAGGACGTGTGAATGGTGCGTTTCTTACCGGCAAGACTTGGAACATTCCTGAAAGTGCAGAAAAACCGGAGCGTACCAATAAGAGAAAGGAGGAACCGCTTACCCTCTTGGATATTCTGAAAGAGCAGAAAGCAAGCAAATACTCCGGTGGTATTTACCATAAAACGCAGATTGATTTGACATACAATTCAAATCACATTGAAGGAAGCCGTTTGACCCATGATCAGACCAGATATATTTTTGAAACCAACACCATCGGTGTAGAAAAGGAAGTCCTTAATGTGGATGATGTGATTGAAACGGCGAATCATTTCCGCTGTATTGACGTGATCATTGAAAAAGCAAAAACGGCATTAACTGAGAAGTTTATCAAAGAGCTTCATTTGATCTTGAAGAATGGCACCAGTGATTCCAGAAAAGATTGGTTCGCTGTTGGCGATTATAAGAAGTTACCGAATGAAGTCGGCGGTATGGATACTGCCTCTCCGGAAGAAGTTGCCGATAAGATGAAAGCTCTGCTGACAAAGTACAATGAAAAAGAAGCAAAAAACCTTGAAGATATTCTGGACTTCCATGTGCAATTTGAGCGAATCCATCCGTTCCAAGATGGTAACGGTCGTGTAGGCAGACTGATTATGTTCAAAGAGTGTCTGAAATATAATATTGTTCCATTCATCATTGAGGATAATCTGAAGATGTTCTACTACCGGGGATTGAAAGAATGGGACAATGAGAAAGGCTATCTGACAAATACCTGCCTGACGGCACAGGATAAGTATAAAGCGTATTTGGATTACTTTAGGATTAGTTATTAGAAATTAGAGGAAATATGATATGATTAACATTCGTAAATTAGAAGCAGAATTATAGGAACCAGCTGATTTGCTGCGTGCAGGTTCAAAATATGTAAGTAATGGTAGATTGGTTAATGATGCTGTCTGGCAATTACGATTTCCAGTTGGCTTCATGAAAAATTTATGTTTGAATTGTTTTGAAAATTATTTGGATTATTGTTTAAAAGAGCGTGTACCACTGAATAAAAACAATGGACTAGACCGAAAATGTGAATTGTCATGGTATAGCCGTTAGGAGGTAGCATGGAGGGAACTGACAGAATAGGAACGTTTAATATCTATTCCCATTATGCAAGAAGATGTAGAATCGATATATTCTCTGTTACAAACTGATATTCCGAAAATATATTTCACAGTTTCGCCAGTCCCCTGAAATGAAAAAAGACAGGGATTTTACTGTTGAATAAGCAGCAAGTATGGTGGTAGTATCTTAAGTTTACTACACCATTTACTACACCGCTGAGTGGTGTAGTTACATAGATTTATAGAGACTTATGAAAAATTAAAGAAAAACCTAAAGTCCGAAAAAAACAGCAATATCATCTTTTTTCAGACTTGTGAAGGGATATAGAGACTATGATAAAAATCCTTTTCATCTGCCATGGCAACATCTGCCGTTCTCCCATGGCGGAATTTTTATTAAAAGATATGACAGAAAGGCTCGGAATTGCAGACCGGTTTGAGATTGCATCGGCTGCTACCAGCACGGAAGAAATCGGAAATCCGGTACATCATGGCGCCAGAAACAAGCTGGCAGAATACGGGATATCCACGAAGGGCAAATATGCCGTACAATTAAAGAAAAAAGATTACGCTTATTATGATTATCTGATTGGAATGGATGAATATAATATCCGGAATATAGAAAGAATAACAGAAAGAAAGGGTGGCAAGATACATCTGCTGCTGGATTTTGCAGGAGAACATCGAAGCGTTAAGGATCCATGGTATACCGGAGATTTCGATACGGCCTATGAAGATATTGTAAAGGGCTTAAAAGGATTTCTTGCACATCTGGGTTATCAAATGAGAGAAGCGTGATAGAAATGAAGCAGTTAAAGATTCTGATTTTTGTCGTACTTGGATTTGTCATTGCGATTGCCGGAATTATAGTTTTTACATTGACAACGGACAGAACACAAAACGGGCAGACAGAAACCGAACAGGTATCCTCTGAGGATGAACAGAAGACGGATAGGATTGTCGGGCAGGAAGCAGAGAGTACGGGAGAGTCTGATCCTGCATCTGACCGGACAGCCATGCACCCGATAGAGCCTGACCAGACAGAATCGGATACGGAGCAGACCGGAAAAAAGCAGGAGACAGAACAGACTATGGAGAGTACAGAGGATACGGAAGAAATGATATATGTTGCAATCGGTGATTCTATTACCAGAGGCTTCGGACTTGCAAGTACAAAGGAGCGTTTTTCTTTTCTGTTAAGAGAGAAACTGGAGGAAGATACACAGCAGTCCTGGACAGAATACAATTATGGAGTGGACGGGCAGACCAGTGATGAGCTGCTTGATAACCTGCAGCATGACAGGATCAGTCATTTGCAGGATGCGGATCTGATTACAGTCTGTATCGGTGCAAATGATATGCTGCAGCCGGTAGAGAGCCTTTTCTTTGTGGGATATCAGAAGCTGTGGGAGATCCTTCAGGTAAATGCAGACAATTATTATGAAAATCTGGAATCGATCATGGGAGAACTCCGGAGGGTAAATCCGGATTGCCGTATCATTTTTATGACAATTTATAATCCCTATAAAGGAATTGATTTTACGGAAGGAGATAATGATACGAGTTTAGATTCCCTTGCTGATGATGTGGTTACTGAGTTGAACAGGATCATTATCGAACGGGCCTCTGATCTGGGATATGAGGTAGCAGATGTATATCAGGCGTTTCAGGAGACAGAGGAATATGTTTTAAACGCATATGTCAATACACAGGGAATCAATCTGGATGTCCATACCAATTCCACAGGGCATCAGCTGATTGCGGATGTGTTTTTTGATGTGATCACACATGGCGAAACGCCATAAAAATGAATAACAGCAGAATTACTTTTTATGAGATTGCCGTTTCTTTGTTTTGCATGCAGGGAAACGGCATATTTTATATAGAGATATAATCGTGAATTTTCTTGTCTATCTTTATCTGTTTTGTTATAATTACCAATATATGCACAGATAATTGGCGGATGAGTGAAAATTTTATTGAAAAATAGAAGGTCAAAGGAGAGTATACCGTGAAACGGACAGGAAAACAGACAGGATTTATGCATTTGATATGGCTTTGCATGATCGTATTGCCGGTAATAATCTGCATGAATGGGATTTTGGCATATGGTGCGGAAGAGCAGGATTCTGAGGATTGGATCAAAACAGTATATAATGAGGATAACGGCCTGCCGACAGGCGAGGCAAATGTCGTTATACAGACGCAGGACGGCTATATCTGGATTGGCAGTTATGGAGGATTGATCCGATATGACGGTACGAATTTCAAAAATTACAGCGAAGAGGACAATACACTGGAGTCCTCCAGTATCAGGGCCCTGCATGAAGGTATGGATGGAAAGCTTTATATCGGGACCAATGATAAGGGCGTCTATGTATATGAGAATGGAAATTTTACAAAAGCTCCGTACAACGGGGAGGATGATGCGTTTTATTCTGTCAGATCCTTTACCGAGACCTCAGACGGAACAATATATGTAGGTACGACATCGGGCCTTGCCATGATTCAGCCGGAAAAGAGTGCGGAACTGTTTGCGGTTTCCGATACACAGGGACATATTATTTATGATCTGACTTCCGACAGGAATGATGCCGTCTGGGCCTGTTCGGATAACGGAGAGATTCTGGTTATACAGGAAGATACCGTTGTTATGCAGACAGACAGTGCGCCGTTTATGGAAAATGACTGCTACTCTGTACTGGCGGCGTCAGATGACTGTGTCTATCTGGGCAGCAGCGGCAATGAAATCGCCCGTTTAATGATGACAGATTCAAAGTATCAGATATCGTCCTTTTCAGTCCGGATTATAAAGACGGGTACGATACATACAATGAATAAATTATATGAGGATACGGACAAGAACATCTGGGTATTGGCAGATAACGGCATGGGATTTGTCAATGAAAAAGGGGAGTTTGATATCCCGTCTGTCATGAAGGATTTATCGTCTGTATCCTATATGATACAGGATTATGAAGGGAACCTGTGGACGGCGTCCACGAAAACGGGAGTGGGCTATTTCTCCCATGGAAAGTATTTCAACATCAACCGGGGCAATGATCTGGCCGGTACGGCAGTCAATGTGATTGAGCGGTATGAAGATAATACCTATATCGGAACAGATTATGGCCTGATCATTCTGGACAAAAAGAATAAACAGATCAGAAATGAACTGACGGAGATGCTCGAATCCAAGCGGGTGCGCCATATTACCTGTGAGGATACCGGCACAATCTGGTTCAGCCTCTATGGGGATGGACTGGCAAAATATATTCCGAAAGAAAATCAGATAAAAATCTTTACCGAAGAAGACGGATTGTTAAGCAATCAGGTCCGTTCTACGCTTGTATTGCAGGATGGCTCTCTTGCAATTGCCGGCAGCAGTGGTATTGACATTATGAAAAATGATAAAGTCGTGCGGAGCTACGGCGCCGATGTGCTTCCATATCCGTTTATTCTCTGTATGTATCAGGCGGAGGACGGAACCCTGATTGCAGGAAGCGATGGCATGGGCATCTATGCCATAAAGGAGGATACCGTAAAACAGTATTATGAAGAAGAGGGATTGGATTCCGGTGTTGTTATGCGTATGGCAGTGGATCCGGAGCAGAATGGAGTCTGGGTCAGTGCAGGTAATGCTCTCTATTTTTGGGATGAAACAGGCATCCGTAAACTTTCGTTCCACCATGGAGCGGGCAGTGTGCTGGATATTCAGATGATTGGCAGTGAATTATGGCTGATGAAAAGCAATGGACCGGTTATTGTAGATAAAGCAGATTTGTTGGAGGAAACCGGGGAAGGAAAAGAATTATCGAAAGAATATGGACTGACAGGAACCCTTGTTGCAAATTCCTGGAATTATCTTTCGGAAGATGGATATCTGTGGCTTTGTACAAATAATGGGGTATCCATAATTAATACAGCTGATATTCCGGTCAACAGTGCGGCTCCGAAAGGAGCGGTAACGCAGATTACGGCAGACGATCAGATCTATATGAATCCGACAAAGATTGAAGTACCCGCATCCACCAAACGTATTACTTTAGATCTGGCCGTGATGTCCTATACGCCTGCAGATAAATATGTAGAATATTATCTGGAAGGCTTTGACGATAAAATGATACGATGCAATATATCCGAAATGCCAAACATCAGCTATACGAACCTGAACGGCGGAGATTATGTATTTCATGTAACGGTATATAATGAAGACGGCGTGAAAGGAGACAGCTATCGTATTACCATACATAAAAAATATCATTTCCGGGAGCTGGGATGGTTCTGGATTTTAATGGTTCTGGTTTTGATTGCTGTAATAGCAGGGATTTTCCGGTGTGTGTACAGGGTGAAGATTGCAAATCTGAAAAAACGCCAGACCGAATACCGTTCCATTATCGAACAGTCGCTGCATACCTTTGCAAATGCGATTGATGCCAAGGATAAGGATACAAACGGACATTCCGGCAGAGTAGCCTTTTATTCCAAAGAGATTGCAAGGCGGATGAATCTGCCGGAGGAGGAACAGGAAAATATTTATTATATGGCGTTACTGCACGATATTGGAAAAATCGGTATCCCTGACAGCATATTAAAGAAAAACGGCAAGCTCACAAAGGAAGAATGGGAGATTGTCAAGAGCCATCCGAGAATTGGCGGAGAGATACTGAAAGAATTCACGGCAATTCCGGGTATCGCAGACGGTGCAAAGTATCATCACGAGTTCTACAACGGAAAAGGATACTGTGAGGGTCTGAAGGGGGATGAGATTCCTTTAAAAGCCAGAATCATTGCAGTTGCAGATGCATTTGACGCAATGTGCAGCAAGCGTTATTATCATGACGGAACAACGGTGGAGCATGCCCGTGAAGAAATTCAGCGGTGTATGGGTGAGCAGTTCGATCCGGATGCGGCAAAATGTATGATTGACATGATAGATGATGGCTTTATAGAAAGAAATGCAGCGGAATAGAAGGAGCATGTGTTCTATGGATAATATAAAACAAAACAGAACGACGGATTTAATTTTAAATGAGAACACCCTTCCGATTATAGAACAGATTTCAGAAGGAATGCCGGGTGGATTTTTTATCTATCATGCCGATGGAGCAGAGGAGCTGATTTATATCAATCACGCCATGCTTCGCATTTTCGGCTGTGAGAGTCTGGAGGAATTTAAGGAGCTGACAAACTATACCTTCCCCGGCCTTGTACATCCTGATGATATTGATGAGATCGAACAAAGTATTAAAAAACAGATTCAAAACAGCAACTATGATCTGGACTTTGTGGAATACAGGATCATACAAAAGGATGGCAGTGTACGTTGGGTTGAGGACTATGGGCATTTCATGCATACCGAAACCTATGGGGATATCTTCTATGTTTTTATTGAGGATGCGACAGAACGCTTAAAAAAGCGGATGAATGATCTGGAGGAAATTAACGAAGAGCTGCGTACGGCGTATATCCGGGAGAGCCAGTACAAGAAAGCCATATTGTACGATGCGATTGCGTTTTTTGAAATTAATCTTACCAGGGATGAATTTATATCTACATCCCTGCATATGTTTGATGACAGGATAATGGACCTGTTTGAAGTTCCGGACGTTCCGGTCTTTGAGAAATATTCTGATTATGTAGATTTCTGGCAGCAGAATATCAATCCTGATGAAACAGATGCCTATCAGAACTTTTTTGATGTTGACCGGATGATCCGGTGTTATATGAAAGGAGAACTTGAGCAGACCTATAATTCGTGGATCGTTGACAAAATCGGGAGAAAGCGATTGGTACAATATCTTTTTTTGCTGGGCAGGAATGACTTTACCGGTGACGTGATTGCATTGTCAATTGCAAAGGATATTACAGAGCAGACAGAAAAACAGAATCTGCTGCAGGTAGCGCTGCAGCAGGCGCAGACGGCACATGTGGCAAGAAATACCTTCCTTTCCAATATGTCCCACGATATCAGGACTCCATTAAATGCAATTATCGGATATACGGAGCTGATTAAAAAATATATTACAGATACGGAAAGGGTAGATACATACCTGAAACAAATTCGTTCCTCCAGTGAACAGTTACTCGCAATTGTAAATGAATCTCTGGAAATTACACGGATTGAATCGGGAAAAGCAAATTTGATGGAAAGTGAATGCTATCTGACGGATTTGCTTGAGGATGTTAAAAAAACAATTCTTCCATCTGTCGTAAAGAGAGAGATACAATTCAATCTGAATATGACAAACGTGCGGAAATTTGCAGTTGTTGCAGATTATATCCGGCTGCGGGAGATTCTGTGTCAGATTTTGGACAATGCGATCAAGTATTCCCACAAAGGCGGTATGGTCAGTCTGATCGTAGAAGAGGAAGATATTGAACTGCAGCGCTATGGAAAATATCGGTTTACAATCGAAGATCATGGTATCGGTATATCTGAAGATTTTATGAAATATTTATTTGATCCGTTTAAGAGAGAACGTAATACGACAAAGAGCGGCGTACATGGAACCGGACTCGGTCTTGCAGTTGTAAAATGTCTGGTCGATATGATGGAGGGCGAGATGGATGTCCGAAGCGAGGTCGGAAAAGGGACGCAATTTACGATTCAAATTCTCTTAAAGCAGCAGGAGGATCAGTCTTTAAAGGAATCGATGCCTCCTGATGCGGTATTGAAAGAGAGTGAGTTAGTCGGCAGACGGATTCTGCTGGTGGAAGATAATGCGGTCAACTGTGAGATATCGGAGGAGCTGCTAAAGACAGAGGGATATCTTGTGGATACGGCTGAAAATGGACTGGCTGCTTATGAAATGGTAAGGCGCTCAGAACCGGGTTATTATTCCCTGATTCTTATGGATATACAGATGCCGGTTATGGACGGATATGAAGCGACAAAAAGAATCCGGGAACTGCCATCTCCGGAGCTTTCGCATATTCCGATTATTGCCCTGTCTGCAAATGCATTTGCAGAGGACTATCAGAAATCTCTGGATGCGGGGATGAACGCTCATTTCCCGAAACCGATTGACATTAAAGGACTGCAGGAGCTGATTCTTCATGTTCTGAGTCTTGAAAGGAATCAATAATGCTTCATAAGATATGAAAAAATAAATAAAAAAAAAAGAATATTTTTAAAAATATTGTGCAAACTCACTATGGATTTATGAGGTTTCAGGGACTATTATAGTATGGAATAAAAAATGGTGTTTAATGGAATATTTTGTTGTATGAAACATCATAAAAAATAGGAGGACATAAAAACATGTTAGCACAGATTTTTGCAGTTGCAATCTTTGTAGTCATGTTTGTTCTTGTTGTAATTGATAAAATAGAACGACAGTGGGTTACATTGATTTGCGGTATTTTAACACTGATTTTCGTATTCGGCATTGGTATGCACAGCATGCAGGCAGTTATAGATACGCTCAATGTCAAGGGTATCTTCACACTGGAATTCTGGCATACATCAGGAGAGGGGAATGAATCCACCTCCGGAATTAACTGGGCAACGATCATCTTTATTGCAGGAATGATGATCATGGTAGAAGGAATGGCAAAAGCAGGCTTTTTCAGATGGCTCTGTATGAGACTTGCCAGACTGGTAAATTATAAGCCGGTTCCTTTGTTTATCGCATTTATGGTTATGTCGGCTTTATTGTCGATGTTTATTGACAGTATTACGGTTATTTTGTTTCTGGCGGCAGTTACGGTGGAGCTTGCCAAGCTTTTGAAATTCGATCCGGTGCCGATGATTTTATCGGAAATCTTTTGTGCGAATCTTGGAGGCTCGGCTACGATGTGCGGAGACCCGCCCAATATCATCATAGGAACTTCTCTCGGCTACACCTTTGCCGACTTCCTGACCAATACAGGCGTGATAGCAGGTATATCTCTGATTGTTGTTATCTTTTATTTTTATTTTGTATTCAGAAAACAGCTTCAGGCGGCCGGAAAGGAGACGATTGATCTGACAACGCTTCCGGATCCGAAGGATGCGATCACAAATAAAAAAGACTTTGTGATCAGCAGCATTATTTTTGCCTGTGCGGTTGTTCTGCTGGTAACACATGCGGCTACGGGTCTGACGGTTTCCTTTATTGGCGTCTTTATCGCTCTGCTTACGCTGATTACGTCGGGAAGATATGTACTGACGCTGTTAAAGAAAGTAGATTATAAAACCCTATTATTTTTTATCGGACTTTTTATGGTTGTCGGAGGGTTAGAGCAGACTGGGATTCTGGAAAAGATTGCCCAGCTGATTGAACATATCAGTAACGGTAATGTTTTACTGATGGTAGCAATCATTCTTTGGATTTCTGCCTTTGCTTCTGCTTTCGTGGATAATATACCGTTTGCAGCAACCATGATACCTGTCATTAAAAGCCTTGCGGTAACCACAGGCGTCAGTCTTGATACACTGGCGTGGACACTTTCCATTGGAACAGATATCGGAGGCAGTGCAACTCCGATCGGAGCGTCGGCAAATGTTGTCGGAACGTCCGTCGCTGCGAAAAACGGTTATCTGATCGGATGGGGAAAATATTGTAAGGCGGCAGTACCTGCGATGCTGATTGTCATTACAATATCAATGTTGTTTATTTTTATTCGTTATTGTTAAAAGGAGGAGTTATATTTGGAAAAACAGGTTATTATTTCCATTAGCCGGGAATATGGAAGTCAGGGACATATTGTTGCTGAGATGATTGCCGAGAAGCTGAAACTGCCCCTTTATGACAGAAAAATACTGGAAGACATTTCTGCAAACAATGGATTGAAGCTTGCAGAGCTGGAAAAGCTGGATGAACAGCCGAGGAGTCATTTATTTACCAGAAGACTGGGCAATCATTCCACTTCGCTGGAGGATCATTTGCTGGGAATGCAGTTTAACTATCTGAAGGAAAAGGCGGATGCAAAGGAATCCTTTGTTGTAGTTGGCCGGTGTTCCGAAGTGGTTTTAAAGGACAGAGAAGGTCTGATTACAATTTTTATTGTAGGAGACAAGGAAGAAAAGCTCAAAAATATTATGGATAAATTCGGCATTTCCAGAGAAGAAGCGGAGATGAAGAGAGTCCGGCATGACAGACGCAGGAAGGCGTATCATAATGAATATTCCGAGGTTAAATGGGGAGATTCCAGAGGATATGATATCTGTGTGAATGTGACAAGACTGGGGCTGGAAAAGACGGCAGAGTTTTTAGAGACTTATATTGAGGCCAGAATAAAGAATTTTTAAACCATAGTATGCAGGAAGGTATTGACATAAAAAGAAAGTTAGTCTATACTAACCATAAACAATGAATCAGTCAATAGGAAAGGAAGCATGATCTATGGTTGGCTCTGTCATTGGTACAGCGATTGCCGTCATTGTTGTTGCAGCGGCGGTTTGTCTGGCTGTCCGCAGCATGATCAAGGATAAAAAGGCAGGAAAATCAATTCAGTGTGGCGGAAATTGTAAGAATTGCAGTGGATGCCATTAGAAGCAAAAGAGATCTGTTCTTTATGAATGGGTCTCTTTTTCTCTGTCTTTGTTCTTGTTTGGGAGAAGATTGTGTGTTACAATGGATAAGGCATAAAATGATGTTATGTGACAAGGAACGAAAAATTATGGGTATCGAATGGAAAAAAGCATATAAACCGAAGAGAAAATTATATTTTTTGCGTTCTAAAACAGCGTTGGGTTACAGTGATTATTGTAATGAGGCCGGAAGAGACTGGTATGACAGATTATCTTCTGTCTACAGACCACTCGATCAACCGGCACTTATTTTTATGCCTGAAAATAAAACAAGTCGTGGATATTCCTGCCTTTGCGGAGGTTTGGAGATACGTTATACGGATATGGATGAGGTTCCGGCCGGCTATGAGGTGGAAGTCATTCCGGCGTTTGATGTTGTGGAATTGACCGGATTTGATGTAAAGCTGATTGAAGACATACCGAGGCTGGTTACCAATGCTTTTTCCCATGCAAAGCTCTATATTGAAAATGAGAAGCTGCATGTGATTTCCAATGAGAAGCTTCCTTATCTCATATACAGTGACGGTGGAAACAGCCTTCGTGTTGAAATCCCTGTATGGTCCAATAAGACGAAAACAGAGGAGATGCTCATGCTGGATACTCTGTCCAAACGGGAACTGTATGAGCTTGCATATCGTGATGCGACGACAGGCTTTTATAACTGGACATGGCTGCGCGCAAGACTGGAGCAGTGTCCGTATATCGGAATCGAGAAATTTATTTTTGCCAGATTCGGCATCAAAAACTTTAAGCTGATTAACAATATATTCGGCCGGACTGCCGCAAAAGAACTGTTCCAGTATATCTGCAGGGTGTTGGGTGAACAGGACTGGATTATTTATGCAGCAAAATATGATGAAATAGATACCTTTGCCATGGTCATCCGTTATATGCCGGAAGAAGAGGTTAACAACAGGCTGTATCATTTGTTTGAGACATTGGGAGAACTTCCTTCCAACAAGAAATATAAGATTTATTATAGCTGTGGAATGGTATTCTTTAAGGAGAATGAAAACTATGGAATGACGCTTGAAGATATGGCTCTGATGGCCCAGCAGCAATGTATCAGAAGTAACGTAACGGAGATCTGTCTGTATTCGGATGAAATGAAGCAGAATTATATCAAGGCGCAGCAGTATAAGGTGGAATTGCCAAATGCAATCGAAAACGGTAATCTGAAGGTTTATCTGCAGCCGAAATATAATCCGCAGAATGACCGGCTGACAGGCGCCGAGGCGTTGATCCGCTGGTTTTATAAAGGGGATGCAATGCTTTCACCCCAAAGCTTTGTTCCGCAGTTTGAGCTTGATGGTACGATTGATATCATAGACAGGTACGTTCTGAGACAGGTATGTAAGAAATTTTCGGAATGGAAGGAGTTAGGTTATCCCCTGTATCCGATTTCCGTTAATTTATCCAGACATCAGATCATACAGCCGGATCTGATCTATATTTTGTGTGATATTGTGGATGAATACGGAGTGGAGCATTCTCTGATCGATTTTGAGATTACGGAAAGTGCAGAGTTTCATGATATGGATTATCTGATCAGTGTTTTAAAAGAGATTAAAAAACAGGGATTCCGGATATCCATGGACGATTTCGGAACAGGATACTCCAGTCTTAGTCTGTTAAAGGATATGCCGTTAGACATTATTAAAATAGACAAGAGCTTTATAGACGGAATTGCCGTTGGGGAAGAAAATAATAAAGATATGTTAATGGCAAAGGATATTTTAACCATTGCAGATCATTTAGGCATCAAAAGTCTGGCGGAGGGCGTTGAGACCTTTGAACAAAAAGAATATCTCAGGGAATGGGGATGCCATTATATACAGGGATATTATTACAGCAAGCCGATATCCGTCAGGGACTATGAATATTTGTTGAAGAAAGCGTCATTGGAAAATCATAAATAACGGTTTATTACAGAGAATCATTCTTAATATTATTGACATATGGAAAAAAACAGATAAAATATAGAGTAGAAAGTAATGTTTGTATTACTATATATGATTAATATTACAATAAAGGAGACAGAGAATTATGGCAAAATATGTATGTAGTGTATGTGGTTATGTTCACGAAGGAGATTCTGCACCGGAGCAGTGCCCGGTATGTAAGGCACCTGCTGAAAAATTTGTTGAGCAGAAAGGTGAAATGAGCTGGGCTTCCGAGCATATCGTAGGTGTTGCGCAGGGTGCACCGGAAGATATCATGACTGATTTAAGAGCGAATTTCCAGGGCGAGTGCTCAGAAGTCGGTATGTACCTTGCAATGGCGCGTGTGGCTTTCAGAGAAGGTTATCCGGAGATTGGATTATACTGGGAGAAGGCTGCTTATGAAGAGGCAGAGCATGCAGCCAAGTTTGCAGAGCTGTTAGGAGAGGTGGTAACTGATTCCACAAAGAAGAATCTTGAAATGAGAGTAGAAGCTGAAAACGGTGCAACCGCAGGCAAGACAGATCTTGCAAAACGTGCAAAAGCCCTGAATCTGGATGCAATTCATGACACTGTTCATGAGATGGCAAGAGACGAGGCCAGACACGGCAAAGCGTTAAAGGGTCTGTTAGACAGATATTTCGGTTAATACATATACGATATATCCGAAGCATTGCTGGTTTTTGGAATATTATGCAAAAAAGAACTGGATCCGTGTTATACCGGATTCGGTTCTTTTTCTTTTCCATCATTTAACATGTATTTTTGACGGATTTGACAGAGAGAAACGGTAAAAATGCAGATACTATTGATAAAACCAGCAAAAAAGAAAGGATACGTATATATGAAGATGAGGCGCCGGGAGGAAAAGCAAAAAGACAATATACAGTTATATGAGAACCGTGAATTATCATGGCTGAAATTTAATATGCGGGTATTGGAGGAGGCACAAAGCAGAGCGGTTCCGTTAGGTGAAAGACTGACATTTCTTTCTATTTTTCAAAGTAATCTGGATGAATTTTTTATGGTAAGGGTAGGGGCGCTGGAGGATCAGAAGCTGCTGCCCTATGAGATCAGGGACAATAAAACAAAAATGACAGTCAAGGAGCAGCTAAAAGCAATTTACAGCGGAGTAGAGACACTGAATACAATAAAAGACAATACGTATAAGAAAATGATCCTGGAAATGAAAAAGCAGGGAATCCATATGGCAGATTTTAAAATGCTGTCAAAGGGAGAACAGGCTTATCTGGAAAAGTATTTTATGAAAGAGATTGTGCCGTTACTTTCTCCAATGATTGTTGGCAGGAAACAACCGTTTCCCTTTTTAAAATCCGGAGACATCTATGCACTGGCCGTCCTTGAAACGAGAAGTGAAAAACAGAAGCTTGGAATTATTCCGTGCGGAGGCAGCGTGTTTCCAAGGCTGATACCGATACCCTCCGCACCCAATACATTTTTGTTGTCAGAGGAGGTAATTCTGCAGTTTCTATCCAAAATATACAAGGGCTATAAGGTAACAGAACGGACTTTGCTCCGGGTTACAAGAAATGCCGATATCGATATGGATAAGGTGTATGATGAGGATTTGGATTACAGAGATCATATGGAAGAGGTACTCAAGCAAAGGAAGAAGCTTGCACCTGTCAGGCTGGAGATAACAGGGGGTATCAGTTCAGAGACCTTGCAGAGATTCTGTGAGTATGCAGATTTATCAAAAGCATATGTATATGTTTCCAAATCTCCGCTGGAGCTTTCTTTTCTGCGTCAGTTAAGAGCGTTGTTTCGGGGGAATGAGGCTATGTTTTATACCCACAGAGTACCGCAGCAGTCTCCCGGCCTGAACAGGACGGAGCCGCTGATTCCGCAGGTTTTGAAACAGGATGTTCTGCTTGCTTATCCGTATGAAAGCATTCGTCCGTTTTTGCAGCTGCTTTCGGAAGCCGCAAGAGATTCCGGAGTGGTTTCCATCCGGATGACACTTTATCGTCTGGCAAAAAACAGCAAGGTCATTGAATCCCTGATCGAAGCCGCTGAAAACGGAAAGCAGGTAGATGTG
This sequence comes from uncultured Coprococcus sp., assembly GCA_947632705.1. Classification (GTDB taxonomy): domain Bacteria; phylum Bacillota; class Clostridia; order Lachnospirales; family Lachnospiraceae; genus Coprococcus. The sequence continues at coordinate 2,118 of CANRQE010000017.1, read as the reverse complement.
CTGGTAGAACTGAAGGCGAGGTTTGATGAGGCAAACAATATTGAGTGGAGCAGACGGTTAGAGGAGGCCGGCTGCCATGTCGTGTATGGGGTTGATGGATTGAAGGTTCACTCAAAACTGTGTCTGATTACCCGTAAGGAAGGAAATGAAATACAATATATTACTCAGATTGGAACCGGAAATTACAATGAGAATACCGCCCATGCTTATACCGATCTTTCCCTGATGACGGCAAGGCAGGAAATCGGAGAAGAGGTATTGCATGTGTTTCAGGCAATCCTGCTTGGATATGTCGTAGAAGACTGCGGACATCTGTTGGTTGCACCGAGGTGCCTGCAGAATAAAATTCTTGCAATGATAGAAGAAGAGATTGTCTGTGCAAAAAAAGGGGAACCGGCTTATATCGGGATTAAGATCAATTCCCTGACGGATAAAAAAATTATCAATAAATTGATTGAAGCATCCAGGGCAGGCGTACAGACAGACATGATCATACGCGGCATTAACTGTTTAAGAAGCGGGATTGCCGGAAAAACGGATCATATACATGTTGTGAGTATTGTTGGAAGATTTTTGGAGCATTCCAGAATCTATATATTCGGAACAGGCAAGAAAGAGCGGATTTATATTTCTTCGGCAGATTTCATGACAAGAAATACATTAAGAAGGATAGAGGTGGCAGCTCCGGTTTATGATCAATCCCTGAAAGAACGAATACGCAAAATGTTTCAGATAATGCTGGCTGATACGGCAAAGGGAAGAATCCAGCAGCCTGATGGCAGCTATTGTTTGCCAAAAGCCGAAGGAGAGGCGTTTGATTCACAGGAATATTTTTATGAGGAAGCATATCGTGCCGTAAAAAACGGCCCGTCATCATAAAAAAATATCCCCTGATCCGTTACCGGATGTCCGGGGATATCTTTTTTATGTCAGGCGTTTTAATCGGGCGGGCCTTACTGTTTTAAATTAAACGAACCGGAAGAAGTAGTCGTCTGGTCGTTGGAGTCAGGGGCCTGATAAAACGGATCCTGATATGGCTGTGCCTGTTCGCTTGTGGAACTGTTTCCGGGTGCATATGGAGCATTCTGCTGTGCCATAGGATCTCCGCCGTACGGGTTTTGATACGGGTTACCGGAACTCATGTCGTTGCCGTTATAGTTTCCGAATGTAGAAGCATCATAACTGCCGGCATTGTAATTTGCAGGAGCAGCAGCGGAAGCATTGTAGGCTGCTGTTTTTTTCTTACGAAGGATATCAATTACAATCATGATAAGACCAATCACTGCAAAGATTGCTCCGACGATGATAGAGCCCGCCATACTGCCTGGTGATACAATATCCAGATAGTACGGAAGTGTGATCTCATCCACGCTGCCCAAATCAGAATCGGAAAAACCATAATAATATGTATACATATCATGAATAAATTCTTCATAATATTTCTGGGCATCTCCGCTTTGTGCTCTTAAGATACCCTTGTATGTAATGGTGTCTGTATTGGTTTCGTCTTCATATGCAAGATTTTCCAGATCGTCTGCATCTCCTGCCGGGATTCTGACGCCCAGATAATATTCATCATCTTTACCTGCGTCAACCAGATAATATTTCTGTGTTGTACGCTTGATTACATAATAGGTTGTCTGCTGATATTCAGCATAACAGCCATAATCGTATTTCAATGTAATCTCGCAATATTCCCCTGCCTGAAAATCTTCCTTGGATGCCTCGTTCAGATTCAGCAGGTCTCCGCTGTTGATTTTAATGAGCTTGACAATAGAAGGAATAACAAAAATTAGTCCTATGATAATAAAGATGATTCCTGTTAATATCAGGCTACCGCTCTTGTTACGTGCTTTTGCCATGTTTTCTCTCTCTCCTTTTGTTAAAATGTTTTTACATTTAAAAATTTATTATAATATGCCGGAAAAGTCAAGTGCAGATTATGATACGGTCTGGAAGTAAAAATAGATATTTTTGTAAATAGAATTCGTACTTTGTAGGTTTGTCAAACATTTGTTACACTGACCCTGGATAATCCATCAATACCTGTTTTGGAGTTTTCCAGCCAAGAGGACGCATTGGAAAATTATTATAATCCCTGCGATTATATATTTTTAA
>CANRQE010000016.1 GCA_947632705.1 uncultured Coprococcus sp. | reverse complement strand
AAACATGAAATTCCGGTTTAAAGTATTGTTTATAAATATAATTATATTATCCATTGCCCTCGGATGCGTCGGTTATCTGATGATCAGACAGAATTTTCAACTGGCGTACAACGCCCAGATCCGGAGTGCGATAGAGGAACATAACCTGATACAGGCTTCACTGGAATACCGTATTCTGGATATTCTTTACACCGAAGATTTTCTATTGGAACAGGAGCTGACCAATATCGCAGAACGCACCGCCTCTGATTTTATGTCAACTTCATCCATGTTCCTTGTAAGATATAACGACGCGGACTATTACAAAAGCACACCGGATTTTTCCGTTCCCGAAGAAATGCTGAATCATCTGGAGCCCGGCATGAAACATTATTATGTCGAACAGCACGGTCAGGAGTATTATGCCTATGTGGCCGCTCTCTCCTCTCTTGATACAGGCTCCCTGTATATCATCAGCAGGAAAGACATAACAGACGCTTATGCCTTAAAGGACAGACAGTTTTCCTATTTCAATCTTTTAATTCTGTGTATCCTTTTTCTTGGTTCCATGGCCATCTATCTGCTCGCCTATATTCTGACCAAACCGATGGAACAGTTAAACCGGATCTCCGACCGGTTTGCCGCCGGAGATTACAGCGCCCGCAGCAATATCCATACCAAAGATGAGATCGGCATGCTGTCAGACAAATATAATCATATGGCGGAAGCCGTTTCTTCCCACATCACTGAATTAAACCGTATGATCAAACAGCGGGAACAGTTTGTTGCGGACTTTACCCATGAGCTCAAAACCCCTATGACTTCCATTATCGGTTATGCAGATACCATCCGTTCCAAGGAATTGAGCAGAGCCAACCAGATTATGGCAGCAGACTACATCTTTACCGAAGGAAAACGTCTGGAAGCATTGTCCATGAAGCTGTTTGACCTGATTTATCTGAATCAGCGCGATATTCCTATGTCCCGTCTCCATACCGCAAAATTAGGAAATGACATTGTGAAAATCATGGAACCCATTCTTTCCACACATAACATGAAACTGTCCTTTCATTTTGAAGATGCCGTCATTACCGGTGATTCAGAACTGCTTGAGACCGTATTCATCAATCTGATCGATAATGCAAGAAAAGCTTCAAAGCCTGAATCCCTGATAGATATTTCCGGTCAGAGACAAAAGGACGAATATATATTCAGGGTAACGGATCATGGTATCGGCATCAGCAAGGAACATCTGAATTATATTTTTGACGAATTTTATATGGTGGACCGTTCCCGTTCCCGAAAAGCAGGCGGAGCAGGGCTTGGTCTGTCATTATCTGCCCTGATCATAAACAGACATCACGCACAGATTCAGATAGAAAGTGCACCCGGCATAGGAACTACCGTGATAGTGACTTTCCATTTGGAACAGGAGGAAACAAATGAAAAGAAATAATCCGCTTATTTTATGTATTGCGATAATTACCGTATGTGGAAGTCTGATCCTTCCTTCCTTTATTTTAGACAAGTATATTGATAAAAATCTGGGACGAAGTATTCAGGCTCCAAATGATTACTATCATGCTTCCGCTTCTGCCCTTTCAAAAGCCATGTCAAAAAAGCTCTCCTTTTCACAGAAGCTGGATCTGATTACCGGAGAATGGCCGAGAGAAATTGAAGAGGTATCACCTGACAACACGGATTTGAACCCATCTGATTATGTACAGATGGCAAAGGAGCAGCTGAAATCCTTATATTTCAGCGGGCTGTATGAATCCTTTTTGGACAGCGATATTGACAACTGGTATGCCTATAAAGCCACATTATATCTCTGCACCGACGCTACCTTTGAAACCTATTCCTCCTATTACTGGGTGCTTACCTTTACCAAATACGACAAAAGCAGAAAGCATTATGTCCTGATTACCGATACAGGCAGCGTATTATGTGCCTATGCATGTCCATATGAGGAGACGGCTGACATTCTGTCTCTATATCTTTCCGCCTTGTCCTCTCTGAACATACAGCCTGCAAAAGACGATCAGCCCGTCACCATCCAGTATGACCGTGATACTGTCGATACTATAGAGGCGGTCAATACGGAAGGTTCTTCTATAAAAATGATAACGGAGGCAGTTGCGGATCTGAAACATACTGATCCAGCGGCTTCTACAGATAGCGAAACAGCTGTAAAAAGCCGGAACAGCTATTTCTATCTTTGTATCTTTGATTGTCAGATAGCGGAGCTTTCCGGATCAGAAAAATAAGGTTTCCGATAAGGTATAATTTTCATAATATTTTTTGATTTCTGCAACATACTGATAGCAGGAGGTTAAAATTATGAAATTTACAGAAAAAAAGAAACCGGTTAAAACAATCCCCGACGGAGTCTGGGAAAGCAGCCGGCCGAATGGCTGTAAGAAACAGCGGCAGCAGTCTCCCGCTTCTGCAACCACAGATCTGCAGGGTAACGGTTATCCAAAAGAGCAGGAGCCATCATGGGAATCTAAAAACAGGTAATAAAAGAAGCACCCATATTGCTTTATATGAGTGCTTTTTTCATGCGGAAGATGGGACTTGAACCCACACGATGTTGCCATCACTAGATCCTTAGTCTAGCCTGTCTGCCAGTTCCAGCACTTCCGCATACCATCATTGACTGCCGGCCTTTCGGCTGACGCAAGTAATATACTAACATTTGGCCCATGAAATGTCAACACTTTTTTGTCGATATCCGAGCCGGACGGCACGGGCACAGGCTCCGTCTTTCTGCATAAGGCACAATAAAAAAGGGTGTCTGTTCATATAAACAGATACCCTGCTATTCCCTGTATGAAATTTATGCTAATTTTGCCTTAGCAACATCGACTAACTTCCTGAAACCTTCCGGATCATTGATTGCCATTTCGGAAAGCATCTTTCTGTTAATTTCTACACCGGCCAGCTTTAAGCCATACATCAATTTGCTGTAGGAGATATCATTCATTCTTGCTGCCGCATTGATTCGTGCGATCCATAACTGTCTGAATTCTCTCTTTCTCTGCTTTCTTCCCGCATATGAGCTGGCAAGTGCTCTCATAACGGACTGCTTTGCTACTCTGTATTGTTTACTTCTTGCTCCTCTGTAACCCTTTGCAAGCTTTAATACTTTATTATGCTTTTTCTTTGCGTTCATGCCGCCTTTGACTCTAGCCATTTATCCATTTCCTCCTGCTCTATTAAATATAAGGTAAGATTTTCTTCATTACCTTCTCGTTTGTTGCATCTGTCATAGTTGCTTTTCTGAGATTTCTCTTTCTCTTGGTTGTCTTCTTGGTTAAGATATGACTCTTATAAGCTTTACTTCTCTTTAAACCGCCGTTTGCTGTTTTCTTAAAACGCTTCGCTGCTGCTTTTTTTGTCTTTAATTTAGCCATTTTATTTATTTCCTCCTTAAACTATCATATATCTCATTTAACGCTTTTCGGTTAAGTACATGATCATGCTCCTGCCTTCAAACTTCGCTGCCTTTTCTATGACTGCTACATCCGAAAGCTTTTCCGCAAACTCATCCAGAATTCCTTTGGTCTTTTCAACATGTGCAAGCTCTCTGCCGCGAAATCTCAGGGTAACCTTTACCTTATCTCCGTGTGTCAGAAATTTTCTTGCCTGATTGACCTTGGTATTCAGATCGTTCGTATCAATGTTCGGTGACAAACGAACTTCTTTGATTTCGATGGTCTTCTGCTTCTTTTTGGCTTCCTTTTCCTTCCGTGCCATCTCATACCGGTATTTACCATAATCAATAATCTTGCATACAGGCGGCTTAGCCTGCGGTGCAATCTTCACCAGATCCAGCTCTGCTTCCTTTGCAAGCTTTAATGCTTCTTTTGAAGACATGATGCCTATTACCTGACCATCTTCTCCAATTACACGTACTTCCTTGTCCCTAATCTGTTCGTTGATCATTAATTCGCTAATGACTCTCACCCTCCATTGTTCAAATTCATACAACCTTCATCCACTGCCGGATTGTCTTTTATGCATGTCTGTCCATGTCAAAAAACGCCGCAGTCTTTTTTATATATCATAAAAAAGTGGATAGCGCAAACTATCCACTTTATATATAAGCATCATTATAGAACATAATTTACTCTTAAATATAAACCCGAGTCACTGCTGTGCTGAGGTGAGAGTGGATACTCTGCTTGATTGTCTGCTGTTTTACACAGCTTTTAAAGAATAGCATACTGTATCTGCGATGTCAAGAAAAAATTTTTTTCTATACTTCTGATTCGACCGGAATGAACACTCTCTGATCCGTATAATCCTCCACCGGTTCCTGCAGTTCTTTTGCCCTGTTTACCGAGTACAGCTGGGAATCCAGTTTTACCTTGCCCCTTAAATCCTGTTTCTGATAGGAACCGTCCGGCTGCATAATATGCGCCTTCAGAGTATCATTCAGCTGCACCTGTATGTATTCTTTGATAATACCCTTCAGCCTCTCATCCTCTACAGGGAAGGTAATCTCCACACGTTTATCCAGATTTCTAGGCATCCAGTCTGCGCTGCCCATGTAAATATCTTCAAATCCGTCATTGTAAAAATAGAAAATTCTGGAATGCTCGAGAAAATTCCCCACAATGGAGCGGACGGAGATATTCTCACTTAAGCCCGGCACACCCGCCTTGATGCAGCAGATTCCCCTGACGATCAGGTCAATCTTAACGCCTGCCTTTGACGCATCATAGAGGGCCTGCATGATTTTCGGGTCACACAGGGAGTTCATCTTTGCTATAATTCTTCCCTTTTTACCCTGTTCGGCATTTTCCGTTTCCCGACGAATCAACATCAGGAATTTATCCTTCAGCCAGATTGGGGCTACAGCCAGCTTATTCCATTTTTTCGGCTCCGAATATCCTGACAGCATATTAAATACCGCCGTTGCATCCTCCCCGATCGGATCGCTGCAGGTCAGAAGGCCCATATCCGTATACAGCTTGGCTGTCTGGTCATTATAATTACCGGTACCCAGATGAACATACCGCTTGATTCCATCCTCTTCCCGTCTTACTACCAGGGCAATCTTGGAATGGGTCTTTAATCCTACCAGTCCATAGATAACATGGCATCCCGCTTTTTCAAGCATCTTAGCCCATGCAATATTATTTTCCTCGTCAAATCTTGCTTTTAATTCTACCAGAACCGTTACCTGTTTCCCGTTCTCCGCTGCCTGTGCAAGGGCCGCTATGATCGGGGAATTACCGCTGACACGATACAGGGTCTGCTTAATTGCCAGAACATCCGGATCATTTGCCGCCTGTCTGATAAACTCCACGACCGGCGTAAACTCAAAATACGGATGAATCAATAAAATATCCTGCTGTTTGATTCTGTCGAAAATATGACTGCAGTCACCCAATTCAGGAACCGGCTGCGGCACATGCTTCGGATATTTCAGATGATCAAATCCCTCCAGTCCGTTAACCTTCATTAAAAATGTCAGATCCAAAGGTCCGTTGATCTTATAGACAACGTCATCATTGACACCCAGATGCTTCTTCAGTTCTTTTAACAGCTTTTTATCCATGGTGTCTTCCACCTCAAGCCGGATTACTTCTCCCCACTGCCGCTGTTTTAACTGCTTTTCTATCTCCTTTAGCAAATCTGCCGTCTCTTCCTCATCAATCGCAAAATCCGCATTACGCATGATTCTGTACGGATGCGCACAAATTATCTTATAACTTAAAAATAATTTATCCAGATTCTTTTCTATGACTTCCTCCAACAGGATAATCTCCGTCACTTTCTTATCGGAAGAAGGCAGCCTGATAATGCGGGGCAGACCGGACGGAACCTGAACGGTTGCAATATCCGTTACATCCTTTTTGCTGTCATAGAGCAAAGCTCCGATATTCAGGGACTTGTTTCTGACTAACGGAAACGGTCTGGAGGAATCCACGGCCATCGGAGTCAAAACCGGATAGATATCCTTTTCAAATACCTTATGCAGATATTTTTCCTGTTCCGCCGTCAGATCCTCATAATGTCTTACAATCTTTAATCCGCTTGCATCCAAAAGCGGAAGAAGGGAACGGTTATAGGTCTGGTACTGACTTTTCATAAATTCTTTTGTGCCTTTATGCAAGGCGTCCAGCTGTTCCTTCGGCGTCATGCCCGCAATATCTTTTTTGGTATAATTCGCATGCACCATATCAGTCAAAGAAGCTACGCGCACCATAAAAAATTCATCCAGGTTGGAGGCGGTGATACTTAAGAATTTAATCCGTTCAAATAAAGGAATATTCTTGTCTTTTGCTTCACCCAGACATCGTTTATTGAATTCCAGCCAGCTCAGCTCCCGATTATAAAATAATGCTTCTTTTTCTTCTGCCATACCTTATATCCCCCTTCTCTGTCTCAGAACAGGTTTGATTCCATATACATTTTCAAACAGTGCCGTTTTCGACTGTACAAGTCCGGCCTCTAAAGTAATGTCATCCAGCACATCCACTGTCATGACAAGGTTTTTATCTCTGATTACCGCCTTCAGATCCGTGATCTTTTGCTTATGGCTCCGGTCCAGTACATCTGCAATCCTGAGAATGGAAGCCAGCTTTGCTATTTTCAGATAATCCGCACTTTTTATCGTATTCCGGCATTTTTCCTTTGACGGCAGATAGTAAACATTGTACCGGACAATATTGGCAATCTCTTCCCTCTCCTTATGGGACAGTCCCAGAATTTCAGTTGCCATGATGATGTAATACGAAATCTGAGTCACATCATTCATATTGACAAACTTGCCGCAGCTATGTAACAGAGCCGCAATCTGCAGCTGCAGGCGGTCGCGCTTATTCAGCCCATACACGGTCTTTAAGCTGTCAAAGATTGCAAGGGCGTTATCCGCCACATTCTGAATGTGCGCTTTATTCACTTTGTATTTTTTTGCAATGCTGTAAGCAGATGCAAGAATATCTTCATCAAAATCTTTTTCAATGGAAAACATGCCCTGTTTATCCATATAGTCCGCAACAATCCCGTCACAGAAGGTAACATGGGGCGTAATAATCTCTTCCGCCCTGGAATTATCCAGAAACGACTGGTAAATGATTGCCATCGGAAGCATCAGCGTTGCCCGTTCGTAGGGGATTCCATATTTTTCCGCCAGCTCTTCCGGCTTTGTATCCACCACCTTCTGATAAAGCGCCCGAAACTGGTCTCTGGAAATCGTATTTTCAATATGCAGCTCCGGTCCCGCCTTGATCAGATTGTTAATTCCGTCTCCGATGGCAATGATGCTTTTGATATCCTTATCATTTAAAAACAGATTTCGGAACTCAATAATAAAATTGGACACATATTCTTCCATGACATTTTCCAGCGCTACCGTATTGGCGCCAAAGTGTGTCAGATATTCCCGGATCCGAACTGCACCAATGGGCAGATTCTGTGTCTGCACCAGATTCATTTTATCAAAAATTGAAATCTGAAGGCTTCCTGCACCAATATCTAAAAGGGCCGTATTCTTATTTGCAAATGCGCTTGTACTGTTCTTTGCAGCCACATACGCCTTGTAATTCATAAAACGCTGTTCGGAATTGCTCAGGATCTGTACATCAATATTCGTTCTCATTTTGATCCGTTCAATGGCCAGAGTGGAATTTTCTGCTTCCCTGAATGCGCTTGAAGCATAGGCCCTGTAATCCGAAACCCTGTATTCCTTCATTTTCTTTCTGAATTTGTTTAATATGCTGCAAACCTTATTCAGCGAATTCTCTCCGATTTTTCCGGTATTATATGTATCGCTTCCAAGCTCAATGACTCCGTTTACACAATCCAGCTCCCTTGCCCCTTTTTTCGGTGTCAGTTCACAGATTTTCATAGATATTTCATTTGAACCTACATCAATTGCCGCAAATGTTTTATTTGCCATAAAATATCCCGCCTTTCACAATCAGTATGTTCCGATTATCCTGAAATCAATCGAGTCTTTACAGATTCCCTGCAAAGCATTGATCGTCTTTGGATCCAGAAGACTCCCCTCCATGGTAACAAAAAAGGAATATTCCCATTTTCGCCCCGGACGCGGTCTGGATTCGATACTTGTCATATTGATTCCGTTTAAATTTATATGACTTAATATATTATAAAGTGTACCACTTTCATCCGGCAAGGAAAAGCAGATACTGATATTTTTCGCCTTTTTTTCATAGATTTTTTCCCGGGATACAATGATAAAACGGGTTGTATTATTGTCATTATTTACAATGCCTGTCTTTAATATCTGCAATCCATATATTTCCGCTGCCAGCTCGCTTGCGATTGCCGCCTGGCTCTTATCCTTCTCCTCCATTACCTTGACTGCCCCGACTGCCGTATTGGCCACACTGTATAAAGTCCAGCCTGTCGTATCCAGAAAATCCTTACACTGCAGCAGTCCCTGTGTATGGGAATAAACTGTCCGGATATCCTCCAATACGGCTCCCGGAACTCCTAACAATGCATGCGATACGCGTATCTCGTCTTCTCCTACAATGGTAATGCCGCTTTTATCTACAATGTCATAAATCCCGTTTACAAAGCCTGCTGAAGAATTTTCAATCGGCAGGATTCCATATTCCGCTTTACCGGACTTGACGGCTTCCACAACCTCCTCAAACCGGGACACATTGATGTTTTTTATATTCCTGCCAAAAAAATCATACATGGCCTGATGGCTGTATGCGCCCGGCACCCCCTGATAAGCGACTACTGTATCGACATCGATTTTTAGACGGTCTACACAGACAAACCCATCTAAAAATTCCGTTTGTTCCTCCTGTCCCAGCTTCTTTCTTTCCACATTACTATGATAAATGGAATGTATGATTTCTTTTCTCTTTTCCTGCATATCTGCAATCTGTTTTTCTATTTTCCTTAAATCCTCGATCGTGTACATGCCTTTTCTTCCTTTAGTTCTTCTATCGTTTTATGCAAAAGCGGATGCCGCTTATATCCTGCTATATTACAGAGCGGTTCTAAGACGAACAGCCTGTTATGCATATCCGCATGCGGAATATGAAGCGTTTCATCATCATAAACCAGATCATCATACAATAAGATATCAATATCCAGGGTTCTGGGTCCCCAGTGAATCACCCGTTTTCTTCCGGCTTTTTCTTCGATTTCATGGATCAGAAGGAGCAGCTCCCCGGGAGTATGCAGCGTCTCGATCTCGAGACATCCGTTTAAGAAATTCTCCTGCTCTACCCCGCCATACGGCTCCGTCTCAATAAAATCCGAAACCTTCGTAATCTTTGTACAGGTGTCCTTATTCAGTTCATCCATTGCAAAATCCAGATAGGATTCCCGGTCTCCGAGATTCGAACCCAGACCGAGATATGCAATATGCCGTTTCCGGGTAATTTCAACCGACACCGTATCAATCGGCATCAGAATCGGCGCCCACGGTTTCTTCAATTCCAGATGTACTTCCATCACCTGCCCGTATTGCAAAAGCAGACCCTCTGCAACCCGTTCTGCCACAGTCTCAATCAAACGACAGGTTGTATCCTGCATAATCTGACTGATTTTCGTACATACATTTCCGTAATCCACAGAAGCATTCAGATCATCCTTTCTTCCCGCCTCTCTGGTTGACATCAGTAAGTCTGCGTCCACAATAAATTTCTGTCCCAGCACATTTTCTTCTTCAAATACTCCATGATGTGCAAAGACCTCCAAGCCGCGAATTTTAATTTTATCCATCTGCTATCCTTTCTCAAAATCCCTGTTCTGCTTTCATGCCTGCATGCACGGATTCTGATGTAACGTATTGTCAGCGAATGAATCAAATTCATACCGCCTATATGTTATGTAAACATATATTTTAGTTATGTAAATTGAATCTTATATTATGTAAACATGTATTACTGTATTATGTAAATCAAATTACATTTATGTAAACTGAATGATAAATTATGTAAACTGTATATAAAATTATGTCAACTGTCAAGTATGGCTTCGGCCATTTTTAAAGCCCGGTAATTGCCCGCTACATCATGCACACGGAAAAAACTGCATCCTTTCATGAGTCCAATGACAGAAGTTGCAATCGTTCCCTCTTCCCGTTCCTCCGGCGGAAGGGAAAGCGTCAGTCCGATAACAGATTTTCTCGATGTCCCAAGCAATATCGGAAGCCCAAGTTGACGAAGGTCTTCCAGATGATGCAGAAGGATCAGATTCTGTTCATAGGTCTTTGCAAAACCGATTCCCGGATCGACTAAAAGCCTGTCCTTTTTCATTCCTGAAGAAACAGCCAGCTTCACAGATTCATTCAGATCGGAAATCACGTCATTCAGAACATCCGTGTAATCCGGCTGAAAACGGTTATGCATCAGGCAGCATGCCGTCTGATGCTTTGCAAGCACCTCTGCCATGGCCGGGTCTCCCTTCAATCCCCAGATATCATTGATCATATCTGCTCCTGCAAGAATGCCTGCCTCTGCAACGCCTGCTTTATAGGTGTCCAGCGAAACCGGTATATCAAATCGTTTTTTGATCGCTTCGATCACCGGTATTACCCGGGCAAGCTCTTCTTCCTCCGTAATCCGGATATAGCCCGGTCTGGTGGATTCTCCGCCCACGTCAATCAGATCTGCTCCGTCTTCCACCATTTTCTGTGTCTGTTTTAATGCATCCTCGACCCGGTTATATCTGCCGCCATCGGAAAAAGAATCAGGTGTCACGTTTAAAATTCCCATAATATATGGCCGTTTTCCTATTTCAAAGGTTTTTTCTCCAATTATCATATTAATAAGAAACTCCTTTATTCTTATCCTCGGTTTTCCAATAACAATCTTCATATGCCTCACAGGAATAGCAGGCCCTCGACAGCTTGTCTGCACGAAAGAGCAGAACCGGCAGCCCCGGTTTTGAAAGTCCGTCCGTGTTATGCATAAAGACAGCCTCCAGAATCTGAGTTTCTTCATTCCTGTCAAATCCGGCTTCCGTCAGAATCATCTTTGCATATTCGACACTTACCACATGATGATCCACACCGGTCTCCGGAATCTCCGCCCGGCCAATATCGTGTAACAAAGCCGCCGCATAGATCATTTCTCTGGATAATCCATACCCTTCCTCCAGATTCAGAATATAGGCAATACGCGCTACATCCATACAGTGTCCGATATCATGTCTGCAGAATCTGCGGTTTTTCTCCTGTTCTTTGATCTTTCCGATCAGAGCCTGAAAGGTGCTGTTTTTTATTATTTTATCAATTCTTGTCATTTCTGCCGTCTGCATATTCTCTCCCGTCCGTTATAACAGCCTGTTCGTTTCCCGCTGATGCAGGCCGGAGCAAAGGGCCCATAAATGACAAAGACCCAAAAACCAGTACAACGGGTCTGGTATACTGCATCGCTATTTCCATGGCAATTTTCTTTCCCGCCTCTGCACTGTCTGCCGGAATCAGGTTTTTTATCTTTCCCTTGGCGGCCCGAATCAGCTGTTCCTTTGGCAAAGCCCGGCTGTTTTTCGGTGTAATGGCCACCATGGTATCTGAATAGGGGGCAAGAATCTCTATCATCTTATGATACTCTTTGTCCTTTAATACTCCGCACAAATATATGATCTGATACCCCTTCAGATATCTGCATATATTATCACGCAGACTGTTCCAGCCACCCTCATTATGCGCTCCATCCACATACACAGGAGGATTTGCTTCTATTTTCTCAAAACGTCCATGCCATACTGCCTTTTTCAGCCCCTGATATATGTTCACATATTTTAAATCAAACAAATCGCTATGATACCGATTTAGCATTTTCGCTGTTTCAATTGCCAAAAGGCTGTTATAAATCTGGTATTCTCCCAACATTCGCACTTGATAGGTCTCTCCTTTATATACAAATTCCGATCCTTCCAACGTGCATTTTTTCACATTTAGAGACTCATAGCTTACCATTTCGTGCGGGCAGTTCATTTTTTCACACTTTTCTATCCATTCATCTTTTAACTCCGCATCCATACAATACGCCGTGCAGGGAACACCGTTCCGCATAATTCCCATTTTTTCTTTTAAGATAGACGAACAATCATTTCCCAAAAACTGCATATGATCCAGACTGATACTGGATAATACGGTACACAAAGGCGCTGCGGCTACATTCGTTGCATCCAGCCTGCCTCCCATACCGGTCTCCAATAAGACCACATCCGCTTTGTTTTTCAGAAAATACAAAAAAGCAACTGCCGTTTCTATCTCAAATGAAGTCGGGGAGGCCAACCCGTCTTCTATCATATCTTCACAAACCTGCCTGACCGTTGAAAGAAGCTCGGCAAATTCCGGCTGCGTCATCAATTTCCCATTCAGCTGGAACCGTTCCAGATAGGTTACCACCGCAGGCGAAATATAACGTCCTACCGTATATCCGGCATCCTCCAGAATGGCATCTAAAAAAGCAAAAACCGAACCTTTCCCGTTGGTTCCTGCAATATGGACAATCTTCAGACATTCCTGCGGATTTCCGAGTCTGTTCAATAACTCACGAATCGTATCCAATCCGTATATACTGCCTCTTTGATCTGTCTTTGTAATATAAGCGCTTGCTTCTTCATATGTCATCATTGTCTGTATACCCTGTGTTGCTTATGCCATGGATTTGTGCTTTTATCTGCACGTTTATCTGTCTTTTTATTCATCCTTTTACAGTTGCTTATTTTTTCACTTCATAATTATAAAAAAATGTTCAAGCCTGTATCTTGATTGCTTATTCTATATCATACAATAAATCCCGTCATTCCTCAATATGATTCAGGAATTTTACAGTTTCATCCGGATCGGCTGGCATTTTTTCATCCACCGCCATCGTTTGTTCAGATGCAAACTCTGTCTGTTTCCTTTGCGCATCATGCTTCATCATGAACTGATAGCCTACAAACAAAATCAGTACCATCAGAGACACCACGAGAATGATATTCTGCCAGGAATATTTTATAATTTTTTCACTTTCTCTGATCAGATCGCTTTGATTTATTTTCTCAATCTGTTTCTTAATGATATTGGCATTATGTAAACTTCTTTTGTTCTTATTTCCTGTTTTTCGCATACTGCACCCGTTTTCCGTTTTTTATACAATATATTTTTTTTCTTCTGTTTCATACCTATTCCTTTTAAATTTTTCCAACATTCTGTCTGTATATCTTCCTTTTTTTCTACGAATACTAGCTGTGTAATACAAAAAAAGGAGATTATAGCTATGAAAAAAATCTTAATATTCAGTTTTTGCCTGATGCTTCTGGCATTTACATTAACTGCATGCGGCGACGATGCCGGACAGACAGGAACCGGAACCGGTAACGGTGCCGGAACAAATCAGAGTTCAGAAGACCGTACCGATAACAACAACGGCGGAAATAATAATGGAGGGAACAACAGCCTTGGCAATAATATCGGTAATGCTGTTGATGATATCGGTAATGCCGTTGATGACGCTGTTGATGACGTGGCGGACGGTCTGACCGGCGGATTTGAAACCTATGATGATGCATATAATCACTTCATGGGAAACCTGTCTGATACCAATGGCAGATATGAAGTAAGAAACAGTGACAAAGACCTTACGGAATACTCAACCGGAAATCAGGGGTATCATTTTGAACTGCATGATACCGAAAAGACCGGAAATGATTCCAAGGTCGGAGATTTCTATGTAGACTCCAAAACCGGAAAGGTCTATAAATCAAACGGAACAAACGGAGACGTATCTGAATATGATTTTTCTGATTTACGATAATCAGCCTTTTGCATATGCAGACACAATACAGGATATGGCCGTCAGCATTCAGCATACTGACAGCCATATCATCCGTTACATAAAAGAATCATCTTTTTCTTCTGTTCCTTCTTCTACTGCTTTCTCTTCTATTTTCTCTTCTGCTTTCTCTTCTGTTTTTTCTGCTATTTCCTCTGCTGCTTCTTCTGTTTTTGCCTCAGATTGTTCTTGCTTTCTTACCACTTCTTTCGTGATTGGATTTACAATGACGCCCATTTCATCGGCAAGTCTCAGATACATATCCATCTCGCTTTCGCTTCTATCCTTTTTTTTCTGTCTGATCGATCTGGACCGTATGATTTCTGCGATTCCAAAAACAATCAATGTACATCCGACACAGACGGGAAACGGTGCTGCATGATGGAGCACTCCCCATGCAAGACTGATACTGCCGCCGATTACCATGATGATTCCCATTATTAGATTAAACATATGACCTCCTGTATCACTTCTTTATTGTTTCTTTATTTTCAAAAGCCTGAATGCCTGCTTTTTTTAACATCCTGTCATACTGTTCATACATATACTGCACACTGTTTTCCAATAAATAATAATGCTTTATGTACGGTATCAAAAGCACCATCAGCGCCAAAGCCAGAATCAGGATCTGCAGCTTTTCCGATACAATAAAAGCAATACAGCTTCCCAGCGTTGCAAGGGCAAACAATACGGTTACAATCAGATGGATCAGTCTTTCATGCATAAAAAAATCTATCTGTTTTAAGTGTTTCCGAAGTTCCTGCTCATAATCCAGATCTTCCTTCGTTAACAATCCCTCCACATATGCAAGATATCTTTTGATTCGTTTTGCCATATTCCCATCTCCTGTATGATCTTTATATAGTTTGTACCTTATTTAAAAAACGTTCCCACCGGACAACCAGTTTTTCATAACGCAGGCTGACCACATAAGAATCCTCTTCTACGTCAATGATCATCTGATACAGTTTCTCTTCTCCGTCCGGATTGCCTCCATAAAATATATAGGCGTGCACAAATTTCCGAAACAGCTCTGCATATCGTTCCGGCTCTACCTCTGCATCCGGCACCTGTTCCAACAGCTTATCATTGGCATCATAATATTTATGTCCCTCCAGCAGAACGGTTTCCAGAACTGCATTCCGGAATTGTATCTGCATCAGATCCACATATTTATCTGTGTAATATTCGTTCTGAGAATTTTCAGCCTTTACGACTGCACCGGTCAGCTCCATAGTCAAAGCTGCAGGCTGACCCTGTCCTTGATATTCAAATTTCTGTATTTCCGCATCATGCAGGGAAATCGTTTCCGGTTCATTTACACATTGATATCTCATGCTGCCTCCCTGATTCTGTATCTGTTGTTTTTAGTATAGCACATTTTTTCCATAAATAACATCAATTTCTTAACTGTTCAAAGGTATTAAAAATATTCAGAATTCCCCATCCCCATTCCGGGTTTGGATATTCCCTGTAAATCTGATTGCCCACACGGTCAGGATCTCCGGAAATCGAACCGGAGCCTGGCGGTAAGGCCGAATTCGGATTGTTGAGCCTGATTGCTCCGCGGATAAAATACCGTCTGATCTGGTTTCCATTAATAAACCTTACCAAATCCCGCTCTGTCGCCCATTGGAGCATAAGGGCCGCACAGCCTGCACAATGGGCCGCCGCAACAGAAGTGCCCGATCTTCTGACAAAGGTTCCTGCCCGTCCCGGTCCATATACTTCCACGCCCGGTGCAAGAAAATCCGGCTTTATTCTGTTGTCAGCCGTATACCCTCTGCTGTTATTGATATAAATTCCATTGTCATAATGGTTATAAGCACATACACTCATCGGCGTTTCTGCCGTTGCCGGATTCGTTAGGGTCACATTCGGCGAAGGTCTGATAAAGACCGTTTCCGGTGATATAAAACCGGTTAACGGCAGCCATGCATGAAAACTCTTTTCCGTATCTCCGGTCCCATACACCCGGATCCGCCACAATCCGTTCTGAGGGCCAAAAAATCTCAGCATGATCAATTCCTCCCCCGACTGTTCTTCGACCAGGAAATAGTCCACATAAATGGTACCTCCCCCAAAAATAGGGCGTATCACTGTGCTGCGGTCAAAGCGGGGAGGAATCCGGCTGATAAACTCTCCTCCCGGTATTTCAATCGCAATGGAATAAGTATTTGGCGCCGCACCCCAGATTTCCATGGTAAAGCTGTCATTGTTTGCCACATTCAGTTCAACCACCGCATATTCCTCATTGTTCCCAATGGTATCCTGAAAATGATGGCCTCTTACTCCTTCATTACCTCCTGCTACGGAAATCGCAATTCCCTTCAATATTCCGATATTCGTTATAAAGCTTTCAAGCGCCCCGGTTCCCGTATGACTGCCGCTATTGGAACCGACGCCCAGCAGAATGGATATATTCTGCTGAAATTTACTCGCCTGATATAACAGATATGCAACTGCCAGCATAATATCTGTTTCCTCATAGGCTTCCGCATCTGCCGGGACTCCATACAGGTTTCGGAGATTTAATTTTGCCGGTTTTAATTTCACCACAATTATCGAAGCATCCGGTGCAACTCCTGTAAAATCCGCAGTTGCTCCTCCTGCTGCAATCCCTGTCATAAAGGTTCCATGTCCATTTGCGTCTCTTAAAATCTCATTATTCGAATCAATTGCCGTCTGTATGTCTTCCTGCGTATATTCTGTACCATATCCGTATAACGTATTTTCTCCATTTCCGACGCTTTGATCCCATGCAGACAAAACTCTGGTCCGCCCCGCCGGATTGCGGAATAAGGTGTTTTCAATATCAAGTCCCGTATCAATAATCCCAATTATTGTATTGCTGCCCGTCAGTCCAAGGACATTTTCTCTCTGTACATTAATCACACCGGTAGCCTCCATGCTGGAAGTATCCAGAAGGCCGTACAGTTTTGGGAACAGACTATATTCATATCTGGAAAAAATCTCCATATAATCCTCCGGCTTTTTCCGATAGAGCACGGCATATCTTCTATCCAGTATGATATAGCATTCTTCTCCGTAAACCGCTTCCAGAATATCCGCATTTCCACTGTAATCTATGATATAATCCACATATTCCTCACTTGTAATTGCCTCATTACAGTCCATAAAACATATCCTGACATATTCTTCCTTAATAAATATGCTGAAACAGCAAAAAAAATTGCAGGAACCTCGATGGCCTGATAGAATAAAAAACCTTCCCTATGATACAATCTGCACAGAAACTGTATCGCAGGAAAGGAATATATCTGTTCTTATTCTGTTTTTGTTCCATAGGCGTCTATATAAACAAATTGTTCGTTTGAACCGGAAATCCGATAATCCGGATTGAGTATGGATTCTATAAACGCACCGCCGTCTGCTTCCACAGGTATGACATGCATCTTTAACTCGGCTTCCAGATCGGCGATCGTTACATCATCCAAAAATACCTGTTCTCCGGTCCGCAGCATATTGCATGGTATTAAAACCGCATCACCAAGCATCGTCTGTCTGCCATAATCCTTGATCTGCCTGCACAGATCCTGACCCGTAATCAGCCCGGATACCGTAATCGTTTCTCCGAAAAAATCGTTTCTGATAGAAAGTACATGTACCTGCAGCCCGGGAAAAAGCTGCGTCAGCTTATCGGCGCTTTCCTTCATAACCGCATACGCCAGTTTCCCGGTTGCAATGGTAACGGTCCTTTTCAGTTCCTTCTGCATCAGGGATAAACCAATATTCTCTTTCAGTGCTTCATAAGCCTCTTTAAATTCATTCAGAAACAACCGCATCATACCGACGCCGTTTTCCAATTGAAGATACCCGTCATACCGTTCTTCCTCAGGAAATTCTCTCTCTGCCATAATATAGAATTCATCACTGGCATGAATAAAATGCAGGCCGTACATCTGATAACACTGCTTTTGAAAGGCTTCAATCATATCAATGATATCGGCAGCTTCATCTTTTGTGAACATCTGGATGGGAAAAAGATTCTCCCTGTATCTGGTAATCCCCGCAGGAACCACAGAGACACTTCTCATAAAAGGAAGATAGGAAATCAGATCCTGAATACTGCTTCTTAATTCTTCTTTGTCATTGACATTTTTACAGCATACAATCTGTCCGTTCATTTCAACATGTCCGTCATACAGCTTTTTTATATACTGCAGCTTCTCTCCCGCAAAACGATTATTCAGCATTTTACACCGAAGCTCCGGATTCGTCGTATGTACAGATATGTTGATCGGAGCCAGCTGCATCCTGATAATGCGGTCTATATCCTGATCCCTCATATTGGTCAGAGTAATATAATTGCCCTGAAGAAAAGACAATCTTGAATCATCATCTTTAAAATATAAGGTTTCCCGCATACCCGGCGGCATCTGATCGATAAAACAGAAAATGCACCGGTTTGTACAGGAGCGGTACTCACTCATCAGCCCGCTTTCGAATTCCAGTCCCAGATCATCGTCATACTCCTTTTCAATCTCTAAAAGCCATTCTTCCCCGTTGGATTTCCGGATCAGTACCTCCAGATACTCATCCTTGATTAAAAAGCGGTAATCGAATACGTCTTCAATTGGTTCATGATTGATTTCCAACAGAATATCTCCCGGTTCGATCTCCATTTCCTCGGCAATCGAACCGGCATATACCTCTTTTATAATATGTTCGTTCTTTTTCAACACTATTTCGCTTCATCAATATAGTCATCGATCTGTTCTCTTAGAATATCGAACTGGCAAGGGCCTGTTTTCAAAACAACTGTATTGAATTCCTTTACATCAAATTTATCTCCAAGCTCCTCTTCTGCATAATCCCGAAGCTCGACCAATTCATAATAACCGGTGGAATAACTCTGATACACGGCCGGATCTCCTGCCATTGTATAATAAATTTCTTCTGCGGCACTGCCGTCAAACCCGTTTTCCGTCATATAATCACTGGTTTCTTCAATGGTCCAGCCTTCATAATTGATTCCCAGATCGATTCTTCCCATAGCGAGATAGCTTAACTCGTCATTGATTCTGTAAAAGGTTGCAAGTGTCTCCGCATACTCCGGTTTATCATAATCATAATAATTCAGAGAATCATAACAGGCATACATTGCCCAGCCTTCCATATAGCCCAGATAATTATAAAGCGTTCTGACCGGTTCCGGATTAGTTGACATATAATATGCATTCTGCAGCATATGTCCCGGATAGCCTTCATGTGCCAGCGTCGTCCACAGACCGTCAGTATGCATGCCGTTGACACGAATCAGATTGTTGTCAGGATCGTCATAGGCCGGCGACATATAATAAGCCAGTGTATTCTCCATAATGGTCTCCAGATTCTCGTCCAGATTCTCCGCCTTATATGGAATATCCCCAATCTCAGGATAATGTTCCGTTGCAGTCTCCATCAAGGTGTCAATCATCTCACTGGCACTCATATCATCCGTTTTGGAAAACAGATTATCATAATGATTGACAAAATACTCATATCCCTCTGAATCCATCAGATACAGGGAATACATCTCCACCATCAGATCCTCCATATGAGAATCCAGCATATCAATCACTTCCTCCGGCGTCTTATCTGTTCCGGCATAATGACGGAGCAGATAAGCATAATACTCCTTCCCGCCATCATAATAGCACAAGCCTTTGTCATTGGTACCGGTTCCTTTTAAGGAGGTCAGGACATCTATGGCATTTTGATATGCAGGCAGCAGATGGTTTAAAACCGCATCCCGGTTCTGTGCTTTGAAATCCTCCTTCTCCTCATCGGTCAGGAAATCCAGGGCATCAATATTATGATCAAATACCGTAATCATAAAATGATCCTCTTTATTTTCAATAAAGGTTTCGCACTGTTCGATCACTTCGTCACAGACGGCATCACTCATGAAAAATCCTTTTTCGGATTTCTCCTTTTCAAAGTCAAGACAGGTGTCAAAGTATGCATCCACCTCAGTAATCATCTGGATATACCGCTCTACATCTCCCTTATCGTCAAATCTGTAATCCGTAAAATTGGTTGCCAGATTGGCCTGCAAACCTCTCATCGGAGAAAACGGATCATAGAGATAGACATTCTCATACTGCATGGCCTCCGTTTCCAGATATTCTTCCAAAACATCATACGTCAGCTGCTGGTCATCACTTAAGGCCGCACGGTCAATTGCTTCGAGCCCTTCTACCTTTTCATCGAATTCCTTTTTATCCTCAGCAATTGCCTCCTGCGACATATCCGGATCTCCAAGAGTGACTTCCGGTTCTTCCAGCCCGAAAATCGAACCATCTTTTAAACTGTAATTATATGTCATCGTGTCGCTGGTAACATAGTCCTCATAATAATCGTCCAGATAATCTTCAAATTCTGCCATAACCTCCGGATCTTCTTCCCCGTCTTCCTTTTCCGGACGGGTAACATCCGCACTGACCTCTGCATCTTCAGTCTGTTTTTCTGTTTCTGTTACAGAGTTTTCATGCTCATCATCTTTTTCGGATGTCTGACCGCCGCAGGCTGTCATGGTAAACAGCATGGCAGCACAGATTCCCGCTGCAATGATACCTCTCTTTCTCTTTCCTGCATTGTTTTTACTCATTCATTCTTTTCTCCCTTAAAACTATAAATAATATGAAACTATAGAAGCATAGATTCTGACTTGTATCATATCATTTTCATTGTCATACCGCAACCATCTTATAAAATTTCAATCATAAAATTGTTTTTACAGAATCCTGCTTTTGACACATATCTTTTCTCTTTTTTCTTTATATAAATAAGAATTCCCAGTTACCGGTATCTTCATACCGGCGCATAAAAAGAGACTGAAAGACAATTCGGCTTATCCTTCAGTCTCAATCCCGTTTGTCTATGCCTGCGTTGCGCACGCCTCTATGGCAGCGACGCCCCTCAGCTCTATGATCGGACTTCCTGTACCTCTGATATAATCTCCGGTAATTGTTACGCGGCCGATACTGTCATCTCTTGGAATCTGGTACATGATATCCAGCATAAATTTTTCTATGATTGCCCTCAATGCTCTGGCGCCGGTTTTTCTGGATACTGCTTCTTCCGCAATGGCCTCATAAGCAGATTCATCAAATCTCAGATCCACTTCATCCAGGGCAAGCAGCTTCTTATACTGCTTCAGGATAGCATTCTTCGGTTCTTTCAAAATCTTGATATACATATCCTTATCCAGCGCATCCAATGTAAACAAAACAGGCAGTCTTCCCAAAAACTCCGGTATCATACCGAACTCACGCAAGTCATCATTGGTCACCTGACGAAGCAGATTCGGATCATTGTCATATTTGTCTTTCAGATCTGCGCGAAAGCCAATAGACGCCTGCTTATTGATACGGCTCTTGATGATTTCTTCAATATCCGGAAACGCACCGCCGCAGATAAACAGAATATTTCTTGTATTGATCGTTGTAAGCGGAACCATGGCATTCTTGCTTCCCGAACCTACAGGTACTTCTACATCTGCCCCCTCTAACAGCTTGAGCAGTCCCTGCTGCACGGATTCTCCGCTGACATCGCGGCTGTTGGAATTATGCTTTTTTGCAATTTTGTCAATCTCATCAATAAAGACGATCCCTCTTTCCGCTTTTTCCACATCATTGTCGGCGACCGCAAGAAGCTTGGACAAAACGCTTTCCACGTCATCCCCGATATATCCGGCCTCTGTCAGAGTCGTCGCATCTGTAATTGCAAGCGGAACATTTAACAGCCTTGCAATCGTTTTTACGATATAGGTCTTGCCGCAGCCTGTCGGTCCCACCATCAGCATATTGGATTTTTCAATTTCAATATCATCCATGGTATCTGTAAGCACCCGCTTATAATGATTATAGACCGCAACTGACATAACCTTTTTTGCATATTCCTGACCAATGACATACTCATCCAACATCCCTTTGATCACATGAGGGGCAGGAATCGTCTCCAGAGTAAGCTCCGCTTCCTCTTTTTTTGGTTTTGCCGCCTTCTTCTTAACCTTCTGGCTCTGTGGAATATCGTTTTGTGACATAAATCTGGACATATCTATATTGCCGATATTAGACAGATTGGATAAATCCAGGAACTGCATGCCGCCCATACCGTTATTGTTGAAGCTGTCAAAGGTTTTCTGCATACAATCTGCGCATATATGTATATCACCTGGCATATTAATTAATTTACCTGCTACGCTTTCCGGGCGTCTGCACATATAACAATATTCTTCATATTCATTGTCTTTTTTTTCATTTTTATCAATACTATCAGACATTTCTTTCCTCCGTTCATCGTAACTTATGCTCTTTCGGTGTTCCTATTATAGCACACCCCCTCTCCAAATACTACTCACATATTTTTGGCAGCAGGGCTATTTTTTTCTAAATTCCTAATAAAATTAAGTTCCTTTCCGGATTTTTCCGTAAAAAAACAATGAAAGCCTTATAATATTTTTTAAAATTCCGCTTTCGCTAAATTTTGTAGAAATTCATTTTTTCATATGGTATGATAGCAATGTAGTTTGAATCTGAAACTAACTTGTTGTACAAGGAGGATATTGATATGAAAAAATTGGAAATTGTTGTTCGTTCAGAAAAGCTGGACGATGTAAAATCCATTCTGGATGAATGTGAATCAACCGGCGCCATGGTATCCAATATTATGGGTTATGGAAATCAGAAGGGTTATAAGACCACATACAGGGGAAGCGAATATGTTGTAAACCTGATTCCAAAAATTAAGATTGAAACCATCGCTTCCGATGAAATTGCTGATAAAATTATATTCAAGGTCTGCGAAAAGATTTCTACCGGTAAATTCGGCGACGGAAAGATTTTTATATATGATGTTTCCGACGTCGTACGAATCCGTACCGGAGAACACGGAGACAGTGCGCTTTAAGCATATTCCTGCTGTAAATTTTAAAAAGAATCGCACTTTGGGAGGCACTCATAAAACAGCATAAGATTGTTTTCGGGAAACGGCGTAGCTTACGGGCTATGCCGTTTCTCCGTTTTTTTCAGGTCTTTCGGTAAAGCCATGGGGTATTCCCACAGCAGGCTCCTTTTCCCGTCATAGCCGCCCGGAAAGCGGTACCGGTCTTTTCATATCGTCCGCCCTCTCTATGGCTCATTCGTTTATCTGCACACATTTTACTGTTCCTTTCTCTGCCTGAATATGTCTGTATCGTTCTTATAGTTAACCAAAATAATTTCCACTAACGCCATGCCACTTTTCGGTTTTTCGGAAAGGCGAAAATCAGGTAAAAGTTCCTTCGGAGGAATTGACAAAATGAGTGCTGCGGCTTATAATATAATTGTTGTTATATAACGAAAATTATTAAAAAGAGGAAACCCTGCTGTCAAAACCTAAATTCACAAAAGATATGGTCATTGACGCCGCCTTTACGATTGCAGAACCGCATTTGTTCCGTTTCCTTTTTTAATCAAACTTTTTTACCGGAACGACTTTGCTTGAAATGATAGACGCCAAGGAACTTATAAAATTCCATTTGGAGTAAACATATAGAGGTGCAATATTGGCAGTACAGGAGGAAATAAAATGAACGATCAACAGCTTATGGAGAATAACAAAAAGAGTGTTGTCCTCACGATGATAGGTGTGGCAATCATGATATTATTGACGGCAACGAAAATTGTACCGTCCTCAAAAACAGCAGGATATTCCGTATTTGTGGGGATTGCGTTTTTCTTTATTACGGAAGCTGTCGGCAAAGTAAAAGGCTCCAAATCGGGTTTGCGTTTTAATACTATTCCGGCGGATCTCAAAAAGCCGGGCGTAATTCTTTGGATGCTGCTGCCGAGTGTAAGCGGTATTGTATCGCTTATTGCCGGAAATCTGATTTTCGGCGGAGAGAATATTTCCCACCTGATAGAAAGGACGGGGTCTGTGGGACTGTCTTTTGATAAAACTGCGCTGCTGATAGGTCAGGTTATCATTGCGGCCTTTGGCGAGGAGATTGCGTACAGAGGTTTTTTCTTTGGAAAAACCTCAAAAATATTTCCGGTTTGGCTCTGCGCGGTGGTGTCATCTGTTGTTTTTGCGGCAGGACATATTGCCGCAGGAAACATAGGAATTGTGCTTTATGATGTTGCCGGCGTATTTATCGACAGTTTGATTTTCTCTATGGTTTATCATAAATCGGGCAATTGCGTTATCAGCACCTTTTCGCATATTCTCGGAAATGTTATATCTCTTGCTGCAGTATTTCTATTCTTTTAAGCCGGGAGAAATGATATAATAAGAGCCGATGATTTTGTGAGAACTCTCACAAAATTATCGGCTCTTATTTCATATTCTGACTGATCCGCCAAGAGGCAGTAAAGAAAAAACACTGCCGGGCAGGCAGCTTCCTACGCTCAAATTACAAATCGATTGGCGAGCAGCAATTTACCGTCATGCGGTTTCTTTTTCTTTGAGCGCCAAAAGAAACTGTTTCGGCGTCATGCCCGTATAATATTTGAATTCTCTTTGAAAATGTGCCTGATCCGAGTATCCGCAGCCTTCCATATAAACAGATATTTCCTGATATGGATCATCCGTCATCCGTTTTATGACAAACTGTATTTTTACCAGTCTTTCATATTCTTTTGGTCCACGTCCCGTCTCCTGACAAAACAGCCGGCGGATATGTCTGACGGAATAATCCAGTTTTTCCGCAAGCTGGTAAATTCTGATTTTTCCGTTTGACGCAAAAATCTCTTTCATCATGGATACACAGACAGGATGCACGGGCACAATTGTGACATGCTCCGATAACAGCTGACAAAACATCTGCATCATTCTTAAATCATTTGAGAGAAAACGCATGGTTGTCACCTGTTCCTTAATCTGCTCCGGATCATATAGAATTTTATCAAACACACTAAACTGTATCCCTATATATCGGATTTTCTTACCCTCCAGACGCAGGGGCTGACACAATTGTTTCAGATCAAACAGCTCCGGTTCGTCCTTCTCACGAAACAGTATCAGAATTCCGGATGCAATCTGCGGAAGAATCTGTATACTGCCGGAAATTACTCCGCTGTAGACCAAAACCTCCCGATCACAGATCTGATTTTTCATTTCCATATCATGTTCAGACAGACATTTCAGCATTGCCTGGGAATGACCGGTCACCATAAACATAATAAAATTAACACCTCCTGCCATTTTTCTTCACTTTATTTACCTCAAACGAAATATTATAAGCTTTCCGGTATCTGTGTCCGTTTTATTCAATAAAATAAAAAATACAGGGATTATACTCAACACAAATTTGAATATCTGATACGCACAAAGACGTGTTTTTATTTTCGGAAATAAAAGCAGGTCTTTTTTCTTTCCCTATCATTTTACCATATTTTAGAAGGAAGGAAAGCCCAACCTATCATATATTCATAAAAAACATTCTATTTTCAAACTGTAAAAGGAGGAATTGTTTATGGATGTAAATGAAATTGTCTTTGGTGTCTGGTTCCTGATCGGAGCGGCACTGGTATTCTGGATGCAGGCCGGTTTTGCAATGGTAGAAACAGGCTTTACCAGAGCAAAAAATGCGGGTAATATTATTATGAAAAACCTGATGGACTTCTGCATCGGTACGGTCGTATTTATTTTTCTGGGTTCGTCCTTACTGCTTGGCGATGACATCGGAGGTTTTCTGGGAAAACCTTCCTTACGTATTTTTACAGACTATGCAAACTTCGACTGGTCTGCTTTTGTATTTAACCTTGTGTTCTGTGCCACAACAGCAACCATCGTATCCGGTGCAATGGCAGAAAGAACCAAGTTTTCATCCTACTGTCTGTATTCAGCATTGATCTCGCTTCTGATCTATCCGATTGAAGCACACTGGATCTGGACCTCCGACGGCTGGTTAAATGCACATGGCTTCCACGATTTCGCCGGTTCCTGTGCAATTCATATGGTAGGCGGTATCTCCGCTTTGATTGGCGCCGCTTTACTTGGACCTCGTATCGGAAAATTCGATAAAGATGAAAAGGGCAAGGTTGTAAAGGTACATGCATTTCCGGGACATAATATCCCGATTGGTGCACTCGGCGTATTTATTCTATGGTTAGGCTGGTACGGCTTTAACGGTGCGGCAGCAACATCGATTGAGCAGTTAGGTTCTATCTTCTTAACTACCACCATTGCACCTGCCGTTGCCACTGTTGTATGTATGCTGTTTACCTGGATTCGTTATGGCAAGCCTGATGTTTCCATGTGTTTAAACGCATCCCTTGCAGGTCTGGTTGCCATTACGGCTCCTTGTGATGTCACGGATGCTCTGGGTTCATTGATCATTGGCGCTGTTGCCGGCGTTCTGGTTGTATTCGGCGTATGGCTCTGCGACCATGTTCTTCATGTGGATGATCCGGTCGGCGCTGTTGCCGTACACTGCTTAAATGGTATCTGGGGAACACTGGCAGTCGGTCTCTTCGCCACCACCTCAGCTCCGGGAAATGATACCTTAAACGGTCTGTTCTATGGCGGCGGCCTGACATCTCTTGGCTGGCAGGCAATCGGCGTTGTATCCGTCGGTGCATGGACTGCCGTTACGATTACTCTGGTATTCCTGCTGATCAAAGCAGTTGTCGGCCTGCGGGTATCTGAAGAGGAAGAAATCAAGGGTCTGGATCCTACTGAGCATGGTCTTCCATCCGCTTATTCCGACTTTGTTGTAAATAAATAATCTGATACACCTTCATGCGTATAAGAGATTCTGTGACACAGGGTCTCTTATATGCCAGATAATAGAAAAACCCGATCGCATGTATCGGGTTTTTCTATATCTGTCATGTTTTTTCTACAGCTCTTTTGCTTTCCTGACGCAGGCCTTCATCGCTTCTATGACAGAGGAGCGGAAGCCCTTCTCTTCCAGTACACGGACCGCTTCCATAGTCGTTCCACCCGGAGAGCACACCATATCCTTTAATTCTCCCGGATGTTTTCCGGTTTCCAGCACCATCTTCGCACTTCCAAGCACTGCCTGAGCCGCAAATTTATAAGCCTGTTGTCTTGGCATCCCATCCGCAACCGCACCATCTGCCATTGCCTCAATCAGAATATATACATAAGCCGGTGCACTCCCGCTGACAGATACACAGACATCCATCAGGCTTTCAGGAATGGTTTCTACCTTGCCGAAGCTGTTGAGCATCGCAAGAACATATTCATATTCCTGCGGTTCTACAAGCTTGTTTTTACATGCACCGGTCATTCCCTCTCCGATCAGGGCCGGCGTATTCGGCATGGTCCTGACAAGCTTTACAGCTTTTCCGAAACACTCGGATAACCAGGAGAGCGTCTTTCCCGGTGCAATCGTCAGTATAATCTGATCGGTCGTAACAAGATCCCGGATTTCCCGGATCACCGTCTCATAAAATTGAGGTTTGACAGACAAAACAAGTACGTCACTTTGTTCTGCAGTCTGTCTGTTATCCGTACTCCCCTGTACCTGCAGTTCTTCTTTCATACGCGAAACTGCGGTTTCCGATATATCTGAAACCACGATTTCATCCGAATCAAACAGGGG
The DNA here is from genome assembly GCA_947632705.1 of uncultured Coprococcus sp. Lineage (GTDB taxonomy): Bacteria > Bacillota > Clostridia > Lachnospirales > Lachnospiraceae > Coprococcus. The sequence goes on along the minus strand of CANRQE010000016.1, from coordinate 16,859 downwards.
ATTTTTTCGTATTCCCCTGATCATAGCCGTTGCCATATTGCCGCATCCGATAAATCCGATTTTCATATCCATACCTCCTTAAAAAAGTTATGCCGCACTACGACACATACATCGTCAGTACGGCAAACCTTTGTTATTCCCATATGTGATATTACAAGATTACAGTCTGTAAGAACCTGTCTCACCGTCTGCTGTGTAATATACCATACCTGTCTCTGGCTGATAATATACATTCAGAGCCTTAACATCCTTATTCCCGATGTTTTCCTTTGCCTTTGCAATAATTGCTGCAACTTCAATCTGTCCGCCGGCAAATTCGATAAATACAGACTCCTCTGTCTTAACTGCTGCCTTCTTAGCTGCCGGTTTCTTAACTGCAGGCTTCTTTGCTGCCGGTTTTGCCTCAGCCTTTGGAGCTGCTGCCTTCTTAGCTGCCGGCTTTGCTTCTGCCTTAGGAGCTTCTGCCTTCTTAGCTGCCGGTTTTACTTCTGCCTTTGGAGCCTCAGCCTTCTTAGCTGCTGCTTTCTTAGCTGCTTCCACCTTTGCAACTGCATCAGCAGGAGTTGCTTTTGTTATCTTCTTTACTTCTTCCTTCTTTACTGTAGCCATTTTCAAATCCTCCAAAAATGAAATAATATGTATTATTTATACTACTGTTATGATTTATTCAAGCTAGGTTGATATTACTCCTTTTTTTTATTTTTTTCAATACAAAAGATACGATTTCTACATTTTGCAATATCAAATGTCTGCTTCCACGGAAATCCATGACATTTTAGACAAAGAAAACTGTTCTGCCTATTTGTGCAGAACAGTTTCTATGGTTGTTTTATACAATTTTTATTAATAATTCGTCAGAAGATTCACCACTTCTTTGAAATTCATACCATGGGAGGCCTTTAAAAATACAATATCCTCGGATTTCATGATTGTGGTAAGGTAAAGCGCAATTTCTTCCATATCTTTAAAGGAATATACTTTCGGATAACCATTTCCGTTTTCCTCCAGTCCTCTTTTGATCTCCTGCGCCATATCTCCTATGACGATCACTTCATCTATTTTTTTATCCCGCAGATAAACTCCGATTTCTCTGTGATATCTCTGGCTGTCCGGTCCCAGATCCAGCATGTCTCCAAGCACCGCAAATTTCCGTCCTTCACACGGCATATCGCATAACATATTGATGCCCGCCCGCATGGAAGCCGGGTTTGCATTATATGTATCATCTATAATAGTGAACCTGCCCTTTTGCTCGATCACTCTTTGTCGCTGTCCTTCAAAGAAAGGAAATGCCTGTGCGGCCTGCTCCATCGGAATACCCATCTGGTCTGCAACGGCCAATGCCGCAAGGCAGTTGCTGACATTATGTTTGCCAAGAATACTTAATCTGACCGGAACTCTTTCATCTCCATGTACGCAGTCAAAAAGCATATATCTGTTCTCACTGTATACATCGCATGCCCTGTAGTCGCAATCTTCCCGGAATCCGTATGTTATGGTTCTGCACGGCAAATCTTCCTTTACCTCGCGAAGCATAATATCATCTCCATTCATAAACAGAATTCCGTCTTCGGACATTCCCTTTATAATGGAAAGCTTTTCCCTTCTGATATTTTCTTTACTTTTCAGTTCATCTATATGGGCATCTCCGATCATCGTCACGACACACATATGCGGCCTTACTATATCGGCAAGAATCGCCATCTCACCTTCTTTGCTGATTCCCATTTCCACCACAGCCGCCTTATGTTCCGAGCATATACCCGACAATGTAACAGGTACACCGACCTGTGAATTATAATTCTTTGGAGTCTGATAAGTGCACATTCCGATAGACAACGCTGCGGCAATCATTTCTCTTGTGGTGGTTTTTCCCACACTTCCGGTCACGCCTATATATTGAATCCGGAATTTATTTCTGAAATATCTTCCGATGGTACGCAGGGCTTCCATGGTATCAGCTACCCTGATATAAGCTTTTTCGGACTCCGCCTCATCATGCTGTGCCGTTAACGTGGCAGCACCGATTTCCATCGCACTCTGAATATAAAGATGTCCGTCCGTTTTTTCTCCCGGCAGCGGTATGAACAAATCTCCTTCTTTTATGTTCTGTGAATTTGTACACAAATCTGTTAAAGGTGTATCCGGATTTCCACACAGCAGTCGTCCGCCTGTAATTTCCACAATATCTTTGACTGTAATATTTTCCATATATTCCCCTATTCTTTTTTTGATTATAGACAGCATATCCTGTAAGCATTTTACATTGTACTACCATTTATCTGTTTTGTATAGTTTTCTTTCCTTAATTCTCATGTCGTACGTTCCCAGAAGTCCCTCAGCAGCTGTCCCACAGTATGTCTGCTGCAGCAGACGGCATCCTGCCACTCCACCGGAAACAGCTCCGCATATTCTCTGGTAACAAACCGTTCATCCAGCAATAAGATAATCCCTTTATCCTCCTCCGTACGAATGACTCTGCCTGCCGCCTGAAACACCTTATTAATACCCGGATACAGATATGCATACCGGAAACCGGTTCTGCCGTTCTTCCGGTTAAAATACTCCATCAGAATGTTTCTTTCGTGGCATACCTGCGGCAGCCCGGGGCCAACAACGATTGCACCCGACAGCTTTTCCCTGTCCAGATCGATACCCTCGGAAAAAATCCCGCCCATAATGCAAAATGCAAGCACATGCTGCTTTTCTTCAAACTGTTTCAGGAAATTCTCCCGTTCCGCCTCCTTCATTCCCGGGCTCTGAAGCATCAGATGCTGCGTCTCCTGCAGTTCCGCCTGTGTCAGCTCATAAATCTCATTCATCATCCTGTAGGACGGGAAAAATACCATGTAATTTCCGTTTTTACTATTTACAACCGCTTTTATATATTCATATATCCGCTTATACTCAGATATGCCTCTTTTTGCATATCTGGTCGTAACATCCTGTCCTAAAAGAATTTTTCTGTTGTTTTTGTCAAACGGAGAAGGAATATAAATGGCACAATCCTCCGGTGAATCCGAAAGCATCTCTTTATAATAGGTAACAGGCAGGATGGTTGCCGAAAAAAAGATGGTTGCAATTCCCTTTGCAAGACAACTTTTCAGATTTTCGGCAGGATGTACACAGAAAAGCTTTACCATAAAAGAACTGTCGGGCAGAATTTCATCATATATAACATAGTTATCATCTACCAGTTCTGCTATATTTAAAAAGGTATTGATCTGAAAATAAAATTCCAGAATTTCCTTTCGCTCGGGAATATGCTTATATTCTTCCAAAAAGCTTTCCAGCCCTGCGTAAAGATTCAACAGCTTTAAATGCAGATCTCCAATGGATGCCAGCACCTGATAATCTTCATTCATACAGGCCCGTTTCATTTCCAGCAATTCCCTGTTGCACTTTTCAATGGAGCCTGCAAGTCTTCCATGATATTTTTTCACGATTTTCTTAATTCTCAGAAAATCTTCCTTGATCAGGACTGCACTGTACATGGATGAGGCTCTGTCTACCAGATTATGGGCTTCATCTACCAGAAAAACATAATTTTCCGGAGACCCTCCTTCTTTTGCAAAAAAGCGTTTCAGATTTACCCGGGGATCAAAGACATAATTATAATCGCAGATCACTGCATCTGCGAACAGACAGGCATCCAGATTCAGTTCAAACGGACAGACCCTATGCTGATCTGCATAACGCAGAATGGTCTCCCGATGAATATCCTTTTCATGCGTGATCAGATCATACAAGGCTTCATTGATCCTGTCATAATGGCCCTTTGCATACGGACAGGTTTCCGCAGTACACTCTGTCTCTTCATTGGGACACAGCTTTTCCTTGGCGGTTATGATGACCGATGAAAATATCAGTTTTCTCTCCCGAAGCAGGGCAATTGCATGTTTAGCTACGGTATGTGCAATTGTTTTTGCAGTCAAATAAAACAGTTTGGAGGTTTTTCCGGTTACAAAAGACTTGATTGCAGGATATACGGCCGCCATGGTTTTTCCGATTCCTGTCGGCGCCTGTACAAACAGATGCTGTTCCTTCTCAATGGCTTTATATACACAGGCCGCCATTTCCTTCTGTCCCTTTCGATATGGAAACGGAAATTCCAATTCTTCAATGGAAGCATTCCGCTCTGCCTGATGGGATGACACATAAGAAAGCCAGAGAAACAACCGGTCCATTAAATCCTGAAACCACCGGTTCAACGCTTCAAAGGAAAAGCGATTTACGAAATATTTTGTTTCTTCATTTTCTAAGTTTACATAAGTAATACGAACCTGTATATCGGAAAGCCCGTTTTTTTCAGCATATATATATGCATAACACATTGCCTGTGCCAGATGTACCGGCTCCGGCTCCTCAATATCCGCAAGCTTTCTGTACACTCCTTTAATCTCATCAATCATAACAGGTTCCGTTTGGACATCCGGATGTTCCGTTTCTATAATACCGTCCGCCCGTCCTTCTATCACGGCTACATGGGAGTCCCGTTCTATTGTTATTTTTAAGGGAACCTCTGCATTATAATAAGACCCTGCCTTTTTCTGGAGTTTTCTATGAATTCTGCTTCCCGCATTCATAGCCTCCTTTGACAGAGTCCCACTATGTCCGTCACTGATATCACCGCTTCTGAAAATAAATTCTACGAGGTTTCGTACCGATATCCTAATATTCATATACAATCTTCTTCGCTAAGTCTCTGGCTGTCTCTTCATTGACCAGGATCTCCACCAGCTTTAAGGCAAACGGAATGGCCGTACCGAGTCCACGGCTGGTAATCAGTTTTCCATCTACTACCACCTTTTCTGTCAGCGCCTGCTGGCAGAAAAGCTCCTGCTCCATTCCCGGATAACAGGTTGCCTTCTTTTCTTTCAGAATTCCATACGCTCCAAGCGCCGTCGGGGCCGCACAGATCGCCGCAACATAGCCGCCTCTTTGATACTGCTGCTTCACAAGCGCCGCAACCGTCTCGTCCGCTTTCAGATGATTGACTCCTACAAGTCCTCCCGGTAACACAAGCATATCGGCATCTCCGTCAAGTCCGCTGATCTTTTCATCCATTTTAACGGTAATGTTATGGGAACCCGTTACCGTATCCTCATCATTACACGCTACCATCAGGCATTCTATTTTTGCCCTTCTTAAAATATCCACGACAGTTAAAGCCTCAACCTCTTCATAGCCCGGCTCAAATAACATTCTGACTTTCATCTTATATCCTCCTTTATCATCTCAGATTTTTTATAAACTGCTCTCGCTCCCGTTCCGTCATGGCACTCAGGCTGCTGTTATGAAAGGCAGCATCATATGTTACATCCCTGTCAAACCACGCAGGCGGTATAAATGCATTTGCCGTTTCCTCCGAAGGAAATTCCACCTCCGCATAAATCAGGCCTCCAAATATGCCTTCAAATATATCCAGTTCAATCGTGAGCTGCCGGTCCAGTTCCGGATTACCGGTACTGCCTTCCGTTTCAGACAGAGGAATCAGATATCTCCGCTTGGAAACAAGATTCCCATCTATTTTTTTTAACAGCGCCTGATAGGAAGATTGCTCCATATCCAGTTCAAATTCCTCTCTGGCAAGCAGGCCTTTTGATTTTACTGTCAGTATATATCTGTCGTCTGCCCTTCTGATCCGGATTACCGGATCGGTAGATATATATCCCTGCTCCAGCAACCGGCAGGGATATGTTTTATAATCAATGGGAATGTCTGTTACCAGATATTTTTTTTCTATTTCCATATGCCCTCCGTTACATACTTCCCGGCGGATGTTCAGAAAAGTTGACATGACTTATAATTCCGCGGTTGATAAAAACAAACGATAAAATAATCATGATCAAAAACATCAATGTGGCCGGAACGAAATATCCTACCGCCATATTCACTGCCGAAAGCAGTAAGCCCAGACTTTGTCCGTATATACAGATTCTGTACACGTCGCCGTAATATAATCCGGTCTGTAGATTCGCTGCTGCGGCACGTCCCATGATTGAAAAAATCAAAGCAAAAAATAACCATTTAGCAGCAGTTCCAATCATCGAACCGATATAGCTTATGATAATGGCAAAATAAATACCCGGTATATAGGTGCACAGCTCCTTATTGTCCAGACGAGACGGAAACAGCATCGACAAAGGATATTCGTCCTGTTCATATACATAGCTTCCGTTTACCGCTCCGAATATCACACCCTTTTTTCCGATTGTGATGTAGATGCCGTCATTTTCCATTTCTTCCATGTGTATTACATCCTGCTCAGTATTGACATAAATGTCGACTGTACCAATGACAAGCTCCATCTCATTGTCCATTGTCAGGCTCCCATTTTCATAAACAAAATCCGGGATCTTATTCATAAACAGATTTTCAAAGCCCCCGATTTTGAACAGAAAGCACAGGACTCCGATTCCTGTCTGTATGAAGGTCAGAATAAATGTCAGCAAGATGACAAACGCGACGGTTTTTCCGGGTTTTAAATGTGTCAGTTCTTTGTAATTTTTGGGACTTGCAACCGCAATGGCAATCTGGTCCGTCATAGAAACTTTTCCGTATTCTTCCATTAAATAATCTCCAATTTCTTTAAAGCGTTATAGATCCCATGATCTTCGGCATCTTCCGTGACCATCATCACCTTTTTTTTCATTGATTCAGGCCCTTTTTGCATTATAATACTATTTTTCACATATGACAACATAGCTTCATCATTTGTACTGTCCCCAAAGGCATAGGCATTCTCAAGCGGCAGCCCAAAATACTCTAACAGGAACCGGATACCGGTTGCCTTACTGTACCCGACCGGACTCATTTCGCAAAAATTTCCTTCACGCTGGATATAAGTAAAATCCTGCCCTGTTTCCTGTTTAAAAGCCGCCAGATCCGGATTTCCTGCATCGTACCATGCACAGAACTTATCAAACACAAAATCCTCCGTCTCTATATTGTCATATACCCTGTTCCCGTTTCCGCGAAAATAAGTTACGATTTCACGGAGATACTGATTTTTTTCACAGGCTCCGTCTATATAGATTCTGTCTGTATGCTCATACAATGGATACATACGGTATTTTCTGCATGCAGCAGCTATTTTATGACACACCTGCCTGTCTGTTTCATGATGAAACAGGGTTTCACCATTATAGCTGATATAAGTGCCGCAGCCGCATACATAACCGTCAAAGCCGGCCTCCCGGATTTCCTCATTCACATTACAAAACACACGTCCCGTATTGATAAATACCAGATGTCCGTTGGCCCTCGCCTCCCGGATTGCCTGCTTTGCACTCTCAGGAAAATATCTTCTCCCGTCTTCTGTAATCAGTGTACCGTCAATATCAAAAAATATAATTTTTGTATCCGGATTCAACCCAATCACTTCCCAACACTACATCTGCTTCATCAGGTCGATCATTTCCAGCGCACCCATCGCACAGTCATATCCTTTATTGCCTGCCTTTGTACCGGCCCGTTCAATTGCCTGCTCTATGTTTTCGGTAGTTACCACCCCGAACATCACAGGGATTCCGGATTCCAGGGATACTGCTGCAATCCCCTTTGACACCTCGCTGCAGACATAATCGTAATGACTGGTGGCTCCTCTGATCACGGTTCCCAGACAGATGACTGCATCATAACGTCCTGACAGTGCCATTTTCTTGGCTGCAAGCGGTATTTCAAATGCACCGGGCACCCATGCAATTGTAATATCCTCCGGCTTTACCTCATGCCGGAGCAATGCATCTTCTGCCCCGCTTACCAGCTTTGATACAATGAATTCATTGAATCTCGCAGCCACAATTCCTATCTTTGCACCATTTGCCACAATTTTTCCTTCTAATTTGTTCATCTCATATCCTCCTTGCATGATCATATATCCAATATATGTCCCATTTTTTCTTTTTTGGTTCTTAAATAGAATTCATCAAATCTGCCCGGTTTCATCTGAATCGGTACGCGTTCTACAATCTCCAGATTATAGCCGGACAATCCATACACCTTTAACGGATTATTGGTCAGAAGGCGAAGCTTGCGGACCCCCAGATCCACCAGAATCTGTGTACCGATTGTATAATCTCTTGCATCCTCCGGAAAGCCAAGCTTCAGATTGGCCTCTACCGTATCCAGACCCTGATCCTGCAGCTGATATGCCCGGATCTTATTAATCAGTCCGATTCCCCGGCCTTCCTGTCTCATATAAAGCAGAACCCCTCTGCCTTCTGCCGCAATCATTTTCATGGCTGCATCATACTGCTGTCCGCAGTCGCATCTGGCAGAGCCCAGTGCATCTCCCGTCAGGCACTCGGAATGTACCCTGCAAAGGACAGGTCTGCCATCCGTAATATCTCCCTTTACCAGAGCCACATGATGCTCTCCGTTCAGCTTATTGATATATCCGTAGATTACAAATTCCCCATATCTGGTCGGCATCTTCGCCTTTGCCACGCACTCTACAAATACCTCATGCTCCTTGCGGTACTGTACCAGTTTTTCAATCGTGGATATTTTTAATGCATGCTCCTTTGCAAATGCCATCAGATCTTCTTTTCTGGCCATGGTGCCGTCATCCCTCATGATTTCACAGCACAGCCCGCAGGGCTTTAATCCTGCAAGCTTCATAAGATCTACCGTTGCTTCCGTATGTCCGTTTCTTTCGATAACGCCGCCTTCCACCGCCTGCAGCGGAAACATATGGCCGGGTCTTCTGAAATCAGACGGTTTTGCATCCTCTTTTACAAAGGCTCTTGCAGTCATGCCCCTTTCTTCTGCCGAAATTCCCGTTGTCGTGCTGATATGATCAACGGAAACGGAAAACGCAGTACAGTGATTGTCCGTATTTGTAATACACATCTGCGGAAGATTCAATTTGTCAGAAAAAGAAGCATCCATTGGCATACAGATCAGCCCTCTGGCATATTTTGCCATAAAGTTCACATTTTCTGTCGTTGCAAATTCTGCTGCACATATCACGTCGCCTTCATTTTCCCTCTCCTCATTATCCAGCATTACGACACATCTTCCTGCCGCTAAGTCTGCCACAATTTCCTCAATACTGTTAAACTCCATTCTATCCGCCTCCTAAACAAATCCATTCTTCATTAACAGTTCCAGATCCACTTTGCTTCTGTCCCCTGACATATTCTCCGGTTCCATTTTCTGCACATGCAACAGCTTCTCCACATATTTTCCGATCACATCATTTTCCAGATTTACTTCCGTTCCCTTTTCATGAAGCAACAGCGTGGTCTCCTTTGCCGTATGGGGAATGACCGAAACACGGAAACAGACATCATCCACATATGCTACCGTAAGACTGACGCCGTCAACAGTAACAGACCCTTTTTCAATAATATACCTCAGCAAAGCCGGTTTACAGGAAACCGTAATCCAGACTGCATTGTCCTCCCGTCTGAAATCTGAGATTGTGCCGGTTCCGTCTATATGTCCTGAAACAATATGTCCGCCAAATCTCCCGTCTGCCGCCATTGCCCGTTCCAGATTCACCGGGCTGCCTGCGGAAAGCTTTCCCAGATTGCTTCTTCGCAGCGTTTCTGCCATAACATCAGCCGAAAAGGAACTGCCCTGTATCTCCGTAACGGTCAGACATACTCCGTTGACCGCAATACTGTCGCCAATCCGGGTTCCTGTAAGCACCCTGTCCGCCGCTATCTGCAGGCTGCAGGAACGTGCTCCTTTTATAATTTTTTTAACTTTTCCGATTTCCTCTATGATTCCTGTAAACATAAGCAATTATCCAGCTCCTATCTGATCATTCTGTCGATTCCCATATTATATGCTTAAAATCCGATATCCAGCCTGTATATATAATTCGGAATAAATGACAGCTTCATCTCCTAAAACATAAAAATGTCCGAAGAAAATCTCCGGACAAAATACATTGGAATTTAAAAAACTGACACATCCAAAAAATTTCTGCTCAGAACATTTTTTGAATTCCATCACAAATTCACTAAAATGACACTTCTCTCATCCAGACTCTACTGTCGGCTTTGGAATCTCACCAAATCATGCCTTCCGGCTCGCGGGCTTACATTTCTATATGTACACCGCCGGTTGGGAATCACACCCTGCCCCGAAGATTATATCGTTATACTAACAGCCAAAATCATATGATCCATATGGCTAATACCTGTTATACCATATCGCAGATATTTGTGCAAGTGATTATCCGGGAAAATCCTGTCGGATATTGCGTATGTTTTTCATTTACAAACAATTTCCGGTTATGATACGCTTTTGTTATCAAAAAACAGGTTCCGCAAATGACAGGAGGTACTTAAAATGGCAAGAAAAAAGAAAAACTATACATTAGACGAGCAGTTATCCAATATAACGCTTGAAATCGAAAATACGGAAACCAGTCTGGAAGAGCTGTATGCAGCAAAAAAAGAAATAGAAGAACAGATCAGGCTAAACCGGTTAAATGAACTGGATAAACTGATTTCGGAAAGCGGGAGAAGCTATGATGAGGTCCGTGAAATGATCTGTTGTGCAGAGTAGTCGAAAGACTACTCCGCTACAGGGCCCTGTATCTTAACAGAATATCCTCTCCGTAAACTTCCATCCCGGTATAACGGAATCTGTATGCTTCGTCAGGATGAAGAATCCCAATCCCTGCGACAGGCGTAAAAACACTTTCTCCGCCAAAAATTTTGGGTGCAATATATACATCGATTTCCTGTACGATTCCCTGGGTTACGGCACTATAGTTCAAACGGCTTCCGCCCTCTAACAGGATCCCGTCTATCTTTCGTTCCCCCAGTTTTTTCATCAGATCCTGCAAATCCACATGTCCGTCATACGCATCCGTGCGAAGAATCTCTACCCCTTCATGCAGCAGCGCCTGCATCCGCTCCATATCCTTTGAGATTGTTGCAACAATGGTAGGAATCTGTCTTGCAGTCCGGACAAGATTACACGTAAGCGGTATCCTTAAATGGCTGTCACATATAATTCTGACAGGATTTCTGCCGCCGCTCATCCTACAGGTCAGCATAGGATCATCTGCTGACACAGTACCGATTCCGACCATGATACCTGTCAATTGATTGCGCTGTTCCATGACATGCGCTCTGGCAGCCTCTCCGGTTATCCATTGACTCTCCCCGGTAATTGTTGCAATCTTTCCATCCAGAGTCATAGCATATTTCATTACAACATAAGGTGTCTGATTTACAATATAATGAAAAAAGACATTATTTATGCTGTCACACTCTTCCTTTAAAACGTGAGGAATGACTTCCACCCCTGCTTTTCTTAACTGCTGATATCCTTTTCCCGCAACCAGCGCATTGGGATCATCAGATCCCACAAATACTCTTTTGATTCCGGCTTCTATAATCGCATCTGTGCAGGGAGGCTGTTTTCCGTGATGACAACACGGTTCCAATGTCACATACAGATCTGCACCCGCCGCATCCTCTGTCAGACTGGCAAGTGCATTTCGCTCCGCATGAAGTTCTCCATACTTTTCATGATATCCTTCTCCGATAATGTGTCCGTTTTTTACGATAACCGCACCAACCAAAGGATTCGGATTGACTGCGCCTTTCCCTTTTAATGCCAGGACAACCGCCCTGCGCATGTACCGTTTCTGTTCTTCTGTAATTGCAGCTGACATTTTATACTCCTTTTTTCTTTCCGATAGGTAGCAGTATAGCATATTCTCTGTTTTTTTTAAATACTTTCGGTTGAAATACCACGCAGGCGACTGTATACTAAAACATATATGCTGCATTTGTACATTCGGAGGACGGACAGTATGTTTCAACGTTTTTATCCTAAGGAATATTATACTTCCACATATACAATAAATTTTCAGGAATATTATGACCGTGGCTTCAGAGGGATTCTGTTCGATATTGACAATACACTGGTTCCGCATAATGCACCCGCCACGAAAAAAGCCATTCAACTGATAAAACGCCTGAAAGCAATAGGATTCCGTATCTGTCTGGTATCCAATAACAAAGAGCCCCGTGTGGCAGAATTCAATGAACTGTTACAGGTAGAATATGTTTATAAAGCAGGCAAGCCCCTGAAAAAAGGATATCAGAGAGCTATGGAGCTGCTGGGAACCAATACAGACAATACCATGTTTGTCGGAGACCAGCTCTTTACGGATCTATGGGGTGCCAACAGTACCGGCATTTACTCCATACTGGTAAAGCCCATCGATAAAAAAGAAGAATTCCAGATCGTTCTGAAACGAATCCCGGAAAAACTGATTCTTTTCTTTTATTTAAAAAACCATGATATCCTATAGAGCAAAAGACCTGCCGTTCGGCAGGTCTCTTGCTCCTTTGTTTTGCTCTTCTATTTTTGTTTTCTGTTCCTATTGTGCATTTAAGAGACGGATAAATTCCTGCTCCGGAACAGCCTTGGAATAATACCAGCCCTGCAGATAATGACATCCCACTTCTGCAAGCCGCTGCTTCATTTCCTCGTTTTCAACTCCTTCAGCCACGATAAAAAGCTCCAGTGCATTTAACATCCCGATTGTATATTCCAATGTGATACCCGCCTTATGATTCTTGAAGGAATCCCAGATGATATATTTATCGATCTTAATAAGCTTAAACGGCATATGGTTGATATAATCAATATTGGCGTTTCCGGAACCATAATCGTCAAGGGAAAGCGTAATGCCATAGTCCACCAGACGGTTAATATTATCATGAACCACCACCGAGGAATTGATCGTTGTCGTCTCTGTAATCTCAATATTGATTTGCTGCGGTCTTACATCATATTTTTTCAGAATCTCTTTTACTCTGTCTGCAAAATTCAGCTGAACCAACTGAACCGGACTGATATTGATCTCTATGTACTCCACAGTCGTCTCTGACAGCTTGAAATCCCTGATAAATTTACAAACCTTTTCCAGGATGATCTCACCCATTTCAACGATCAGACCATTCTTTTCCGCAATCGGTATAAAGTCCTCCGGCGATATCCAGCCAAGCTCGGAATCATGCAGTCTGACAAGCGCTTCCGCGGAATTATAGACTCCTTTATCTACGGAAAAAATCGGCTGGTAATATACGACCAGCTCGTCCCGGTCCATGGCAAGCTTTACAGCCTTCTCAATCGCCTTTTCCTGCCGGATCTTAGACAGCTCCAGGTCTCTCGCAAAGGTTATGCCTCCCTTTTTTGTCTTCTTGGCAATACTCATGGAATAATCCATAACATCAATCAGAGCATCATAGGACTGTGCATCTGACGGACATTCTATAAAACATAATGACGCCGACATCATGATCGGAGTCTGGGTCTCCGTAAACCACGGATGATGGAAACGCTCTCTGATCTGGTCCGCAATCTCCGACATCTGGTCGAGATTCTTATCGATCACCAGACAGAACTGGTCGGAGCCCAGACGAAAAACAAGTTTGGAAACCTTCAGCTCATTCAGAAAATAGCCCACCTGATACAGCAGATTGTCTCCGTTTTCAACGCCATAGGTTTTATTGATAAATTTGAAGTCATCCATGGCTACAACAATGACGCCGAACGTCTTGTTCTCCATAAACTTATTCTGCAGATATTCTCCCATAAATCTGCGATTAAACTGTTTGGTAACCATATCGGTAACGGTTCCCGCATTCTGCTGATAATGAAACAGCGTCATACAGACCGCAGAAACCATAAGATTGACTGTCGGGATATAGGCAAGCACCTGTAACACGCCTGCAGCAATCCCAAAGCAAAGCGTGAACAGCAGAGGTCCCAGTCTGAGAAACTGGAAATTCACTCTGGAACGAATGATCGTAACAATACAGATTCCGATCATAATCACGTCTATCCCATATAGAACCATACATCCGTAGGATACATGATACGCTCCGTCTTCAAAGGTAAATGCCCACCTAAGCTTCAGATTCAAGGTCAGTATGATCACGTTTACCGCAATACAACACCTGAAAAAGAAATGTACCGCTTTATGCTTCAAAACATCATAATGTCCCAGCTGAAGCAGATAAAAGGTAAAGGTGATCGGCACAAGATTGATTGCAAGGGTCTGTAACGTAAGTACCGCATAGAAGCTGTCATATCCTACAACGTCCATATATCTTGCCATCCAGGTCGCCGAAATCTCAAAAAAAGTAGACATAAACGTCGTAATAAGCAGCACAAGATAAGCCTTATGGCTGCGAAGCGGTATCTTGCGCTCATTAAAATACCAGATAAATATCAGCAATAAAAAGAATATTGCAGCATAGTCAAATGACAGATTCCAGTTTGTCATATAATCTTCCATTCCGTTCCTATAAAATCAATTTCGTCCTACAGCGCTACTATAACACATTTTTCTATATTCTGCCACAATAACATTTCTAAAATTATGATAACCGGAATCCCGTCCGCCGTCATACTCCGGTTTCTACCGAGAACGCAACCATAAGTTCTTCTGTCTGTGCATTCCGAATGTATAATTTTGCCTCTCCCGCTTTCCCGATGCTTTTTACATAGGTTCCTCCCATGCCGCCCTGCAGGGAGCATACATCCGGACCGATCAGCTCAATCGGGCCCTCCGTTTCAAATTGCAGCGGCTCGTTAAAATACGGCAACACATTTCCGTTCTCATCCACGGCACGGATTCTGACAGCAGCAACGTCATAGGTATGTGTTTCTTTCAGTCTGACATGATCTGCTTCTGCTTTTAAAATCACCTTCTGCATCGGTTTTTTGACCAGGGTTTTTACCACTTTTCCGTTTTTGACTGCTTCAAAGCGGTAGACGGTTGATTTTCCGCCCCAGTTGCCAATATACCGGTTATACAACCGTACCGCATCTGCCATTTTCATATGATAGACAAGCATCAGTTTTGCCGCCTTTGCATACATGGCCGCTGACAGTCCTGCCATTCCATAATTTGCCGCCTGATTTAACACCGCTTTCACATCCTCTGCCTGCCGGTGCGTCATATTTTCATTCTTTTCCAGAACATCTCCGATATAATCATCTAAAAGAATCGGACCATGTGCCAGATAACGGAAGAAGGAATCACTGCTTTGATACTCCTTTATAAACCTGTCATTTTTATACATCCTTACGCTGTCCGCATTTGTAATGATATAGATATCCCCGTGTCTGGAGCCGGGATGCTCTCCGATATCCATCGAAGAAGTCACTTCCAAAACCGGTTCCTCTTCCTGCTGGCTCAGATAGACTGCTGCCGCAGGCTTTGCATTTCTGAACATGTCCATAACACCATGGTAACAGATACGGTCTCCGCTTCCAAAATCCTTATGTGTATGATAGTCAAACATGCACCAGCCGAAGCTGCCCGCAATATCCTCCTGTTTTGCCACTTCATTCAATACATTTGCATGACGGATCGCATGCTCGGCCCGATGTCCCTCCCAGTCAAATGCCTTTGTCGGATACATATGCCCGTTATATTCACTGATTAAGTATGGCTTAGTCATATCAGACGTGACATTTCTCTTGCTGTCGCAGCCCTTTGTCTTCCCGTCATGCAAAAAATCATTATAGGTATAAACATCCTCTAACAGACTGCTTTTCTTATAGCAGCGCACGCCGCCCGTCATACGGCCCGGGTCTAATGCATGCGCAACGGCATTGGTTCTCTCATAGAATTCGTCATCATCTACCGATTCATTGATCCGGACGCCCCACAGAATGATGGAAGTATGATTTCGATACTGGCGGATCATGTCCGCTACATTTTCCACCGCCTGTTTTTTCCAGGCTTCATCGCCGATATGCTGCCATCCCGGAAGCTCGGTAAATACCAGCAGTCCAAGCTCATCACACCGGTCAAGGAAATAATGGGACTGCGGATAATGGGAAGTCCGGACTGCATTGACGCCCAACTCATATTTCAGGATATCTGCATCCAGCCTCTGCATGGATTCCGGCATGGCATATCCCACATAGGGATAACTCTGGTGCCTGTTCAGTCCCCTGATTTTAAGCTTTCTGCCATTTAAATAGAATCCGTCTGCATGAAAAACAGCTTTCCGGTAGCCAAATGTAACCACTTCTTCATCTAAAAGCCGGTCCCCTTCTAACAGCTCCGTCTTTAATTCATACAGAACCGGATGTTCCACATCCCACAAAGCAACCGTTCCGGTCTGGCGGACTATGACATCTGTAAATGTTTCCCCGTCATACTGCTCCGGTACAGTCTCTTTCTCTAATACATGAAAATCTTCTTCTCCCTTTTTTCGTATGGACTGCCGCAGGCATAGACCCGGTTTCGGCTCTTTTATCGTAACCTCAGATAAGACAGCGGATTTTTCGCAAAACCGGATTCCGTTTTCATCTTCCTTCATTCCCCTTCCGGCAAATCTTGTCGTCACAAAAACATCCTCAATACAGCTCCTGTTTTTAATATCCAGATAAACGTCTCTGTAAATTCCGCCATAGGTCAAATAATCAATCACATGTCCAAACGGCGGAATATTCAGGTCCTCATGACTGTCCACTTTTATAAACAGACTATTATCCTTCCCATACTGCAGCCACGCACTGAGGTCTATGGTAAAAGCGGTATATCCGCAGTGATGGGTTCCTGCACTGATCCCATTGACAAATACCTCACTGTCATGGGCTGCGGCCTCAACGGTCAGCAATATGCGTTTTCCCTTCCATTCCACAGGCGCATGAAGCGTTTTCCGGTACCCGCAGGTCATCTGACAGGCCTGTTCGTCAAAATAGTGAAACGGCGTCTCTTTACAGGTATGCGGGAGGCGCACCTGCAGCCACGCATGGTCATCATAATCCGGCTGCACATATGCTTCCTGATAATGCTCCGTAAACCGCCATCCATCGTTTAAATATATCCGTTCCATCCCTGTTCCTCC
>CANRQE010000015.1 GCA_947632705.1 uncultured Coprococcus sp. | reverse complement strand
GATGACAAAACCTGCATTTTGGATCTGAAAGTCAGTTTGAACAGCCGGGCAATCATCAATATTGAGATGCAGGTAAACAATCAGGGGAACTGGCCGGAGCGCTCGCTGACGTATCTCTGCCGTTCCTTTGACAATCTGGAACGGGGACAGGATTATCGGGAAGTACGACCGGTTATCCATATCGGAATCATTGATTTTGATCTGCCGCATCTGACACCGGAATTTTATTCGGAATATCAGCTTTTAAATGTAAAAAACCATGAATGTTATAGTAGTAAAATCAGTCTGCGTGTGTTAAACTTAAAGACACTGGAAGATGACAGAATTGAGAAGAAGCCTGATGAATTGTATAACTGGGCACGGATGTTCAAGGCCCGGACATGGGAGGAATTGAAGATGGCGGCAAAACAGAATTCCTATATAGAGGATGTTGTTGTAACATATCATGAGATGACAGAGGAGGAGAAAATCAGGGAGCAGTGCTTTGCAAGAGCACTGTATGAATGGGATATGGCGTCAGGAATAGAAAAGGGCAGAAAAGAAGGCCTGGAAGAAGGCCTGAAAGAAGGTCAGAAACAAGGGGAAGAGCGCCTTGCAGTACTGATTAATAATATGGTTTCGGCCGGACGAACAGAAGATATTACAAAAGCGGTAACAGATGCAGAATATAGACAAAAGTTATATCAGGAATTTCATCTGGATGAAAAAATGGAGTAAAGAATCATGAATGTGAATGGAAAGACAAACGTATTGGGTCTTCTCGGTGATCCTGTAGAACATACAATGTCACCTTTGATCCATAATACATTAAGTGATAGTTTGGGGATGAATAATATCTATATTCCGCTTCAAACGAAAGCAGATGGCCTGGAAGCGGCGGTTAAAGGAGCATATGCTTTAAATATTTTGGGATTGAATGTGACGGTACCGCACAAATATCATGTGATGCAGTATCTTTCTGAGCTGGATGATGGTGCCAAAGCTATCGGGGCTGTCAATACGCTTGTCAGGACTGAAACCGGATATAAAGGATATAATACGGATATGATGGGATTATCAAGAGAACTGGATTCTTATCATATTCAGTTAGAAGGAAGACAGGTAATCATTCTGGGAGCCGGCGGTGCTGCAAAAGCGGTTGCTTATCTGTGTATGTATCGGAGAGCCGGCCGGATTTATATCTTAAACAGAACCGTGGACAAAGCCGAAAAACTTGCAGAGGACATGAATGGTTTTTTTGGACGGGATACGATAACCGCCATGTCTCTTTCAGATTACAGAAATCTGCCGAAAGAGCGTTATATTGTTTTTCAGGCTACATCGATTGGGTTACAGCCGGATGCAGATAAGGTGATTATAGAGGATACGGATTTTTATTCATTGGTAGAAACGGGTATTGATTTGATTTACAACCCTTTTGAGACCAGATTCATGAAGCTGTGCAGGGAGTCGGGAGCAAGTGCCTATAATGGTCTGAAGATGCTGCTCTATCAGGGTGTAATTGCTTATGAATTGTGGAATCATATTCAGGTGCCTGAAGATATTGCAGATCAGGTATATCGGAAGCTGAAAAAGAAAACCCGGAAAAATATTGTCCTTATCGGATTTATGGGAAGCGGAAAAACCACAATAGGGAAAGCTTTACAGGAAACGCTTCAGTATCAGTTTTTGGATACGGATACTTATATTGAAGAGCAAACGGGACAAACAATTGCAAACATTTTTGCGGAAAAGGGAGAGGCATATTTCCGGAATCTGGAGACGAAAGTGCTTACAGACTTGCAGGAGACGGTCTCCCATACCATTATTTCTACCGGTGGGGGTATGCCGCTAAGAGAGGAGAATGCAGAGCTTTTGTCTATGCTTGGCGAAGTGATATATCTGAATATAGATGCCGGTGAGGTGAGAAAGAGGCTTGCGGAAGATACGGACAGACCGCTTCTGCAGTCAAAAAACCGGGAAGAAAAGGTGCGGGATATGCTTGCATACAGAGCTCCGTTTTACCGCAGATGTTCAGATTTGGTCATAGATGTTGCAGGAAAATCCGTAAAAGACATTACAGATGAGATTCAGCATGTCATGAAATAAATGTGTATAGGCAAAGATTATAAAGGAGTAAATGAATATGGATATAAGCAGGCTGGAAGATATCCGGTGCGGGAAAAAACTGGATGGAATTCTGATTACAGACCCGTATAATATCAGATATATTTCGGGATATCAGGGAGAAGGGATGCTTTTTTACACGGCTAAAGAGCAATATATTCTGACGGATTCCCGATATGTGGAGCAGGCGGCAATAGAAAGTCCTGCTTTTGTATGTGTGGATATCGGAAAAGAAGGATATGCAAAAACACTGCATGCACTTTTGCCCGGGACATCCTTTATTTTGGGGTTTGAAGATCTGCATATCAGCTATCATACATTTTCAGGCTTGAAGCAGGAACTGGTTCATACTGTGTGGGCGGAGCTTTCTGACGCAGTAAATCAGCTTCGGATGATCAAGACAGAAGAAGAAATCGAGGCAATTTTGATGGCGGAGCACATTGGAGATCTGGCTTTTTCGCATATGCTGCATGATATCTCCCCAGGAATTACGGAAAAAGAGATTGCATTGGAATTGGAATATTTTATGAAGCAGCATGGAGCGGAGAGCCTCAGCTTTGATACGATTGCAGCATCCGGACCGAATAGTTCCATGCCGCATGCCATACCAACCGATAGAAGGATAGCATCCGGAGATTTTCTGACTATGGATTTTGGATGTCGGTATATGGGGTATTGTTCTGATATGACCAGGACGGTGGGAATCGGTACATTGTCGGCAAAACAGGAGACCATTTATGATATTGTTCTGAATGCCCAGCAGGCGGCGATTGCCGCAATCAGACCGGGAATGGCCTGCAATGAGATTGACGGTATCGCAAGATCCGTAATCAGAGATGCCGGCTACGGAAATTATTTTGGACATGGTCTGGGTCATTCCGTGGGATTGTTTATTCATGAGGAACCAAGATTTTCTCCCAAATGCACAACCATTCTGAAACCGGGAATGGTTCTTACGGTAGAACCGGGAATCTATCTGCCCGGACAGTTTGGAGTCAGAATTGAGGATGTAATTGTGGTTACGGAACATGGCTGCAGGAATCTGACATCATCAGAGAAGAAGCTGCTCCTGCTGTAAGGGCGGATGCATTTTTACCGGATGACGGCAGATTTGGCGAAGACCAAGAAAACAGTTGAAATATTCTATAGAATATTATAAAATGTGACAAGAAGTTTTTATATCTAAGGAGGATAATAGTAGTATGGCAGAGATGATCTCAGCAGGTGATTTCAGAAATGGAGTTACAATAGAGTTTGAAGGAAACGTTTATCAGATTATAGAGTTCCAGCATGTAAAGCCTGGAAAGGGTGCTGCCTTTGTCAGAACCAAGCTTAAGAATATTAAGAGCGGCGGTGTAGTTGAGAAGACTTTCCGTCCGACAGAGAAGTGTGAAAAAGCGCATATTGAAAGAAAGGATATGCAGTATCTTTATAATGATGGTGAGCTGTATTATTTTATGGATCCGGAGACCTTTGATCAGATTTCTTTGAATGCGGATGCAATCGGAGATGCTCTGAAATTTGTCAAGGAAAATGAATTATGTAAACTGATTTCACATAATGGATCTGTATTCGGTGTTGAACCTCCATTATTTGTAGAACTGCTGATTACGGAATGTGAACCGGGTGTCAAGGGGAATACTGCAACAGGTGCAACCAAGCCTTGTGTTGTTGAAACCGGTGCTACATTATATGTTCCGTTGTTTGTCAATGAAGGAGATACGATCAAGATTGATACAAGAACCGGTGAATATCTCTCAAGAGTTTAGTGTATATATTATAACCGAAAAAGGATACCGATGGGATGTTTGTCGCACCGGTATCTTTTTTATTGCCTAAAAGTCCGGTTCTTTTTTTGAAAATTCGGGAATATATATAGTTAAAGAAGTGGAATGAAGGTGGTGATACATTTGGAGGAGCTGGGCCGCAACCTGGAGAGTATTTTGTCCAGACGGCTGCGCAGGGTATTTATTATGCCGCGGTTTGATTACAGCAGACTGCAGGAGATACGGTTACGGATTAATGAACCATTAATTATGGTCTATGGAAATCAGGAGTTTTTTTTGACAGAAGCAGGAGAACGGACAACGATCAGACAACATGCATATATCGTCCGTCCTTCGGATATTCATGAAACCTTAGAGTATATCAGCAACTATTCCCTGTATGCTTATGAGGATGAGATCCGGCAGGGCTTTATCACGATACAGGGCGGACACAGGGTCGGTATAGCAGGTAAAGTAGTTCTGGAGGATGGGAAAATTAAATGTGTCAAACATATATCCTTTATTAATATCCGTCTGGCACATCAGGTGAAGGGATGCAGTGGACGAGTTATACCTTATATTTTGAATCAGGATACGGTTGCGCATACGCTGATCATTTCCCCTCCGGGATGTGGGAAGACGACGCTGCTGCGGGATATCATACGGGTTTTGTCAGATGGTTCAACGGGCGGCAAGGGCTTTAATGTGGGTGTTGTAGACGAGCGTTCGGAAATCGGAGCCTGTTATAAGGGAATGCCGCAGAATGATCTGGGGATTCGTACGGATGTGCTGGACTGCTGTCCCAAAGCATATGGCATGCTGATGATGATACGCTCGATGTCCCCACAGGTGATTGCTGTGGATGAAATCGGGGGCCGGGATGATATAGATGCGATATATAATGTCATTAACTGTGGCTGTAAGCTTCTTGCAACGGTACATGGCAGTTCTATAGACGATATTAAGAACAGGCCTGGACTGCGTAAGCTGGTGGAGGAAAGAATTTTTGAACGATATATCGTATTGAGCAACAGAGAACATATCGGAGGAATACAGAATATCTTTGATGAACGCGGAACCTGTCTGTATGGAGGAACATAAAAAAGCGGGGAGTCATGTATTTATGATCTGGAAATGTATCTGGGCGGCAGGAATGATCTGGACATCCTATTGTATTGGACATACAGTTGGAAAATATCATGAAACAATGACGGAAGAACTGCATTGTATGGTGATGGTTGCATCCATGATAAAGGGGGAATTGAAGTATGCCCTGTCACCTCTGTGTGATGTTTTTGACAATCTGTCTCATCGTACAACCGGCGCTGTTTCAGATTGGCTGAAGAGTTTGTCTGAACGAACCGGAGAGAATTCCGATGCGTCTTTTTTGCTCATATGGGAGGACTGTATCGATCGTCTGGAGAAGGAGAGCCGTTTTAACGAAAAGCAGATTTGTCAGATCAGGGAACTGGGAGGGATTCTTGGATATCTGGATGTAGAAGCCCAGTTAAGCGGTCTGTCTCTGTGGGAGGAGGAAATGCAGTATGAATATGAATGTCAGAGGGAGAAAACTGCAGGAATAAAAAAGACGGCGCATAGTCTGGGTATTCTGGGAGGAATCTTTCTGGTTATTATTATGTTGTGATAGGACAGGTTATATATGACGATCCAGATATTATTTAAAATTGGAGCAGTTGGAATATTGGTTGCATTGCTGAATCAGATATTGAAGCATTCCGGGAAGGAAGAGCATGCCTACCTGTTGAATCTGGCAGGTCTGATCATTGTTTTATCCTGGATTCTTCCCTATATCAGGCAGTTGTTTGATGAAATAATGGAGCTGATCAATATAGGATCATAGGAGGGGATGCCATGAGCCTTGCAGCATTGTCTATGGTGTCGGTCATTGCTGTTTTAATTGCAATAAAACTGAATAAGATCAATGGAGAATATAGCACGCTGATCAGTATCGGAGCGTGCTTATTCATTATAAGCTATACACTTGCCAGATTAAAGGATCTGGTCACTTACATGGAACAGCTTTTGGATTATATCCATCTGGATATTGTCTATTTTGAAATTATTATGAAAATGCTGGGAATCGCTTATATTTGTGAATTTTCTTCCTGTATCTGCAAGGATGCAGGCTACCATGCCGTTGCAGCGCAGATTGAGCTGGCTGGCAGGGTTTCCATGATCGCAATCAGTGTTCCGGTCTTGCTGAGTGTCATTGATATGGTGGTGATGTTGATTGGGAATTAGCCGGGTATTTGTACGGATTTCCATATGCTGTATGCTGTCTGTTTTTGGTATGCCGGAGCAATCCTGTTCTGCATATATGGCATACGGTGGATATGATGAAAATAGCGGATATGATGAAAATAACGGATATGATGAAACCTATGACGAAGAGTTTGACGAACTGGACGCATTATTGTCAGACAAGCAGGAGCTTTCGTTTTCTGCGGTATTTGCATATCTGAAGGAAGGCAGAACGGATGAATTGATTCAATATCTGCTGGATCGTCTTTTGGATCATATCTATTATGAAATCAAAGGAAGTCATGCCATTATGGTACAGCTTCTGGCTATTATTGTCATAGGTACGGTTTTTTCCAACCTGTCAGGGCAATTCGGAAGCTATGTTGGGGGGAATGGGTTTTTTGTTACATATCTGATTCTGGTTTCCCTGTTGCTTGTAAGCTTTACGCTGGTAAATGATATTGCGGTTGAAACGGTACAGGACATTACAGAGTTTATGACTGTCTTTATTCCTGTCTATGCCGTAGCGGCCGGTTATTCCAACGGAGAAAATACGGCAATGTTATCCTATGAAATGATTGTGATGGCGATATACATGTGCGAGAATATTCTGTGCAGGATCGTTTTTCCGATTATAAAATGCAGTGGTATGATTGCACTGGTCAACAGGGTCAATCAGGAGGATTATTTTTCCAGAACGGTGGGACTGATGCGGAGCATAGCCGGCTGGATCATGAAAACCATGCTGGCGGTTCTGACAGGACTTAATCTGATCAAGGGCATGGTCACGCCGGCTGTGGACCGGCTGGAACGGAATACATTTGTAAAAATAATCGGCTCTCTGCCCGGCGGCGGTGCGGCGGAATCTGTTGCGGGGATACTGATCGGTTCCGGAATCATGATCAAAAATTGTATCGGTATGGCAGGGGCAGTTATTCTGATTGTAATTTCCATTCTGCCGGTAGTAAAGATCGGAGTGATTTTGCTGTCACTGAAGGTAGTGTCCGCACTGGTCCAGCCTCTGGGGGATAAACGTTTTTCAGAAGGAGTACATGCTATGGCTCTTACAATTTCTCTGATGCTTAAAGGAATCTGGATTGCAGTTTTGATGTTTGTAGTCAGCATTACCATGCTTTCTATGCTTGCGGGGTGACGGCGAAATGTTAAATGAATGGATACGGAGCATTATCATTTTTACAATTTTCTTTTCACTGGTTTTATATCTGGCACCGGATGAAAAATATAAGAAGCATATTCAGACCGTAACGGGATTTGTCATGATCATTGTTGTCGTATCTCCTGTACTGGAACTGTTTTCTCCGGATAAAAAACTGAAGCTGCAATATGATACTTCTTCTATTGGCAGCTTTGTTGTGGAAGATGAATATGCCTATTACCGGGATGTGATGGAAGAACTGGTTGCCGGGTATCTGGCAGAACGATTTTCTGTGCAGGCGGATGTAGAGCTCGAGCTGGATGAGGATTATCATATTATAAAAATGGAGCTTTATGGATTAGAGGCGTATGATGAATATGGAAATCAGGTCGCACAGGATGAAATTATTTCAGAAATTTCAAAGGAATATGGAATGAGAAAAGAGGATATTTTCATATACTAGTGGGGAATAGAGTTATGGAAAAGGATGGGTATAGTTTTAAGGACAAGATTGAAAAGCTTTTTAGCGAAAAAAACAATAAAATCAGAAATTTTATTGTCATCCTCCTTGTGGGAATCTGTTTGTTCATCATTGTCTGGCCGGCCGATTCCGGGCAGTCAGTGTTGTTTCAGGAATCAGATACAGAGAAAGAACAGGATACCGAAAGCAGTGAGATGCCTTCAGTCAGCTCCGGGGATGTGACCAGAGATGAGGGTGAAATGTATATTGAAACTATGGAGGCCAGACTGGAGGACATTCTGTCCGGAGTGAAAAATGTAGGAGAAGTTCATGTGATGATCACCAGAAAAGATTCCGGAGAAACAATTGCCTTAAAGGATCAACAGACGGATTACAGGACAGACGAACAGGGAGAGCAAAAATCCGAAAGCCAAACGACCGTTTTCACTGATTATGAAGGAAACAGCGAGCCATATGTCAGCAAGATTTTAGAGCCTGAGATAGAAGGAATTCTGATTGCCTGTGAGGGAGGCGGAAATCCGGCAACGGTCATGGAAATAACAGAAGCTGTACAGGCATTATTTAATGTTCCGGTGCATAAGATTGTGGTATTAGAATTAAAGTGACGGAGGGTTACATGAAAAAAATATTTACAAAAAACAGACTGGTAATTCTGGCATTATCGGTTATGATTGGAGTAGCCGGTTATCTGAATTTTAATGAAAGTAAGCAAAAAGAAAATACAAGCTTAGAGGATGCACAGGGGAAACGGGCAGATTTGGAGGTAATCAGTTACGAGGATGAGGCATCGTCTGTCGCTGAGGGGGAAACCGCATCCGGCAGTACGGAAACAGCAGAAGCTTCTGAAAATACGGAAACAGCTGCAGAGCCTGATGAGGCTACAACCGGTGCAGAGGCATCTCTGGATCAGGAAGTGGAATTGAACAGTGATGAAGAGGATATCGGAAAAGCTGTTTTGACGAATGCGGAGGTTGTACAGAATAATATGGCAACAGCCAAGCTGAACAGAGAGCAGAACCGTTCCAGGAGCAAAGAGGCCCTGCTTGCGATTATCAGTGATGAAAGTATTGACCAGACTTCCAGAGATGAGGCAATTGCCTCTTATGTACAATTGAGTGATACCATTGAAAAAGAATCGGATACGGAAACCTTACTTACAGCCAAAGGCTATGCAGATGCAATCGTAACGATCAGCGATACTTCTGTGGATGTGGCATTGCCGGTTGATTCGTTAAGTGATGCGGACAGAGCGCAGGTAGAGGATATTGTGACCAGAAAAACGGGTTATAGTATCAGTCAGGTGGTTATTTCTGTATCTCCGGATAAGTGATGGTTGCAATTCATTCCGATAAGTTATATATTTATTTGCAAAATTACATATAATTGATATATAATAACTTATCGGAGTGGATAAATCCAGAATATGGGAGGTACAGGATATGAGTGAAGAGAGTTTATATAATATCAAAGAGGAAAATCCGCTGGGACAGGTTCAGATTGCAGATGAAGTTGTGGCCATTATTGCAGGACTGGCGGCCTGTGAGGTAGAAGGAGTATCCAGACTGACAGGGAATCTGACAAATGAGCTGGCAAGTATGCTCGGAAAGAAGAACCCTGCAAAGGGTGTCAGAGTGGAGCTGCTTCCGGGGGAAGTACAGGTTGAGCTGAATCTTGAAGTCCTGTATGAGTATAGTATTCCAAAGGTTTCGTCCCAGGTACAGGATAAGGTCAAACAGGCAATTGAGACGATGACGGGCCTCCATGTAACGAAGGTCAATATCAGGATTGCCGGGGTAAGGATGAAGGATTCAAACTAGAGAGGACATTATGACCAGAAGAGAGATAAGAGACCGGATTTTTAAAATATTATTCAGCCTGTCATTTCAGGATGCATCAGAGATGGAAGAGCAGGTGAAGCTGGCTCTTTCCGATACGGATCTGCTGACGGATACCGGAGAAGGAACAGGTGACAGCTACAGTGATGCAGACAAAGCTTATATCGCAAAAAAAATTATGGATATCGTGGAGAAGAAGGACCTGATAGACGCAGAGATAGAACGTATTTCGGAGGGCTGGAAGTTGGCAAGGATCGGAAAGGCCGAGCTTGCAATCTTACGTCTTGCGGTTTATGAGATTCTGTATGAGGACGAGATTCCGTTCAAGGTATCCATCAACGAGGCTGTTGAATTGTCAAAGGTGTATTGTGATACGGAAGCAAAGGGATTTGTGAATGCATTGCTGGCAAAGCTTGCATAAAGGCATGAGGATATATGGTAAAGAATTATACGGTAGGACAGGTTAACGGTTATATTAAGAACCTGATTGGCAGTGATTATTTATTGTCTGATATTTATGTAAAAGGCGAGGTATCGAACTGTAAATATCATAGCTCCGGTCATATCTATTTTACCCTGAAAGATGAGACCGGTGCAATGGCGGCAGTGATGTTTAAAAGCAATACATATACCGGTCTGCCTTTTCGCATGGAGAACGGACAGTTGGTGACTGCCCATGGCAGTGTGAATGTCTATGAGCGGGATGGGAGATATCAGTTATATGTACAGGATATTCGTCTCTCGGGAACCGGGAATCTCTATGAAGAATACGAACGGCTGAAGCAAAAGCTCTATGAACAGGGCTTATTTGAGTTTGAGATGAAAAAACCAATCCCGAAATTTCCGAAAAGGGTAGGAATCGTGACCTCTGAAACAGGTGCCGCTATAGAAGATATAAAAAATATTGCAAAGAGAAGAAATCCTTATGTTCAGCTGATTCTGTATCCGGCTAAGGTGCAGGGGGACGGTGCTGTCAGGGATATTGTGAATGGAATCAGAACGCTTGACGAGATGGGAGTTGATACCATCATCATCGGCAGGGGCGGCGGATCGATAGAGGAATTATGGGCATTTAACGAGGAAGCGGTTGCGTGGGCAATTTATCATGCAAAAACGCCGATTATTTCCGGAACGGGACATGAGATTGACAATACAATTGCGGATTATGCTGCGGATTTAAGGGCGCCGACTCCTTCGGCCGCCTGTGAGCTTGCAATTCCGGATATTATGTCTGTAATAGAGAAGCTGCGTGAGACGGATGCCCGTATGAAGCGTCTGATGTATATGAAAATAGCAGGATATTATGACAGACTGGAACAGGCGGAGAAGTATCTGAGGAAGATGCATCCGAAACAGAGGCTGAAACAACAGCAGATATATCTGGACGAACTGCAGGACAGGATTGTCCGGAACATGCGTATCAATTATGATGCAAACGTACACAGGCTGGAGCTTCTGACGGCGCGGCTGCATGGCCTGTCGCCATCCGCCAGACTGGTTAACGGATTTGGGTATATTGAAAGTCAGGGACAGCCGGTCCGGTCAGTTTTCCAGCTCCATGTAGGAGATCCGCTGCAGCTTACCATACATGACGGAACGGTTGGCGCTATCGTCTGTGAAAGAGAGGAACGGCATGAAACAAAAGGATGAGGAGAAAGAGATTTCCATTGAAAAGGCGATGGATCGTTTGGAGGAGATTGCAAGACGTTTGGAGGAACCGGAAATTTCCCTGAAAGAATCCCTTGCCATCTATACCGAGGGTGTAAATCTTGTTCAGGAATGTAAAGGACATCTTGCAGA
This sequence comes from uncultured Coprococcus sp., assembly GCA_947632705.1. Classification (GTDB taxonomy): domain Bacteria; phylum Bacillota; class Clostridia; order Lachnospirales; family Lachnospiraceae; genus Coprococcus. The sequence continues at coordinate 35,298 of CANRQE010000015.1, read as the reverse complement.
TGTGGAAAAAGAAATGATCATTCTTGAACAAAAAGGAGAGACCAGTGATCAATGATGAGATAAAGCGGCATGCAGAAGAAGCCGAAAAAATTATATATCAGTATTTGCCGGAGGAAGAGGGATATCAGAAAACAGTTCTTCAGGCAATGAATTATTCTATGAAAGCGGGCGGGAAAAGACTTCGGCCCGTATTAATGATGGAAACATTCCGGTTGTTTCGGGGGAAAGGGCGTGTAATCGAGCCTTTTATGGCAGCCATTGAGATGATTCATACGTATTCCCTGATTCATGATGATCTTCCGGCATTGGACAATGATGATTATCGGCGCGGAAGAAAAACTTCCCATGTGATATTTGGCGAGGCTATGGCAATTCTCGCAGGAGATGCACTGTTAAATTATGCATATGAAACGGCCTGCAAGGCATTTGACCTGGAAGCGGACAATGAAAAAACGGTCAAAGCCATCAGGATTCTTGCAAAGAAACCCGGAATCTATGGCATGATAGGAGGCCAGACGGTCGACGTGGAGCTTACCGGAAAGGCGCTTACAGGAAAACAGCTGGCATATATTTATGAAAATAAGACAGGGGCGTTAATTGAGGCCTCTATGATGATCGGAGCAATCCTTGCCGGCGCATCGGAGGAGGAGATAAATGCGGTGGAGCAAATCGGGTCGGATGTCGGTATGGCGTTTCAGATACAGGATGATATCTTAGATGTCATCGGAGACAGTCAGGTGCTCGGAAAGCCCGTACTGAGTGATGCAGAAAACGGAAAACAGACATATGTTGCGATATATGGTATGGAGGAAGCAGGGAAAATGGTCGAGACCTTGTCTGACCGTGCTGTTTCCGGGTTGGACAGGCTGCCGTACGACAATCCGTTTTTAAGAGAACTGCTGCTTGCCCTGATTCACAGGGACAGATAGGAAGAGATTATGAAGATACTCGATCAGATCAAACAACCAAATGATATTAAAAAAATAGAGAAACAGGATCTTCCGGCTCTGGCCGGTGAGATCAGGGAGTGCCTGCTGGAAAATGTCAGCAGGACCGGAGGCCATCTGGCATCAAATCTCGGATGCGTAGAGCTGACTATGGCCTTACACAGAGTAGTAGAGCTTCCGAAGGATAAAATTGTGTGGGATGTAGGTCATCAGTCCTATGTCCATAAGATTCTGACCGGAAGAAAGGAGGAGCTGCAGCATTTAAGACAGCTAAATGGAATCAGCGGATTTCCAAAGAGCTGTGAAAGCCCTTGTGATGCGTTTAATACGGGGCACAGTTCGACCTCTATGTCAGCGGCGTTAGGGATGGCATGCGCCAGAAGTATCCGGGGAACGGATGAAAAGATCATTGCGGTGATTGGAGATGGTTCTTTTACCGGCGGCATGGTATATGAGGCAATGAATAATATGGCGAGCATGAAGACGGGATGCCTGATTGTGCTAAATGACAATGAGATGTCCATTGACCGGAATGTTGGGGGAATGTCCAAATATCTGAACGAGCTTCGTGTAGGACAGTCCTATAATACCCTGAAAAGCAGTGTGGAAAAAACACTGCTGAAGATACCTGTTGCAGGCAGGCCCCTGGCAAAGGGAATCAAGCGTTCTAAGGATTCTCTGAAGCATATTCTGGTACCCGGCGGTATGTTTTTTGAAGACCTGGGGATTACTTATATCGGACCGATTGACGGGCATGATGTTGAAGAGATGGAAGATACCTTCCGGAACGCTTTGTTGCTTGACCGGCCGGTTATTGTGCATGTGAGAACAATTAAGGGGAAAGGCTATCAGTATGCTGAAAAATATCCAAGCTTTTTTCATGGGGTCGGCCCCTTTGATATAGAAACCGGAAAGACATTTGAAAAGAAAAAGGCAATCAGTTATACGGGCGTATTTGCACGGAAACTGGTTGCACTTGGTAAGGAAAATGAAAACCTGGTTGCCATAACGGCTGCGATGGGAAAGGGAACCGGGATCAGCAGATTTGCAGAAATATTTCCTGAAAGGACCTTTGATGTCGGTATTGCGGAGGAACATGCGGTTACTTTTGCCGCCGGACTTGCCGTATCTGGGATGATACCGGTGGTTGCAATTTATTCTTCATTTCTGCAGCGGGCGTATGACCAGATTTTGCATGATGTATGTCTGCAGAAGCTGCATGTCATTTTTGCCATAGACCGCTCGGGACTGGTAGGCGGGGATGGAGAAACGCATCAGGGTATTTTCGATACGGCATATTTGTCCCATATGCCGAATATGACGGTTCTGGCGCCGAAAAACAGATATGAACTGACAAAAGCCTTGGAGTGGGCGGTTGCTTATGACGGTCCGGTAGCCATTAAGTATGCCAGGGGCGAGGCATATTACGGACTGAAAAATATACAGGAACCGATTGTATATGGCAGAAGTGAATATATCTGTAAAGGGGAAGAAATCGCAGTTGTTGCAGTCGGAAATATGGTAGAGGAAGCAGAGGAACTGTATAACCGTTTCTTAGATGACCATAAGGAGATAACAGTGGTCAATGCACGGTTTATCAAGCCCCTTGATACAGTGATGATTGATGAACTGGCAAGAACCCATAAGCTGCTCGTGATTCTGGAAGAGGGAATCAGGCATGGCGGTTATGGCGCAATGATAGAAGAGTATATTGCCGATAAGCAGTATGCCTGTAAGATGCTGGTAGTGGCTATAGAGGATACCTTCGTTCAGCACGGAACGATTGCGGAGCTTCGGAGGCTGTTAAATATGGATTGTGATTCGGTGTATCAGAGAATCCAGACTATGCTGCATATATAGGAGAGACAAGTGAAAGAACGATTGGATGTACTGTTGGTACAGAGAGGTCTGGCTGAATCACGGGAAAAAGCAAAAGCCGTGATTATGTCCGGAATCGTATATGTGGATCATAATAAAGAAGACAAGGCAGGCGCTGTCTTTGATCCTGCCGTTTCTATTGAAATACGTGGTACGACCTTGAAATATGTCAGCCGTGGCGGGTTGAAACTGGAAAAGGCAATAGAAGAATTTCAGATCGATCTCCGGAATCTGACTGCAATGGATATCGGGGCATCTACGGGAGGCTTCACGGATTGTATGCTGCAAAACGGAGCAAAAAAAGTTTATGCAGTCGATGTGGGGCATGGACAGCTGGCCTGGAAGCTTCGGAATGACCGGCGCGTGGTTTGTATGGAAAAAACCAATATCCGGTATGTCACTCCGGATGCTGTAGAAGACCGGATGGATTTTGCTTCTGTTGATGTATCGTTTATTTCTCTGACGAAGGTCCTGCCGCCGGTAAAGGAATTGCTGACAGAGACCGGAAGAGTCGTTTGTCTGATCAAGCCCCAGTTTGAGGCAGGCAGGGAAAAGGTTGGCAAAAAAGGTGTAGTACGGGAAAAACAGACGCATATCGATGTCATTGAATCGATTGTGAGATTTGCAAAGGATATAGGCTTTAAAACTCTGCATCTGACTTATTCTCCGATTAAGGGTCCGGAGGGAAATATAGAATATCTGCTGGATCTGTCAAAGAATCCTGCGGTGGAGGATCAGATCTTTGATATAGAAGCTTTGGTGGAGGAATCCCATGTCTGTTTATAGTTTATTTTTTGTTTGATATTTGCCGGATAGGAGAAAGTGAGGTTTCAGCCATGAATCAGTTTTTGATTGTGGTAAATCCTGACAAGGATGAAAATCTTCAGATTACACATGATATTGAAAAGTATTTAATTTCTCACGGGGCAGCCTGCCGGGTGGTCAGTGGATTTGATTTTTCAAGTAATGAGGAAACGATAACGCGTGAGCTTGTGGGTGCGGCGCAGGGAATCCTGGTACTTGGCGGGGACGGAACCCTGCTTCGGGTTGCCAGAGAGACGGATGATATGGATATTCCCTTGCTGGGCATCAATCTTGGAACGGTAGGATTTCTGACAGAAGGGGAACCGGGAAATCTTCCGGAGCTGCTTGACCGCCTGATCAGGGATGATTTCAGTGTTGAGCATCGGATGATGCTGTCCGGTGTTGTGAAAAAGTCGGATGGAAGCTGTTATAAAAAATGTGCGCTGAATGATATTGTGATCAGCCGTGCGGGTTTTTCCCGCCTGATCGGTCTGAATGTTTATGTGGATGGTAAGCTGCTTGATACATATGAAGCGGATGGAGTGGTAGTTGCGACGCCGACAGGTTCCACGGGCTACAGTTTGTCTGCCGGCGGACCGATTGTCAGTCCGAATGCCAGCCTGATTGTGATCACACCGGTATCTCCTCATTCCCTGACTTCAAAAAGTATTGTTTTATCCGGTGATGAAAGCATATCCGTTGAGATTGCAAAAAAGCGAAAGACGCAGAAGACGGAGGCTTACGTCTCCTTTGACGGTGGAAATGATCTGGAGCTTTCTGCCGGTGACAGAATCGATATCAGCCGTTCAGAAAAAATTACCAGGCTGATCAAGGCAAGTAATGTGAATTTTTACGAGATTCTGAGAAATAAACTGGGAGGAAACTAGGATGAAGCAAAAAAGACAGGCAAAGATCATGGAAATTATTGAAGAACATGATATTGAAACGCAGGATGAGCTTCTGGAACAATTGGCGAAGGCCGGTTTTCAGACAACCCAGGCAACCATTTCAAGGGATATCCGGGAAATAAATCTTACAAAGATTGCCGTTCCCGGCGGCAGACAGAAATACGCGCTTGGGAAAGATGCCGGATATGAAGCGGACAAATCCTACAGACAGGTGCTTCGTTCAGGTATTATTTCCATGGAAGCTGCAGAAAATATGATTGTAATTAAGACGGTATCGGGTGTGGCCATGGCGGTGGCCGCAGCCTTAGACAATCTGAAGATTCCGGGACTGATGGGCTGTATTGCGGGAGATGATACGATTTTTCTGGCAGCACGCTCAAAAGAACTGACTAAAACGATTATATCTACGATTGAAAAAATGACAAAAGGGCAGTGAGACTATGCTTTTAAATGTACATATCAAAAATCTTGCATTGATTGATGATATTCATATTGATTTTACGGATCAATTAAATATACTGACCGGGGAGACCGGAGCGGGAAAATCCATTTTGATCGGAGCTTTAAAAATCGGTATGGGAGAAAAACTCCCAAAGGATTTACTGCGCGATCCGGACAAGGAGGGGCTGTGCCAGCTTCTGTTTTTAGTTGAGGATGCTCAGGTTTTGGACGGACTTGCGGCAATCGGAGTGTATCCTTCCGAAGACGGAGAACTTATCATTACAAGAAGAATGCTGCATGGAAGGACTGTCAATACGATTAACGGTGAAACGGTAACTGCAGCAAAACTGAAAGAGACATCCGCTTTTCTGGTGGATCTGCATGCACAACATGAGCAGCAGACTCTGTTAAAGCGGGCCGAGCATTTGAAAATCCTGGATCAATACGGTAAAAAAAATCTGGCAGGGTGCAAGGCAGAAACAGAACGGCTTTACAAAGCCTTTACAGCATTAAAAAGGGAATTGGAGTCCCTGCAGATGGATGAAGGGGAGAAAAACCGAAAGATTGAATATCTGAAATACGAGCTGTCTGAGATTGAAGCAGCCGGTCTCAGACCGGGTGAGGATGAAGTGCTTGAAAAAAAGTATCATAAAATGGTACATGCAAGAGAGATTATAAAAGCAGCGTCGGATGTATACCGGACGACAGGTTATACGGATTCCGCATCCTCCGGAAATGAGATCAGCCGGGCTTTAACGACAATCAGAAATGTGAAGGATCTGGACCCGGATCTGAAGGATATCTATGATCAGCTCTCCAATGTTGATGCGTTATTGAATGATTTTAATGTCAGTCTGAACCATTATATGCTCAGTATGGAATTTGACGATGCTGAATTTGAGGAGATTTGTCAGCGGCTGGATCTGATCAATCATCTGAAGGGGAAATACGGAAATACGCTTGCGGAGATTACAGAATATCAAAAGCATCTGGAGACGGAGCTTGTGCGTCTGGAGGAATATGACAGTTATGTGACCAGGCTGTCTGAAGAATGCAGCATTGCCGGACGACGGCTGGAGGAGGCGGCAGACAGACTGACGGCTGCAAGGAAGAAAGAAGCGGAGGATTTATGCGGGAAAATTAAAACCGCTTTACTGGATCTGAATTTCCCGGAGGTGCGTTTTGACATGGTCTTTGACAGGCTTCCGGAATGTGGTGCAGCTGGAAGGGACGATTGCTATTTTATTATTTCGACCAACATAGGGGAAAAAGAAAAACCTTTGTATGAGATTGCATCCGGCGGTGAATTGTCAAGGATTATGCTGGCTGTCAAATCCTGTATGGCAGCAGAGGATAAGATTGATACATTGATCTTTGATGAAATTGATGTTGGAATCAGCGGGAGAACTGCGCAGAAGGTATCGGAAAAGCTTGCGGTCATTGCAAAAAATCATCAGGTGATCAGTATTACGCATCTGCCGCAGATTGCAGCTATGGCAGACAGCCATTATCTGATTGAAAAAACAGTAGAGCAGAATAAAACGGTAACGAATATCAGAAGGTTAGATGAGGATGGTTCCATTGCAGAAATTGCAAGATTATTGGGTGGAAATGAAATTACAGAGACAGCCATGTTAAATGCAAAAGAAATGAAAGATATGGCAGCTCAAACAAAAACACACTAATTTTAAAACGGAAATATACAGATAATAAAAGTAACAGTTTCGGCTGTTACTTTTTTTGGTTTTAGGAGGCTTATTATGGAAAGGTATAAACGATCATTATTGATTTTGCTGCTTCTGGATCTGATGTTTCTGATGTTCATGTTATTCTTTTATATGAAAGGAAACGATACGGATCATATAGTCAAATATGATAATGCAAAATTTGTATTTGACGATCTATCAGATGTACAGGTCATACCTTCCGGTGAACCCATGGGAATCTATCTGAAGACGGATGGAGTCATGATAGTGGATACCGGTGATTTTAAAAATGCTGCAGGACAGTTATGCTGTCCTGCAGATCATGTACTGGAGCCGGGTGATTATATAATCGGAATAAACGGGCAGAAGACAGATTCAAAAAACCGTTTAATTGAGCTGATCAGTCAATCAGGAGGAAAAGAGATGCAGATATCCTATATCAGAAACGACAGGGAATATGAAACGACGCTTCTTCCGGAACAGTCAGAGAATGGAGAATACATGCTGGGATTATGGGTAAAGGATGATATATCCGGGATAGGAACCGTAACCTTTATCATGGAAAATCATTTTATGGCGCTTGGACACAGCGTTTCGGATAATGATACGGGATTGATGGTCAGATGCAGCGGCGGCGGAGTCTATACTACCAATATTACAAAAATCAATAAATCCTTTCAATCGGTACCCGGACAGCTTCAGGGCAGTATCTTTTATAAAAGGGATCTGATCGGAATTGTAGAGGCCAATACAGGAAGCGGGATCTACGGGTACCTGGATGCAGACTATGTGAAGGAGCATTATTCCAATGAAAAAAGTATGTATGTGGCGGGAAAGGAAGAAATAGAATGCGGAAAAGCATATATTTATTCCAGACTGACCGGAGAACTGATTAAATATGAAATTGAAATCACAAATCTGAACTATGACGGGAACAGTAAAAATATAGAGTTTGAGGTTGTGGATGAAGACCTGCTGGAACTGACCGGCGGAGTGGTGCAGGGAATGAGCGGGTCGCCGATTGTACAGAACGGAAAGCTGGTCGGAGCCATTACCCATGTATTAGTCGACAATCCAAGACAGGGTTATGGGGTTTTTATAGAAAATATGTTGGAACGTAAATAGAAAAAAACGCGTTCGCCTGTGAATGCTGTCGAAAATGAACAGGAAAGTTGGAAGCAGTGTATTAATGCTTTTTACTTGTCGCAACTTGCGAAGTCTACCATATTCCCAAGCGGCTTTTGTAATTATATAATACTTTTGGCAGGAAAAAAACAGGAGGGTAGATATGAATCATATAAAGGTACTGATTGTGAAACGAGACAAAAGAGAAACAGAGCAGCTGCAGGAGATTATAAAAAGCAATGGGAATTATGAGCTGACTGGTTCCTGTGATAATGGGCAGGAAGGGTTGGACATGCTGATTCAGACTAATCCGGATGTTGTCATTATAGATGAGGTTTTAGCTGAAAGAGATATACTTGAGATAATTGATGAGACGGTCAGACATAAAAATCTGAAAAATACAAGATTTATCGTCTGTGCATCCAAAACACACAGAGAATATCTGAAATTTCTCTATTACTCGATAGACGATAAGGTTTCTGTCAGGGTAATGGATATTCCTTATGATGAAAAGAAAGTGAGAGATACAATTGATGAAATTGTAAAATCCAGAAAAAATGAAAATTACCTGAAGCTTGCTGAACAGTCTGTAGACCATACGGAGCTGGAAGGAACCGTAACAGAAATTATACATGAGATAGGCGTTCCTGCACATATAAAGGGCTATCAGTACTTAAGGAGTGCGATAGTTATGGCGGTTAATGATATGGATATCTTAAATTCCATTACAAAACAATTATATCCTTCCATTGCGGAAATGTATGGTACAACAGCCTCCCGTGTAGAACGGGCCATCCGGCATGCGATTGAGGTAGCCTGGGGCAGGGGAAGGATGGATACGATCAATGATCTGTTCGGATATACGGTAAGCGCGGGTAAAGGGAAACCGACAAATTCAGAATTTATTGCCTTGATTGCAGATAAAATTCGACTCGACAAAAAGACAAAAACTGCTTAAATGCGACAAAAAATGATATATTTTTTGATATCAAAAAATACTTGACAAATGACGACAAGTTGAATATTATTTATCTAGAACAATCAAAAAAAGAGGTATAAAATATGAGTGATGAAGGGATGAACGTAATTATAGCTGACAGCGAATGTGAATTGATCGCAAGTCAGTTGACGGCGAATATGCCAAAAGAAGAAATTAATATTATGGATAAGGTCAGTGATGGAGAGACGGCAATCGCATCCATAAAAAAGTACAAGCCGGATATTGTTTTGATCGATATATGTCTGCCTGTGATTGACGGTCTGGGCGTCATAGAACATATCCGGGAGGATAAGGCATATGAGGATACATGTTTTATCTTTGTGACCTCCGTAGGGTCCCAGAGACTGATCCGGTGCGCATTTGAGCTGGGTGCGACTTACTATATATTAAAGCCTTACAATCCGCTTTATCTGGTATCCCGTATCAGGCAGATTTACGGCAGAAAGAAAGTGCTGGATTGCGAAACAGCGGAAGAACTGGTCTGCATACCAAGTCATAGCGAGAATTTTACATCGATCAATAATATCGAAAGTGACGTAACGGACATTATCCGGGATATCGGAATTCCTGCCAATATAAAGGGATATCAGTATATCAGGGAGGGCATCATTATGGCCGTAAATGATGCAAATATGCTGAATTATATCACGAAACTGCTTTATCCGACCATTGCCAAAAAGTATAAGACGACTTCCTCCAGTGTGGAGCGGGCGATCCGGCATGCCATTGAGGTAGCATGGAGCAGGGGACAGATTGATGTAATTAACGATATGTTCGGATATACAGTGAATGCGGGTAAGGGGAAACCTACGAATTCTGAATTTATTGCCCTGATTGCGGACAAGCTCAGGATTGAGTATAGAAAAAGGGCATAAGTGATATTGACGGGATGTTCTTATTTTGTGTATAATAAAATAAGTGCTGAAGGGAATCTGTGATGTCGGATTCTCTGCATATAGTTTGAGTTGAGAAATCGTATGAAAGAAGCAGGGCACTATGGGTACCCTGCTCTTTTTTGTGCAATAGGAAATTTCGTCCGTTTTTTATTGTATAGAAGTATAGAAGTCTGACAGGCAGGAGTAAGAAAGATGATAGAAACAGTTGTATCGGCAGATATGCTGATTGAAGAGGTTGTAAAGGTGAAAAAAAATCATCTGGCACCTGATTTTCCGAGTGGCAAAGAGAAGCGGCTGAGTATCGTTTCCGGACTCCATGGAGATGAGGTGGCAGGACAATACATATGCTATGAATTAATCCGGAGAATTAAAATGCAGTTTGAAAAATTAAAGGGGATTGTGGATGTTTATCCGTTTATTAATCCAATGGGACTCGAGGCACAAAGCAGGGTGATCCCCGTATTTGATACTGATATGAATACCCTGTTCCCGGGCTCCGAAGAAGGAACCTTTGGCGAATATACGGCAGCACGCGTCCTGCAGGATATCAAAGGGTCGGATATCTGCATTGATATTCATTCCAGCAGCGTTTATCTGAAGGAGATTCCGCAGGTGCGTATCAATGAGGATGTGGCGGATATTCTGATCCCATATGCTGCCAGAATGAATATGGATGTTATATGGGTGCATCCGTCCTCTACGGTTATGGCGGGCAGTCTGGTCCATTCCTTAAATGAAGCAGGAGTCAAGGCCATGGTGGTGGAATCGGGTGTTGCGTTAAAGATAGATTATGAGTATGCAAACCGGATTGTGGACGGAATTTTCTGTCTGATGTCGGATATGGGAATCTGGGATGAGCCTGTTGAAGATTCATGTATTTCCAAGATTGCAAGAGATTCGGATGTGGCATTTGTGAATGCAGAAAGCAGCGGAATTTTTATTCCTGCTGTCAGCCATTCCGCAAGAATCGGGAAGGGAGATGTGATCGGGCAGATCGTAAATGTCCTGACGGGTTCGGTAGAAGAAACAATTTATTCACCCAGAGCGGGAATCGTATTCTCACTTCGGGAATATCCGGTAATTGAAGAGGGCTCGCTGGTAGCCAGAATATTTGGAGGGACGGATGACTAAAAAGGTAATTTATTCTATGAATACGGCATACAGAGGGGAATATACCATATATGGATATACCTTTGGAAACGGGGAGGAATCAGCCTGTATCGTCGGAGCCATGCGGGGAAATGAATTCCAGCAGCTGTATATCTGTTCTCTTTTGTCAAAAAAATTGTATGAGCTGGAAGGAAAAGGATCTGTTGTGTCGGGCAAGAAGATCCTGCTGATTCCATCTTTAAATTACAGCTCCTTTAATGTCGGAAAAAAATACTGGATTTCTGATAATTCGGATATTAACCGTGCGTTCCCGGGAAATCCGGAGGGACAGGCCACCAGCCGTATTGCGGCGGCCGTTCTGAATCAGGTGTCCGGATATGCTTATGGAATTCAGTTTGCAAGCTTTTATATGGAGGGAGATTTTATCCCGCATGTCAGAATGATGGAAACGGGAAAACAGAGTACAAGTCTTGCCAACCAGTTCGGTATGCCGTATGTTCTGACGGCGGAACTTCGCTCGTACGACAAAAGCACTCTGAATTATAACTGGCAGATTCGTGGAACGGAGGCTTTTTCCGTTTACTCAGGTGCAACGGAAACGATTGATGAGGAAAGTGCGCAGAATGCAGTTTCTTCCGTGCTTCGTTTTCTGACAAGGATGGGAATTATCCGATACAACTGCCATGCGGGCTATATCTCAACCATTCTGGATGAGGAGGAACTGTTAAATATCAAATCGGAAAAGGCTTCGGGCTTTTTCCGGAAACTGGTAAGACCCGGAACAGAGGTAAAACGGGGAGAGATCATTGCCAATATTGTGAATCCGATGACCGGAGAGATTGCGGATGATATCTATGCACCAACGGATGGAATTATCTTTTATACCCAGAATTCACCGATGGTGTATCAAAATACCATCCTGTTTAAGATTATCAGGAGATTACACAATTAACCTATGCAAGTCTGTCAAAAAATGTTATGATAGGTCATGTGGCGAAATTATCATTTTGAGTATATATTTTACGGAGGTTTTTATGAGCGGAGTAAAAAGAATTTATGTGGAGAAAAAACCGGATTATGCAGTGAAAGCGAAAGAACTTCATGCGGAGCTGAAGAGCTATCTGAATATTCAGGCAGAATATGTAAGGGTGCTTGTGCGTTATGATATTGAAAACCTGTCGGAGGAGGTTTATCAGAAGGCGCTTGTTACGGTATTTTCCGAACCGCCGATTGACAGGGTCTATGAGAATGGAACGCTGCCGCTTCAGGATACGGATAAGGTATTTTCAGTGGAATATCTGCCGGGTCAGTTTGACCAGAGAGCCGATTCTGCCGTTCAGTGTGTAAAGCTGTTAAAGGAAGATGAGAATCCGGTCATAAAAACCGCTACCACCTATATACTATCGGGGGATGTTACGGATGAGCAGCTGAAGGCGGTTATGGAGTATTGTATCAATCCGGTGGATTCCAGGGCGTGCGGTATGGAGATTCCGGAAACTTTGATCACGGAGTATGACGAACCGGCGGATGTTATCATTTTTGATGGTTTTAGGGAAATGGATGAAAACAGGCTTACCAAATTATATGATTCCCTGGGGCTTGCCATGACCTTCAAGGATTTCCTTCATATACAGAAATATTTTACGAAAGAAGAAAAACGGGATCCTTCCATGACGGAAATCAGAGTCCTTGATACGTATTGGTCTGATCATTGCAGACATACCACGTTTTCTACTGAGCTGACAGAGGTAACCTTTGATGAAGGCGATTATAAGGAGCTGCTGGAGCAGACCTTTGAAGCATACAGAAAAGAAATGAAAGAGATGTATAAGGACAGAGACGATAAATTTATCTGTCTGATGGATATTGCCATTATGGGCATGAAACAGCTGAAGGCAGCAGGAAAGCTTGACGATATGGAGGTTTCCGATGAAATCAATGCGTGCAGTATTATTGTGCCCGTGGAAGTGGATGGCGTCACGGAGGAATGGCTGGTATTCTTCAAGAATGAGACCCATAACCATCCGACGGAGATTGAACCTTTTGGCGGAGCCGCTACCTGTTTGGGCGGAGCCATCAGAGATCCCCTGTCAGGCAGAGGATATGTATATCAGGCCATGCGTGTAACGGGTGCTGCAGATCCGACAAGGTCCTTAAAGGATACGATGGAAGGAAAGCTTCCGCAGAGAAAAATTGTAACGACGGCTGCGGCAGGATACAGTTCTTACGGTAATCAGATCGGACTTGCAACAGGACTTGTCAATGAGGTGTATCATCCGGATTATGTGGCTAAAAGAATGGAGATCGGGGCTGTTATGGGAGCAGCGCCAAGGCGTGCTGTCAAAAGGCTGAATTCCGATCCGGGAGACAAAATTATTTTGTTAGGCGGCAGAACCGGACGTGACGGCTGCGGCGGGGCCACCGGTTCATCCAAAGCACATACATCCCAGTCCTTAGAGACCTGCGGAGCTGAGGTTCAGAAGGGAAATCCGCCGACAGAGAGAAAAATACAGCGGCTGTTCCGTAGAGAAGAAGTGGCAGGCCTGATTAAGAAATGTAACGATTTTGGTGCGGGCGGCGTTTCCGTTGCCATTGGAGAACTGGCGGATGGGCTTATGGTGGATCTGGACAAGGTACCTAAAAAATATGCGGGCCTTGACGGAACGGAGCTTGCGATTTCCGAATCTCAGGAACGCATGGCAATCGTGGTAGATCCAAAAGATGTCGATACCATGCTGGCTTATGCGAAAGAAGAAAATCTGGAGGCAATCGTGGTAGCAGTCGTAACAAAAGAGCCAAGACTGGTACTGAAGTGGAGAGGAAAAGAAATCGTAAACATTTCCCGTGCTTTTTTAAATACGAACGGGGCACATCAGGAAACAGTCGTAAAGGTTTCCGTGCCAAATAAGCAGGATAATTATTTTGATCAGGTATCAGAACCGTCAGATGTAAAACAGGCATGGTTAGAGACGTTATCTGATTTGAATGTATGCTCGCAGAAAGGACTGGTTGAAATGTTTGACAGTTCCATCGGAGCAGGTACGGTGACGATGCCATATGGCGGAAAATATCAGATGACGCCGACCCAGACGATGATAGCCAAGCTTCCGGTCATGACCGGAAAGACGGATACGGTAACTATGATGAGCTATGGATTTGATCCGTATCTGTCCAGCTGGAGTCCTTATCATGGTTCGATATACGCGGTAATCCTGTCCGTGGCCAAGATTGCGGCGGCGGGCGGAGATGTGTCGAAGATCCGTCTGACGTTTCAGGAATATTTTAAAAGACTGGGCGAGGACCCATACAGGTGGGGACAGCCGCTTGCAGCGCTGCTTGGAGCCTATGATGTACAAATAGGGATGGGACTGCCGTCCATTGGCGGAAAAGACAGCATGTCCGGGACTTTTAATGATATTGATGTGCCGCCTACCCTTGTATCATTTGCGGTAGATGTGGCAGGATATATGGACGTTGTGACGCCGGAATTAAAGGCGGCAGGCAATATTATAGTCAGACTTGACATTGAGAAAGATAAGAATGACATTCCGGTTTATGAGAATGTGTTATATATGTATGATCTGCTTCATAAGGCAATCAGGAAGGATTTGGTGGAGTCCGCCTATGCCATAGGCTTTGGTGGCCTGATTGAGGCTGTCAGCAAAATGGCTTTTGGAAACCGGCTGGGTGTTGTAATTGATCCGGCTGTTTCAAAGAGAGAACTGGTATCCAGGGATTATGGCGCGATTCTTCTTGAAATCAAACCGGAAAATCTGGATGTACTTGGGATTCCGGTTAAGAGGGTCGGTAAGGTATGTAAAGAACCGGCATTTGTATATGGAGATGCGGTGATTGCAATGGATGAAGCTGTAGCAGCCTGGACGGCGACCCTGGAGAAGGTGTTCCCAACGCAGTCCGATGTGCCTCAGACAGAGATAAAAACCGGACTGTTTGATACGAAAACAGTCTATACGGCAAAGAATAAGACTGCAAAGCCGAAGGTATTTATTCCTGTATTTCCGGGAACCAATTGTGAATATGATTCCGCAAAAGCATTTGAACGGGCAGGTGCAGAGGTAGAGACAATTGTATTTAAGAATATGTCAGCACAGGATATCCGTGATTCCGTGGATGCTTTTGCGAAAGCAATACAGAACGCGCAGATTATTATGTTTCCGGGTGGATTCTCTGCCGGTGATGAACCGGACGGATCCGGTAAATTTATTGCTACGGCGTTCAGAAATGCAAAGATTTCCGATGAGGTCATGAAGCTGCTATATGAGAGAGACGGACTGGCGCTCGGTATTTGTAATGGTTTTCAGGCGCTCATCAAGCTGGGGCTGGTTCCTTACGGGGATATCAGACCACAGACGGATGACTCCCCGACTCTGACCATGAACAGTATCGGCAGACATCAGTCAAAGATGGTTTATACAAAGATCGTAACAAATAAATCTCCATGGCTGATGAAAGCGGAACTGGGCGGGGTCTATACGATACCGGTTTCCCATGGAGAGGGACGATTTGTTGCGGATAAAGAGTGGTGTGAAAAGCTGTTTGCAAATGGGCAGGTCGCAACCCAGTATGTAGATATGAACGGAAATCCGACAATGGATGAGTATTATAATATCAATGGTTCCTATTATGCCATTGAAGGTATTACAAGTCCGGACGGACGTGTGCTTGGTAAAATGGGACATTCCGAGCGTATCGGCGAGGCGGTTGCCCTGAACATTTACGGAGAGCAGGATCAGATGATTTTTGAAAGCGGCGTAGGTTATTTCAGGTAGGAGCAGTTAACATGAGTTTGATGCGTAGGGGGCAGATATGTGTAAAAAAAAGAAAGCAAACGTTCTTTATATAATTGCATTCATGATTCCTGTATTAATGATGATCATAATGATCTATAAGGCAAAAGCATATCCTTTTGGTGATGATCATACGATATTGATTGGAGATACTCAATATCAGCATGTACATTTTTACAGAATGTTGTTTGACCGGATAGCTGAACATAAATCATTTTTGTTTTCATGGGATGCCGGAATGGGATTTGATTTTTATACATGTTTCTGGTATTATTTAGCGAATCCCGTCAATCTGATTATTTTACTTTTTGGAAAAAATCATATAGAACTGGGGATGATTTGCTCTATCATGATACAGGTAGGCGGTTGTTCTGTAACTGCTCTGTATTATCTGCTCCATTCAAAGATCAATAAAATGAAGGATGAGAAGTGGAATCTGCCAGTTTGTCTGTTGTTTTCGACTGCCTATGCAATGTGCGACTATATTCTTGCATACAGATTTAATGTGATGTGGCTGATGGGAATGATGCTGATTCCGCTGCTTATGTTAGGTGTAGAATATCTTGTAGACAAACAGGATGCCAGATTGTATGGGATACTGCTGTTCCTTGGATTTATTTCTAATTATTATTATGCATGGTTTTTATGTATCTGGTCCGTCATCTGTTTTATTGAACAGGAAAAGAAAACTTTTTTCCAATGGAAGAAAGCATTTATTCAATTTGTAGGAACTTCTGTTCTTTCAGCATTATGTGCTTCTGCTATATTACTTCCGTCTTATTTGTCAGCTTTAGGAAGAAAATCAGAAGATTGGTTTACTCTATCAGATTTTAAAATGAGCTTTCATGCATCTGTCGGAGATTTTATAAATGGTTTTTTCTGGGGACATTCCATGGCTTTAACCGGCGATGATTTTTATACACAGAATAATTATTGTGGCATTTTTACCATTATATTGGTGTGTCTGTACTGTTTTAACCAACATATAGATTTAAAGCAGAAGGTAAAGCGAATTGTGGAAATTGCCGTTCTTGTATTGGCAATGAACTGGATTGGTGCATACTGGCTGCTGCATGGAGGAACCATTCCGCACATGTATTCCAACAGATTTGCGATATTACTTATTTTTCTATTGATTATGACCGCTTATGAAGGACTTTATCAGATAGATAAGATCAGATTCCGTTATTATGGAATTACATGTGTGATTTTAATTGTATGTTATTTGTTAGCTATTTTTAAAGGCTCTCTGACTGATAATTTGTTGTGTTATCTGGTAACGATGTTTTTGATTACCATTGTTTTTATTTGCCTGTTTTTATACAGACGCAACAGTATAAAAAAGGGTACTATGTTAGCAAGTCTGTGCATTCTTGGATTTGCAGAGCTTCTTTTAAATCCTCTTTTTTCTAATGCGGATACAGTTACGGTAAGAACGGAACAGTTAACGGGGAATGAAGATATGGATCAATTATATCAAGAACTACAGACGGAATCAGGGGAACGTAAAACTGCATATATGATGCATAGGGATTTGGGATTTTCATGGTCACAGACAGATATTTTTTCATCTTCCATACAATCAGGAGTGATTGATCTTTTTCATCATATAGGTCTTTTATATGGAGACGGACAAGGCAATTATATTTATCAGGGAACGACTCCGCTTGTAAGTACCTTGCTGAATGTCAGATATGTTATTACGGATTCTCCAAATTGTTTCGGAGGCTATAATAAAATTAGTATAGATGGTTCTTTTGATGTGCTGGAATCAGAATATTTGTCCGGTATCGGATTTATGCTGCCTGAGGCTGCAGAAGAATGGAATGTAAAGAACGGAAATGTATTTGAGGTACAGAATCAGTTTTCCAATAAGGTTTTGGGAAAACAGGATTTGTTTTCCCGTGTGGAGCTTGGTGATTTCGATGTTGTGTGTAGCGCCTGTTCATTGATTTGGAAGGAAGAGGACCAATATTTATATCTAAATCAGGATGCAATTTCGGATGTTTATGCAACGATGCTGTTTTCCGGTACTGTGCCTGAAGATATGGATTTATATATGTACAGCGATGCTGATAACTACAATGTCTGCTCGATTTATCTGAATGATCAGCTTATCTATGAAGATGATGCAGATAAGATCTGGTATAATGCAAATGTCAGAAATATTCATATAGGAAAGATTGGCAAGGGACAAAAACTGGAAGTGATGATTTCTGATATGTCAGAGCGACAGGAGGAGGCACAAATAGATGTTTATTTTTATCAGTATCATGAAGATGTTATGCAGGAATGTCTATTGGAAATGAAACAATCCGTTTATGAGATTGAAACCTTTGAGGATACATATATATCAGGAACGGTGGATGTAAAGGACAATGGAATCCTGTATACTTCCATACCATATTTTAAGGGCTTTACGGTATATGTTGATGGCAAGAAGGAAAAAGCCATTGCGATTGGAAATGCTATGATGGGGGTCAGATTAACTGCGGGCCGGCACAAGGTAGAGTTTCGTTATTTCACATATGGATTGAAAACCGGAATTGTGATGTCTCTGCTTGGCTTTGTACTGTTGTTATGCAGAATTGTCTATTTGAGAAGAAAACGGTCAAAAAGCAATGATGTTGGGGAATAATTGTATGATGCAATGTTCAAAAAAAGAAAACAGAATAGTGCCATTCTATTTTGTTGTTTTTTTCATACCGGTTATATGTATGATCATTCATATGGTGATAAGAGATTGTTATCCTTTTGGCAATTATACAATTTTGCTGGGAGATGCCAATACACAGTATCTCTCTTTTTTTAAAGAATTGCATGACAGATTGTCATCAGGTAAATCTTTGTTGTTTAGCTGGAACAGTGGAATGGGATATGATTTTTATATCAATTTATGCTATTATTTGGGCAGCCCTTTTTCATGGCTTGCATTATTGTTCGGTAAAAACCATATGGAACTTGGAATGATTTTTGGAATGCTGATACAATTGGGCGGCTGCGGAGTAACGGCGTTTTATTATCTGCTTCATACAAATAAGAATCAATTAGAAAAAGGGAAAATTCGGACAATTGTCTGTATGGTATTTGCAACGGCATATGCGATGTGCAACTATATATTAGCTTATCAGTATAATCTGATGTGGCTGATCAGTCTAATGCTAATGCCGCTTGTTCTGCTGGGCGTGGAACAACTGGTGGAATCAGGAAATATATATCTTTATTTTGGAACATTGACATTGTGTTTATTGACTAATTTTTATTTTGCATGGTTTGTTTGCCTGATGTCTGTTCTTTGGTTCGTTGATCAGAAAAAGGGGACCATAAAAAATGGAATCAATCGGGGCATCCGCTATGCCATATCTTCTATTACTGCTGCATTATGTGCTGCAGTTGTATTGGTACCATGTTATTTATTTGTTCTGAATAGAAAAGACCCATACACAATGTCTGTGGATTTTGGCTCGGTAGGAAATATTGGTAATTTTTTTCAGGGAATGTTTTGGGCGGGAAGTATTGACAGCTCTGGAAGTACTATGTTTACAAATAATAATTATTTTGGAATATTTGTATTGGTGTTTGTCTGGTTCTATTTCTTTCGTCCGGATATTGGAATTCTGCAGAAGATAAAAAGGGCAACAGAAATTGTTATTTTATCTGTCAGCTTAAATTGGGCGGCGACCATATTTTTATTACATGGATTTTCCTTTCCGCATATGTTTTCTGAGAGATTTGCCATTATATTGATTTTATTGCTTATTATTACCGGTTTTGAAGGAATACAGATTTTACGAGAAATTCGGTATCGTTATATGGCAGGAGCTTTTGCCGGCTTATTAGCAATCATATGTCTTTGCTTTATAGTAGGGAATGATCTACGGGAATTTTATTGCTATATGGGCAGCATTATGATCATATGTTATCTTTTTATCTGCCTGATTTTGTATAAAAGGAATAGTATTAAGCTGGAAAGTCTCTATTTGAACATTATTATTCTGGGATTTGCGGAATTAATTTCTAATTTCTTTTTTGTAAATGTAAAAAACTATGATATATTCCGGGAAAGAGAAATCTATGCAGAACAGTGGAAAGATGATTATGAACATATGGATAAAGCAGCGGGAGAAAGAAATACTGCATGGATGTTTGACCGGAATTGTTTTACATATTCTGATACAAATATTTTTTCGTCTGCAATTAATTCTGATATGGTTTCCTGTTTTAAAAAGCTGGGATTAACGATTCAAATGAATGGGGGAAGTTATGTTTTCAGAGGAACGACGCCTCTTACAGATATCTTGTTTAATGTGAAGAATATTTTGACGAATCAGCCGGCATATTATGGCGGTTATCGATTAGCAGAGGAAATGTATCTGAATACTGAACAGAGTACAGAAGCCTATGGTATTTTTAGTACAGACAATCTGGTTGGTTTTGGTTTTGTACTACCGGAATCGGTTGCAGACTGGGATATGGATCAAAATCCGTTTGAGGTGCAGAATGAATTTACAAATGAAATATTGGGGAAGGGAAATATTTTCTCAAAGGTAGAACTGGAGGTATTGGAATATCCAGTCATAAATTGTATTCTCATGAGTCATACGGATACTTCCATTACATATTATAATACTAATTTTGATCCGGATTCTCTGGCAGGAACGGGTATGGTCTTTGATGTCCCATACGATATGCATCTTTATGCATATGCACACGATGATAATGGTACAGTTGTACGTTTTTCCATTGATGATGAAGAAATGCTGAATCAAACCGGAGTATATAGCAGCCCCGGGACAATGGTAAATCTGGGGGATTTGAAAAAGGGTCAGAGAGTTCTTTTTAGTGTTTATAATACATCTGAAATTTTAGAGACAGGGACTGTTTATATTGATTTTTATGAATATCATGATGATGTGATGCAGGATTGTATAGAGGAAATGAAAAAATCGATATATGTGATTGAAACGTTTGAAGATACCCGGATATCGGGAACTGTCAATGTTGCTGAAAAAGGAATTCTTCATATGTCTATACCATATTATAAGGGATTTACTGCATATGTGGATGGTAAAAAAACGGAAATCATAAAAATCGGGGATGCAATGGTAGGAATTTATATGGAGCCGGGACATCATGAGGTTGAGTTTAGATATCTTACATATGGTTTCAAGACAGGTGCTATTTTATCTTTCATAGGGTTGATCTGGGTATCAGGATATGTGTTTTATATCAGAAAAAGCAATGGCAGATTTAAAAGATAAGGAGAAAGGGATATGGAGCAATTTTACAGAAAACATAAAAACAAATTTTTTTATATGATTTCTTTTGCGATACCTGTGCTTACCTTGTTGATAAGTATGGCGATCAAGCAATGCTATCCATTTGGAGAGGATTGTTCAACTTTAATTGGAGATTCCCGAAATCAATATATTCAATTTTTTCAACTGCTCTATGATAGAATTGCTGAGAAAAAATCATTTTTATTTTCATGGGATACCGGAATGGGCTTCGATTTTTTATCAAACTTTTGGTATTATATGTCTAATCCATGTAACTGGATTGTATTGTTATTTGGCAGAACCCATATTGAACTTGGGATGATTTGCTCGATTTTACTGCAGACGGGTGGATGTGCAGTTGCGTTTATGTATTTTCTTATGCATACGCAAATGAACAGAATAAAGACAGAGAAATGGAATATTTATGTCTGTATGCTTTTTTCTTCAGCATATGCTTTATGTGATTATATTCTGGCGTATAAATATAATCTGATGTGGATGTTGGGCTTAATGGTCGTTCCGCTTATCATGCTGGGAACAGAATATCTTGTGCAGAAACAGGATAGCAGATTGTATATGGTTACGTTGTTTCTTGGCTTTATATCAAATTTTTATTTTGCATGGTTTTTATGTATCTGGGCAGTTATTTGTTTTATTGAACAAAGTAAAGAGAATTTTAAACATTGGAAAAAGGCCTTTTTCAGATTTGTATCTTCTTCTGTGATTACCGCTCTATGCGCAGCATTTGTATTAATCCCGTCCTTTTTGGCAGTTCTGGGGAGAAATAATTCAAATTGGTATTCAATATCTGATTTTGGAATTGGTCGTCATGACGATTTGGGTAATTTTATCAATGGTTTCTTTTGGGCGCATGATTTAAAAATAGTAGGGGAAGACCTTTTTACCCAGAATAATTACTGCGGTATTTTTGTGATTGTTTTGTCTGTAGTTTATTTTTTCAATAAAAATATCAGCCGGACAAATAAAATTAAAAGATTTTCAGAGATTATTTTTCTAGTTATGGCTATGAACTGGATTGGTTTATACTGGCTCATGCATGGCTGTGCAATTCCACATATGTATACAAACCGATATGCGTTTATGTTGATTTTTCTTTTGTTATTGACTGCATTTGAAAGTTTGTATCATTTGGATGAAATACGGTTTCGGCATGTTGGAATGGTCGGTTTGATTATGGCTGTTTTTTATGGGTTTGCTTTGTTTAACAGTAATCTGCAGGATTCTGCTGTATGCTATCTGGGGACGTTTTGTCTGATTTTATGTGTATTGATTGGTTTAGCATTATTTGTAAGACACAATTATAGCAGAAATATATTTATCATTCAATTATGCATGATTGGGTTTGTGGAAATTTTGACAAACCTGTTTTTTTCAAATGCAGACAGTGTTTCAGACCGTACGGATGCGATGAAAGGAACCGGTGCATGGATGGCAGAATATGACGATATTACTGTTGAATCAGGAGAACGTAAGACTGCTTTTCTGATATCCGGTCAGAAATTCTTTGCTTATTCCCAGACAGATATTTTTGCATCAGCCATTCATTCAGATTTGTTAAAATTATTTGGGAAGGTAGGACTTTCTGATGGAAATGCGGAAGTTATTTATACATATCAGGGAACAACACCGCTCACATCAGTATTGTTTAATGTGAGATATGTTCTGACTGATCTTCCGGGACGGTTTGGGGGTTATAGTCTTTCCAGACAGGAAGACGGATTTGGTGTATATGAAGCAGATAATCTTGTAGGGCTTGGTTATGTTTTGCCGGAGAATGTTTTATTCTGGAATTTGGATGACAAAAATATATTTGAATCACAAAATAATTTTTCAAACGGTGTGTTAAATTGTGGAAATCTGTTTACTGAAGTAAACTTTGAAGATGCTGCAGTTGAATATGCTGCATGTGAGGTGCTTTCATATGAGAATGGAGTCTATCATTATATTAATCAAGATGAAGAAGCTGATAGATATGCTTCTATTTTGCTGAGTATGGAGATACCTGAGAATATGGATTTATACTTTTATTCTAAAAGCACCAATAGGCAGAGCTGTAATGTATATCTTGACGGAGAATTGATTTATAATGACGAGAGAGCGATTCAGGATGATGCCAGCACGATTCATATTGGAAATGTGGAGCGTGGACAGATATTGCAAATTCTTTTATCAGATGTATCGTCCATACAGGGAGAAGCCGATATATATGTCTGTTTCTACCAATATCATGATGATGTCATGCAGGAGGCTCTGGCAAAGATGCGGGAATCCGTATATAATATTGATACGTTTGAAGATACCTCTGTGTCAGGAACAGTAGATGCTGCAAAAGACGGCATCCTCTATACTTCTATACCATATTATAAAGGGTTTACAGCCTATGTAGACGGGAAAAAGACGGAAATCGTAAAAATCGGGGATGCCATGACCGGTGTCCGGGTGCCGGCCGGAAAGCATACGGTCGAATTCCGGTATTTTACTTATGGGCTTAAGACCGGTATCGGACTTTCTATATTTGGTTTTCTCCTGGTAATTATAAATGCAGTCTATGCAGGAAAACGGAAGAAGAACCTGGAAACGTAAACGAAGGATTATATTTTGCAATAGTCTATAAATTTTTGAAGGGCAGTGGATTTTGTGCTTTTTTGGGAATATGCAAATCCGACTGTCCTTTTTTCAATCGGAACGGAAAGCGGAAGTTCTATGATCTGTCCGGATTCTAATTGCTCCTGTGCAAACTCCCGGACAACACTGGCAATCCCCATACCGATAGAGGCAAAATCAATGAGCAGATCCATGTTATTGACTTCCAGGATCTGTTCACAGTGAATATTCTGGTCTGCCAGATATTTGTCAACGTGGTCCCTGGTTACATTGGATTCTTCAAGAACCATCAGCGTGGATTTTTCTAAAAGTTCTTTCGTCCTTGATGTATCGCCGGTATCCGGATTCCTTACAGGAGACTGCTGCAGGTTCCTGAGTTCCTGCAGATTAGAACTCTTTGGAAAAGTTCTGATCAGGGATGCAAAATTACCGGCCAGAATACCGGATGACAGTGATTCCTCAGGCAGCTCTTCGGAATCCTTTTCCCGCATATGAAAATGATCCATATAGTCAGCGCTGGCAACAAAAATATCATGGATTTCCATTACAGGTTTATAAATGGTATCCTTCGGAAGCGTAGTATCACAGATCAGACCGATATCAATCTCATCATTTTTCAGCAGCTTTAATGTATTGATGGTAGAATGACAGTCGATGCTGACCTTGATATGGGGATATTCTTTTATAAAATTCTTGAGATAATCTAACAGGATATGCTTGCACAAAGATGTACTGACCCCGATTCTTATATGTCCGAGACCAAGCGCCGTATATTTGCGTATATGCTCTTCCCCTTTTGACAGATTTTCAAAGGCGCGTTCAACATAGTCAAAGAGAATCCGGCCCTCATCAGTCAGAATCACTCCTCTGGAGCTCCTGTCAAATAACGTTGTTCCCATTTCCTCTTCCAGCTTGCGTATGGCTTTACTGACGGCCGGCTGGCTGATAAATAACTGGGCTGCAGCTTTGCTGATATTGCCTGTTTTTGCTACGGTATGAAAAATAGAGTATAGATTCAGATGTTCCATTCTGTTTCTCCTGATATTTTTACATGATATGGATTGATAATTTACGGATATATGGTATCCATCAATTATGTGTATCACAAACACTATAACCTATAGTTATAAAAAATATTACTATTATGTATTTTCATTATAGCACCTGGTGTGTTAAAATCAAGGCAACATTTATATTAGGAGGCATATACATATGGGAATGACGATGACACAGAAAATATTAGCTTATCATGCGGGACTTGATTCTGTAGAGGCCGGGCAGTTAATTGAAGCAGACCTTGATCTGGTGTTGGGAAATGACGTTACAACCCCTGTGGCAATCCATGAGATGGAAAAATTCCATAAGAAGGAGGTCTTTGATAAAACAAAGATTGCTCTGGTTATGGATCATTTTACACCGAATAAGGATATTAAAAGCGCAGAACACTGTAAGTGTGTCAGACAGTTTTCGGCTGAGAATGAAATTGTAAACTTTTTTGATGTCGGGGCTATGGGTATAGAGCATGCCCTGCTTCCGGAAAAGGGATTGATCGTAGCCGGGGAAACCTGTATCGGAGCGGATTCCCATACCTGTACTTACGGTGCCCTCGGAGCGTTCTCTACAGGGGTAGGCAGTACGGATATGGCAGCGGGCATGGTAACCGGAAAAGCCTGGTTTAAGGTTCCTTCCGCAATCAGGTTCAACATTGTGGGGGAGAAAGCCAAATGGGTCAGCGGCAAAGATGTAATCTTACATATTATCGGTATGATTGGTGTGGATGGCGCTCTTTATAAATCTATGGAATTTGTCGGAGAAGGCATCAAAAACCTGACTATGGACGACCGGTTTACCATTGCGAATATGGCAATTGAAGCCGGGGCGAAGAACGGAATCTTTCCTGTTGATGAATTAACAGAGGAATATATGAAAGCCCATTCCACAAAAACATATACAAAGTATGAAGCCGATGCGGATGCAGTTTATGATGAAGAATATACGATTGATCTGTCCACCTTAAAGCCGACTGTAGCATTTCCGCATCTGCCTGAAAATACGAAGCCTATTGATGAGGTGGGGGAAATAAAGATTGATCAGGTGGTAATCGGTTCCTGTACAAACGGACGTATTTCGGATATTCGTATTGCAGCAGAGATTATGAAGGGCAGAAAGGTTGCAGACGGCGTCAGGGTAATTGTGATTCCGGGAACGCAGGAGGTCTATTTGCAGGCCATTGAAGAAGGTTTGATGACAATTTTTGTCCGGGCCGGAGCCATTGTCTCTACACCGACCTGCGGACCATGCCTCGGCGGACACATGGGTGTTATGGCCGCAGGAGAGCGTGCGGTATCGACAACGAACAGAAACTTTGTCGGACGGATGGGTCATGTGGATTCTGAAGTTTATCTTGCAAGTCCTGCTGTTGCAGCGGCTTCTGCAATTACAGGTAAAATCAGTTGTCCGTGTGAGCTTGGATTATAGAAAGTAGATTGGAGGTTTCATATGAAAGCATGTGGTACAGTTCACAAATACGGGGATAATGTGGATACTGACGTTATAATTCCCGCAAGATATCTGAATTCTTCGGATCCGGCGGAGCTGGCGAAGAATTGCATGGAGGATATTGACAAGGATTTTGTAAACAGGGTAAAACCGGGAGATATTATGGTGGCAAAGAAAAATTTCGGATGCGGCTCGTCCAGAGAGCATGCACCGATTGCGATTAAAGCTTCCGGTATCAGCTGCGTGATTGCAGAGACATTTGCCAGAATTTTTTACAGAAATGCCATCAATATCGGACTGCCGATTATAGAATGTCCGGAAGCCGCTGACGGGATTGATGCGGGTGATACGGTGGAGATTGATTTTGACAGCGGTATGATCTATAACAGGACCAAAGGAACGGAATTTAAAGGTCAGGCATTCCCTCCGTTTATGCAGGAAATTATTCGCAATGAGGGACTGATCAACTATATCAATAATAAGTAAGTCGGAGGAAGAGAAAATGGAATGTAATCTGGCCGTTATTAAGGGAGACGGTATCGGACCTGAGGTTGTGACAGAAGCAATAAAGGTATTAGATGCTGTGGGAAAGAAATATGATCACAGTTTTCAATATGAGCAGATTCTGATGGGAGGCTGTTCTATTGATGCAACAGGAGTTCCGCTTACGGATGAAGCGGTAGCCATAGCAAAATCCAAAGATGCGGTTTTACTTGGTTCCATCGGAGGCAATACGTCTACTTCACCCTGGTATCAGCTTCCGCCTGAGCTGAGACCGGAGGCCGGACTTTTGAAAATCAGAAAGGAACTGGGACTGTTCGCAAATCTCAGACCGGCAAATCTTTATGAGGAATTAAAGGAAGCATGCCCGCTGAAAGCAGAAATTGCAGATAAGGGGTTTGATATGCTGATTATGCGGGAACTGACCGGGGGATTGTATTTCGGTGAAAGAAGTACCATGGAAATAGATGGTGTATTGACTGCCCACGATAATCTGATTTACAATGAAAATGAAATCAGAAGAATTGCGGTCAAGGCGTTTGATATTGCGGGAAAGAGAAGAAAAAAGGTCACTTCTGTGGATAAAGCAAACGTATTGGACTCTTCCAGACTCTGGAGAAAAGTAGTGGAAGAGGTAGCGAAGGATTATCCGGAGATATCCTATGAGCATATGCTGGTTGATAACTGTGCAATGCAGTTAGTAAAGGACCCTGCACAGTTTGATGTTGTCCTGACTGAAAATATGTTTGGAGATATCTTATCCGATGAGGCCTCCATGATCACAGGCTCCATCGGTATGCTGGCCTCGGCATCTTTAAATGAGACGAAGTTCGGAATGTATGAGCCAAGCGGCGGTTCTGCACCGGACATTGCAGGCCAGAACAAGGCAAATCCGATTGCAACCATTTTGTCTGCAGCGATGATGCTTCGGTATACGTTCGATCTGGATAAAGAGGCGGATGGCATTGAAGCGGCAGTAAAGCAGGTGTTAAAAGAAGGGTATCGTACCTGTGATATCGTATCGGAAGGAACAAAGCAGGTTTCCTGTTCAGAAATGGGAGATCTGATAGCAGCAAGAATATAAAGGAGAGATAGAAGAATGAAAAGTGATAATGTAAAAAAAGGAATGCAGCAGGCTCCGCATCGTTCTCTGTTTCATGCACTTGGAATGACAGAAGAGGAAATGGAAAAACCACTGGTTGGGATTGTCTGTTCCTATAATGAGATTGTACCGGGACATATGAATCTGGACAAGATTGCACAGGCAGTAAAAATGGGAGTTGCGATGGCAGGCGGAACACCGGTTATGTTTCCGGCTATTGCAGTCTGTGACGGTATTGCGATGGGGCATATCGGTATGAAATATTCTCTGGTGACCAGGGATCTGATCGCAGATTCTACAGAGGCAATGGCTATCGCCCATCAGTTTGATGCTTTGGTTATGATTCCTAACTGTGATAAGAATGTACCGGGACTTCTGATGGCGGCAGCCAGGGTGAATGTTCCTACGGTATTTGTATCCGGCGGGCCGATGCTCGCAGGACATGTAAAGGGACATAAAACCAGCTTATCCAGTATGTTTGAAGCGGTTGGTTCCTATACTGCAGGCACCATGACAAAGGAGGATGTCAATGAATTTGAATGTAAAGCCTGTCCGACCTGTGGTTCCTGTTCCGGAATGTATACCGCTAATTCCATGAACTGCCTGACAGAGGCGCTTGGAATGGGCCTTCCGGGTAACGGAACGATTCCGGCAGTTTACTCGGAAAGACTGAAGCTTGCAAAGCATGCGGGAATGGCAGTTATGGAGATGTACCGAAAGAATATCAGACCCAGGGATATTATTACAAAAGAAGCAATCATCAATGCCCTGACTGTAGATATGGCACTTGGCTGCTCTACAAACTCCATGCTGCATATCCCGGCAATTGCACATGAAATCGGTTTTGACTTTGATATATCCTTTGCAAATGAGATTAGTGAGAGAACTCCGAACCTGTGCCATCTGGCACCTGCGGGACCGACCTATATGGAAGATCTGAATGAAGCCGGCGGTGTTTATGCGGTTATAAACCAGTTAAAGACATTAAGTCTTATCAATGAGGACTGCATGACAGTCACAGGTAAAACGATAGGTGAGGCAGTTGCAGGAGCTGTCAATAGAAATCCTGAGGTTATCAGGCCGTTGGATCGTCCATATAGTAAAACAGGAGGTCTTGCAGTATTAAAAGGAAATCTGGCACCGGACGGTTCTGTTGTAAAACGTTCCGCTGTTGTACCGGAAATGATGGTGCATGAAGGCCCTGCCAGAGTGTTTGACTGTGAAGAGGATGCGATTGAAGCAATCAAAGGCGGCAGAATTGTGGAAGGCGATGTGGTTGTAATCAGATATGAGGGTCCAAAAGGAGGACCGGGCATGCGGGAAATGTTAAATCCGACTTCAGCGATTGCGGGTATGGGACTTGGCTCATCTGTTGCATTGATCACAGACGGCCGGTTCTCAGGTGCCAGCCGGGGCGCTTCAATCGGACATATATCTCCGGAGGCAGCCGTAGGAGGACCGATTGCACTGGTAGAAGAAGGGGATATCATTCAGATAGATATTGACAACCATACGCTGACTCTGGCTGTACCGGATGAAATATTGGAGCAGAGAAGAGCCGCATGGAAGCCGAGAGAGCCTAAGGTTACGACCGGATATCTTGCCAGATATCAGGCTATGGTCACATCGGGTAACAGAGGCGCTGTCTTAGAAGTACCAGGAAAGTAAGAGGAGATCAAAAATGGCAAAATTATCAGGTTCTGAAATTGTAATAGAGTGTTTAAAGGAACAGGGAGTCGATACTGTATTCGGTTATCCGGGAGGCACCATTTTAAATGTCTATGATGCATTGTATCAGCATCAGGATGAGATTCATCATGTATTGACTTCCCATGAACAGGGGGCGGCACATGCTGCAGACGGTTATGCGCGAGCGACCGGAAAGGTCGGCGTTTGTATGGCAACCTCCGGTCCGGGAGCAACCAATCTGGTAACTGGAATTGCAACAGCATATATGGATTCTGTTCCGGTTGTAGCTATCACGGCGAATGTAGGTGTTAATATGCTGGGGAAAGACAGCTTCCAGGAAGTAGATATTGCCGGCGTTGTAATGCCGATTACCAAGCATAGCTTTATTGTCAAGCAGGTGGAGGATCTGGCACCGACAATCAGGAGGGCTTTTAAGATCGCAAAAACGGGAAGACCGGGTCCTGTATTGGTAGATATAACCAAGGATGTAACGGCGGCAGAGACGGAATATGTTCCAATGAAGCCGGAGACGGTTCAGAGACAGACAGATACGATTGAGGCGGAAGCGGTCAGTAAGGTAATTGATATGATCAAGGTTTCCCGCAGACCGTATATTCTGGTAGGAGGCGGTGTGGTAACCTCCGGTGCATCAGAAGAATTAAAAGAATTTGTGGAAAAGGTAGATGCTCCGGTTTGTGATACATTAATGGGAAAGGGCGCTTTTGACGGAGGCAATGTCAGATATACCGGTATGATTGGTATGCATGGAACGAAGACCTCGAATTTAGGCGTTTCCCGGTCCGATCTGGTCATTGTGATCGGCGCCCGTTTTTCGGACAGAGTGATCGGCAATGCAGCAAAATTTGCGCCGAATGCGAAAATCATACATATCGATATTGATGCAGCGGAAATCGATAAAAATATTCCTACCAGCGCCAGTATTATAGGGGATGCCAAGGAGATTCTGGCAATGTTAAACAGTAAGCTTCCGGCCCAGTCCAACAGAGCATGGATGGCGGAAATAGAAGAGCTTGCAAAGCAGAATCCGGATCCGTATCCTGAGAATGCTCTGACAGGTCCGGTTGTGATCAAAAAAATCTATGAAATGACAGAAGGAAATGCTATAATCACTACGGATGTCGGACAGCATCAGATGTGGGCGGCGCAGAATTATATTTATAAAGAACCGAGAACGCTGTTGTCCTCAGGAGGACTTGGAACCATGGGATTTGGTGTTGGTGCAGCAATCGGCGCAAAATACGGTCGTCCGGAAAAAACAGTCATTAATATAGCGGGAGACGGATGCTTCCGTATGAATATGAATGAAATAGCGACAGCATCCAGATATCAGGTTCCGATCATTCAGGTCGTTTTGAACAATCATGTTTTGGGAATGGTACGTCAGTGGCAGACTCTATTTTACGGGCACAGATATTCCAATACCGTACTGAATGATTCTGTAGACTTTGTAAAGGTTGCAGAAGGACTGGGAGCCGTAGGCATCAGGGTTACGACACTTTCTGAGTTTGAGCAGGCTATGCAGACTGCACTTGATGCAAAAGGACCTGTGGTCATTGATGTTATGATCCATGAGGATGATAAGGTATGGCCGATGGTGGCACCCGGCGCAGCAATAGATACCTGTTTTTCAGAAGCAGATCTGGACGACTAGGATATTGGTTACACAGGAAAATAATATTAAAGGAGAAAAAATTTATGGCAAGAGTGTTTAATTTTTCAGCAGGACCATCTGTGTTACCTGAGGTGGTATTAAAAGAAGCAGCAGAAGAGATGCTGGATTACAGAGGCACAGGTATGAGTGTTATGGAGATGAGCCATCGATCCAAGGCTTTTGATGCGATTATAAAAGAAGCCGAACAGGATTTGCGGGATATACTGGAAATTCCGGATAATTATAAGGTACTGTTTTTACAGGGAGGCGCATCCCAGCAGTTTGCGGCCATTCCGATGAATTTGATGAAAAACGGTGTGGCAGATTATATCATTACCGGGCAGTGGGCAAAAAAAGCATATGAAGAGGCCAAAAAATATGGAAAAGCGGTGGCCGTAGCATCTTCGGCCGATAAAACGTTTTCTTATATTCCGGATTGTTCTGATCTTCCGATTGATGAAGATGCGGATTATGTTTATATTTGTCACAACAATACAATTTATGGAACGACATTCCATACCCTTCCGAATACCAAGGGAAAGATCCTGGTGGCGGATATGTCGTCTGACATTCTGTCCCAGCCAATCAATGTTTCTGATTACGGCCTGATTTATTTCGGCGTTCAAAAGAATGTGGGACCGGCAGGCGTGGTGGTCGCAATTATCAGGGAGGATCTGATCCGGGATGATGTTATGCCGTTTTGTCCGACAATGTTAAAATATAAGACGCAGGCAGACAATGATTCTCTTTACAATACGCCCCCATGCTATGGAATCTATATCTGCGGCAAGGTGTTCAAATGGGTAAAGGAAATGGGCGGTCTTGCTGCAATGAAGGTACATAATGAGAAAAAAGCGGCAATCCTTTATGATTTCTTAGACAGCTCCAAAATGTTTCGGGGAACTGTTGTAAAGGAGGACCGTTCGCTGATGAATGTTCCTTTTGTGACAGGCAATGAAGAACTGGATGCAAAATTTGTAAAAGAAGCAACTGCGGCCGGATTTGTCAATCTGAAGGGACACAGGTCTGTCGGCGGTATGCGGGCATCCATTTACAATGCAATGCCGATTGAAGGGGTTGAAAAACTGGTTGCATTTATGCAGAAATTTGAAGAGGAACATTCATGATCCCGTCAAAAAGGATTCAAGAATAATAAGATTAGAGGAGAAAACAGACATGTCAGTAAAAATTAAATGTTTAAATCCGATAGCTGCCTGTGGTATGGATTTGCTGCCGGATACATATGAGGTGACAGATACATACGAGGAGGCTGACGCCGTGCTTGTCAGGAGTGCATCCATGCATGATATGGAATTGCCGGATAAGCTGCTGGCAGTAGCAAGAGCCGGCGCAGGCGTAAACAATATTCCGCTTGAGCAATGTGCGGAAAAAGGAATTGTTGTTTTTAATACGCCGGGTGCAAATGCCAACGGTGTAAAGGAAATTGTAATTGCAGCACTTTTGCTTGCTTCCAGAGATTTGATCGGAGGCTATAACTGGGTAAAGGAAAATGCGGATGACCCGGATATTGCGAAAAAGGTTGAAAAGCAGAAAAAGGAATTTGCCGGTCATGAAATTTCCGGTAAGAAGCTGGGTGTGATCGGGCTTGGTGCCATTGGTGCCAAGGTTGCCAATATCGGTGTCAGACTGGGTATGGAAGTATATGGATATGATCCGTTTGTCTCCGTTGACGCCGCATGGGGACTTTCCAAATATATCAGGCATATCACAAATGTAGAGGATATCTATAAAGAATGTGATTATATTACGATTCATGTGCCTGCCCTGCCTGCAACAACCGGAATGTTAAACGCAGATGCGTTTGCGATGATGAAAGACGGAGTGAAGATTCTGAATTTTGCAAGGGATATTCTGGTAAATGAAGAGGATATCAAAGTGGCGCTTGCTTCCGGGAAGGTCGCAAAATATCTTACGGATTTCCCGAATCCGCTGGTTGCAGGCGTTCCGAATGTGATTGCGCTCCCGCATCTGGGCGCATCCACGGAAGAGTCTGAGGATAATTGTGCAATTATGGCATGTAAGGAGATTATAGACTTTATCGAAAACGGAAATATCAAAAATTCCGTCAACTATCCGACTGTCAATATGGGTGTCTGTGCCGATGAAGAACGTATCACAATCTGCCATAAGAATATACCGAATATGCTGACCCAGTTTACCGGCGTTTTTGCGAAGCATGGAATCAATGTGGCAGGTATGATCAGTCAGGCTAAGGGAGAACATGCATATTCTGTACTGGATATTGGTGCCAAATCGAGTCCGGAGGATATACAGGCGCTGGAAGCTATTGACGGAGTTGTAAAGGTTCGTGTAATTAAATAAGACGAGGTATAGAAGATGAGCGAAAAATTAAAAGTAGGGATTCTTGGTGCAACCGGTATGGTAGGGCAGAGATTTATAGCTCTGTTGGAACATCATCCATGGTTTGAAGTAGTAACGGTAGCTGCCAGCCCGCGGAGTGCAGGCAAAACATATGCGGAAGCGGTCGGTGACAGATGGAAGATGGATACGCCGATGCCGGAAGCAGTGAAGGATCTGATTGTATATAATGTTAACGAGGTGGAACAGGTTGCATCAACGGTAGACTTTGTATTCAGCGCCGTAGATATGACCAAGGACGAGATCAAGGCTATTGAGGAGGCTTATGCAAAAACGGAAACGCCGGTTGTATCCAATAATTCTGCACATAGATGGACTCCGGATGTTCCGATGGTGGTTCCGGAAATCAATCCGGAACATATGCAGGTCATTGATTTTCAAAGAAAAAGACTTGGCATTGCAAGAGGGTTTGTGGCTGTAAAGCCCAATTGCTCCATTCAGTCTTATGCACCGGTGTTAACTGCGTGGAAAGCATTTGAACCATATGAAGTAGTGGCAACCACTTATCAGGCAATTTCCGGCGCCGGAAAAACCTTTAGGGACTGGCCGGAAATGATGGGAAATATTATTCCGTATATTGGAGGGGAAGAGGAAAAGTCCGAGAAGGAACCGCTTCGTATCTGGGGTGAAATCCGGGACGGTGTAATCGTACCGGCGGAATCTCCGGTGATTACCTGTCAGTGTATCAGGGTGCCTGTTTTAAATGGACATACAGCAGCCGTATTTGTGAAGTTTAAGAAGAAACCCACAAAGGAACAGCTGATTGATAAACTGGTAACCTTTAGGGGCATTCCGCAGGAACTGAATCTTCCAAGTGCACCGAAGCAGTTCATCCAGTATCTGGAGGAGGAGAACCGTCCTCAGGTCAGTCTGGATGTAGATTATGAAAATGGTATGGGGATCAGTGTCGGAAGGATCAGAGAAGATTCAGTCTATGACTGGAAGTTTATCGGGCTGTCCCATAATACGGTCAGAGGTGCAGCAGGCGGTGCGATTCTATGTGCAGAACTGTTAAAAGCGCAGGGATATATTGAAAAAAAATAGACAGACGGTATATGAAAGAGATGATCAGGGATTACAGGATATAATCCATGGTCACCTCTTTTTACTACTACAGCATGCACATGGTTGCGTTGACTGACTGCTTCAAACATGTGTAAAGGGACATCTGATAAACGAAAAACAGGGAGTTTAAATATGAAGAAGACTATCATTG
This sequence comes from uncultured Coprococcus sp., assembly GCA_947632705.1. Classification (GTDB taxonomy): domain Bacteria; phylum Bacillota; class Clostridia; order Lachnospirales; family Lachnospiraceae; genus Coprococcus. The sequence goes on along the minus strand of CANRQE010000015.1, from coordinate 692 downwards.
TTATGCCTGTTGCAAATGAAGAAGCCACAATGGAACAGGTGATTGACAAGATTATGGCATATCAGTATGATAATCTGTATCTGTATCTTATTATTGATGCTTTTTCAAAAGACAGGACAGAGGAGATCATCAGAAATGCGGAATTAAAATATGAACAGAAAGTACGTTGTATTTTCTATAAAGAATCCAAGGGCTTGATCAGCTGTTATCTCTATGGATTTCAGTGCGCATTAAAAGATGGTGCAGAGCAGATTATTGAGATGGATGGCGGAGGCAGCCATAAGCCGGAGGAACTGCCAGGGTTTATAGAAGAGCTGGAGAAAGGAACGGATTGTGTCTGGGGCTCCAGATTTATCAAAGGCGGATCTGATACAAATATTTCCTTTTATAGAAAGATTTTAAGCCGTGGTGGCACCTTCCTTGCCAATCTGATCCTCGGAACAAAGCTACGGGATATGACCAGTGGATATGAAGGATTTCAGGCGGATGTGCTAAAAAGGATGGACTTTGGTCAGTTCCTGTCAACCGGACATATGTATCAGACAGAGATGAAGTATTACTGCAGGGATTATAGTTATGCGGAAATCCCGATCCATTATGTGGGAGGAACTTCCAGCCTGAAAGCAAAATCAGTTCTGGAGGCATTGAAGATTCTGTTTTTATTAAAGAAAAATGAGAAGAAGGTAGTTATA